>CAZJEA010000115.1:0-6818 GCA_964544895.1 uncultured Bacteroides sp. | reverse complement strand
CATCGGCACCTACCTAAATAGCTCAAAACGCGCGCAGCAACTACCACTAATTAAAAACATAAACGGTTTCCGCGTTGCCTTTTTAAATTACACCTACGGCACCAACGGCATTTCCGTGCAAGGAAATGTGATAGTTGACTACATAAACCGCAATAAGATTAAAGCAGACATCTCTGCCGCACGAAAAGCCGGAGCTGAAATTATTGCAGTAATGCCTCATTGGGGCGTAGAATATCAACTAACAGAAAATGCCGAACAACGTTCTCTCGCAAATTTTCTTTTTAAAGAAGGCGTAGATCTCATAATTGGCGGACATCCACACGTCATTCAGCCCATGCATTTCAAAAACAACAAACTTGTTGTCTACTCAATGGGCAATTTCATTTCCGGCATGCGCACTCGCGACACTCGTGGCGGTGCAGCCGTAAAAGTCATTCTCAAACGCGATAAAAAAGGTAAAGCATACGTTGACTATGCCAGCTACAGATTATTTTTCACTATCCCGGGATCGCAATACAAAGTTAAATTCATTGATACCGACACTGACATCAACGCCACTGTTGGTACAGCGTGGGCTTCTCAGTGCCGTGCATTCATAGCTTCAGCAACATCAATTTTCAACCGACACAATACGAATGTGCCTAGATCAAAATAATTATCGCCAATCGCGAAAATAATCGATCAAAAAAATATTACAGTTTAGTTACTGACAATCAACATCATAATTAACATTCGCATTTCATTCGGGCAAAATTAGCAAAAAAAGTGCTGCAAATATTTGGCTGTTTCAAAAAAACGTCGTACCTTTGCAGAGCAAATCAGAAATGACAAGCAAACAAAACAAATGGTGAGCATAGCTCAGTTGGTTAGAGCGTCGGATTGTGGTTCCGAAGGTCGTGGGTTCGACCCCCACTGTTCACCCAGCGAAGCGTCAGACGCAAGTTTGACGCTTCTTCTTTTTATATATAACTTTTAACCATGACTGATAACACCGAACACATCGATTACGATTCGCTCAAAGAGCTACTAGATTTTGAAGCAAATCGCATAAACTCAACCGACTTCATAAGTGCCGACCCGGTGCAATTCCCTCGCAAATTCGAGGCTCAGCAAGACATAGAAATTGCAGCGCTACTAAGCGCAACTTTAGCATGGGGCAATCGCACCATGATTTGCCGCGACTGTTCACGCATGTTTGAGCTTATGGATTGGCAACCGTATAAATATGTCAAAGATAAAGGCTACGAAGATCTGCCGGACATGAACATACACCGCACATTCTTTGCTAAAAACCTACGTCACTACCTGCGCGGTTTAAATGCAATATACGCAAAACACTCCACGCTCGAAGATTTCGTAAAGGCTTGCGGCGCATCAACGGCTGAACTTCCGTCATGGCACTTTGTAGAAGCCCTTAACGCAGAACTTGCCAAGGCAAACAACGGTGAAGCCGATAGCCGATGCCTTCCTCTAAATCTGGAGACAACAGCTCTTAAACGTGTAAACATGGCTCTACGCTGGCTAGTGCGCAACGACGGCATTGTGGATTTAGGCATTTGGAAAGTGCTAAAACCTTCTCAACTGTTCATCCCTCTTGACGTTCATGTTGGCAATGTCTCGCGAGAATTAGGTCTTCTAAATCGCAAGGCAAACGATCGTCGCTCCGTGCTCGAGCTTACGGAGACTCTCCGTTCATTCAATCCCGACGATCCCATCTTATATGACTATGCTTTGTTTGGCATTGGAGTATCAAGAAAAAATCATTAACTTTGCACATCACTATTTTTTACAGCGATAGTCTATGCTTCAATTTATAGCCGAACAAAACAGCAAATATTCAATTGCCGAGCAAATAAACTTAGCTATACAAGGCGGTTGCACATGGATACAACTTCATTTGCCAAATAATAGCGACGATGAAGTACGCGACATCTTAACTGAAATTATACCAATATGTCGCGAATCAGGTACAATACTTATGCTTGAAGATCATCCCGAAATAGCCAAAGAAAAAGGTGTACACGGTGTGCATCTCACCAACACTAGTGCAAATGCTCGCCAGCTACGTCAAGATTTTGGCGCAGAAGCCATTATCGGCATCAACGTCGTATCTGCTCAAGGCATACCCACATTAGCAAAACTCGACATTGACTACGTAGCGATAGCTCCCGAATTGTCAATGTCTGACGCTAAAGAAATAGTTGACACCGTACGGTCTCTAAATTGCAATATTCCAATCGTAATAACCGGCGATTTCAATTGTTTGGATATCGCCAACATTAGAGCTACCGGTGTTAGCGGTGTTGCAACAGGCAAGAAACTTATTGCCGACAACGATCCTACGAACGCTGTTGCTCAACTCATAACTGCATTAATGCAATAGATATGGCTAAAAAATCTGTCAATCTAATCCTACGCTCCTTAATTCCAATAGCTATTGGCTTGGCCGTAACCTTATGGCTATTCCATGACGAATTTAAGTCTACCAATTTGGCTGACATTACTATTAATGGGCGTATGATTGTCGGATTTTTATTAGCTTGGGTATTTATGGCCGGTCGTGATTTTGGACTTACATGGAGATTTCACACAATTGCAGCCCCCACCCTTACGTGGGCTCGTGCTTTACGTGTAGATCTAATGTGCGCTTTCACTTCGGCTATCACTCCTTCTGCTATGGGTGGTAGCGCTTTTGCCATATTTTATCTAAATCGCGAAAAGGTGTCGTTGGGCAGAGCAACAACGCTAACCCTCACCACTCTATTTCTCGATGAGTTGTTCTTTGTCGTTTTCTGCCCAATAATAATGCTTGCACTACCCATCAACGATCTTTTTGCCACTGCTAGCGGGAATACGCTCAGCAACAGCATTCAAATTGTTTTCTGGCTAGTGTATGCCGGCATTGTTATTTGGACAGCCATATTATTTATGGGCATCATCGTAAAGCCCAAACCGGTTGCGCATTTCATAAAGCGTCTTTTCATGCTTAAATTTCTGCGTCGTTGGCGTAAAGATGCATTTAGCACAGCTAACAACATGATCTACGCATCAAAAGACTTGCGCAAAAGCACAAAGCGCTGGTGGCTGAACGTTTTTGGAGCGACAACTCTTTCTTGGTTCTCCAGGTATCTTGTCGTAAATGCTCTTCTTTGGGGATTTGCCCCCAATGCGTCGGCTTTACTTATCTTTGGCAGACAATTCGTCGTCTGGGTGATACTCATGATTTCTCCTACGCCCGGTGGCAGCGGCATTAGCGAATGGCTTTTCACCGAATATTACGGTGATTTATTACCAGTAGCATCTTTAGCTGCAATATTAGCTTTAGCTTGGCGCATCGTAAGCTACTACATCTACATCGTTTTGGGTAGCATGCTATTACCTACCTATTTCGGCAAAAAACACAAACAAAGTCTAAAATAAAAAACTACGATATATAAAACTATGAGTAAGTTTATCGGAATTATACCGGCGCGATATGCGTCAACCCGCTTTCCCGGCAAACCATTGGCTTTGCTTGGCGGTAAAACTGTTATTGAACGTGTTTACACTCGCGTTAAAGATGTATTAGATGAAACCGTAGTAGCCACTGACGACCAACGCATTTACGACACTGTTATCGGTTTCGGCGGTAAAGTTGTCATGACTTCTACCGAGCACCGCAGCGGCACCGATCGCTGCCGCGAAGCATATCTAAACTTAAAATCTGACGCTGACGTTGTAATCAACATACAAGGTGACGAGCCATTCATTGACCCCTCACAAATTGAGGCGCTCAAATCTTGCTTCGACTCAAGTGAAACCGACATCGCCACTCTCGCTCGTCATTTCGACCCGGCTGCCGGCTTTGAAGCGTTATTTGACCCTAACGTTGTAAAAGTCACATTCCGCAACGATGGTAGTGCGCTCTATTTCTCACGCTCAATAATCCCATACGTGCGGAATTACAAATGGCAAGAATGGCTTGACCATACCGATTTTCACACTCATGTTGGCATTTATGCTTATCGTGCAAACGTACTCGAAGAAATTAGCAAAATACCACAATCATCTTTTGAAATTGCCGAGTCTCTCGAGCAACTGAGATGGTTACAAAATGGTTATAATATAAAGGTAGCCATCACTGACAAAAATACTATTGGCATTGACACTCCGGCTGACCTTGAAGCTGCTGAGAAATATCTAGCTAACATCAATAAGAATGCTTGACAGAACCATTCCTCCAAAAACCGGCACATTTGAGCACCTCTCAATCCCGGGAGAATCTATTGAAAAGACTCCCGGGGGCGTAACTTTGCATATAGTCGACAACGGCACTCTTCCGGTTAATAGAGTATGCTTGCTTTGGAATTATGGCAACTCTATGGGCGCTTACGATGGATGCGCCGCCATTGCCGGATTTATTCCGGAGTTAATACGCGAAGGCTCTTCTAACATTGACGGTGCTACGCTGGCAGAAACTATTGACTTTAACGGCGCATGGTTACGCGCTCGTAGTGCCGACAATTACTCTTTGATTGATCTCATAAGCCTCAATCACACCACCCCACATTTACTTGATATACTCTCCGACATCTTTTGCAACGCATCTCTGCCGGAGAAAGCATTTGAAGCGCTCCGCACAAAAGCTGCGCGACGTCGCGAATTACAATTAAGCAAAGTTTCTGTGTTGTCACAAGAGCGTGCATGCGAACTGATAAACGGCTACAAGCATCCATATCTCAATACTGACACCGTAGATCAGATAAACAACGTTAGCTATTCCGACATTATTAGCGCTTACAATAGAGGCACAAAACATAGCGACATTCATGTTTTTGTTGGAGGTCAAATTGACGAGTCTCTTCATAGTGCTCTCCGCAATTTCTGCGAAAAAATACGTCCAAACGAGACCGAATTGCACAAATTTCAGCTCGTAAACATGAACCCCGAGCCGGCTCAAACTATTCATATTGACGTACCGGGTTCTCTACAAAATTCGCTTTCGGCTTCAATTCCTACACCTAGCCGCAACAACCCCGACTACATTGATTTGCGTCTAGCCATCATTGGTCTTGGCGGATATTTTGGTAGCCGCTTAATGAGCAACATTCGCGAAGAAAAAGGATTAACATACGGCATATCTGCTTCTCTTTTGGGTATGCAAGAAGGTGCTCACGCTCAAATAAATGCTCAATATGCTATTGGCAACACCCAACAAGTAATTGACGAAATCAGACATGAACTTCAAGTTTTAGCTTCTCAGCCCATGCCCATTGACGAGCTAACACGACTTAAACGTTTTGTCACATCAAATTTAGCCGCAACCCTCGACTCTCCATTCTCTATAAGCGACTACTATCAAAATCAGCTACTTGTTGGCACACCCGCCGATTATTTCGACTCGCAATTTAAATGCATAAACAGTTTAACACCTGAACGCATCATGCACATAGCATCAAAATATCTAAACCCCGATGATATGCGCATTGTCACCGCAGGTAGCCATGTTTAACATTTTTAACTAAACATACTGCCGCAATAGTGTGTTTTTACATTGTATAGGCACAATTATATTACGGATAAAATTCCATAATATTCGTTTTTTTTGTAATTTTGCACTCGTAAGGCATGCCTCATGCCCCAGTAGGTAAAAAAGAAAACACAAGTAATTAATCGTATATACTAATTATAATTCAATAAAATGAAAAAGAGCGCTCTTCAGCAAGCTCGTGCTGCTTATCAGCCCAAGCTTCCCATCGTTTTGACCGGTGCGGTTAAAGCAGTTGCCGGCGACCCTACTCAATCTGTCGCTGACCAAGAAGAAATCAAAAAACTCTTCCCCACTACTTACGGTCTTCCCGAACTTCGTTTCGAAAAAAATTCAGCTCCCGCAGCTGGTAAGCCCATCAACGTTGGTGTTATCCTCTCTGGTGGCCAAGCTCCCGGCGGACACAACGTAATCTCTGGTCTTTTCGACGGTATTAAGAAAATTCACCGCGACAGCCGTCTCTTTGGCTTCATCATGGGCCCCGGCGGTCTCGTTGACCACAAATACGTTGAACTAACTGCTGACATCATCGACGAATATCGCAACACCGGCGGTTTCGATATCATCGGTTCTGGTCGTACAAAACTCGAAGAAGTTGAGCAATTCGACAAAGGATTGGAAATCCTCAAAGAATTAAACATCAAAGCTCTTGTTATCATTGGTGGTGACGACTCTAACACTAACGCTGCTGTTCTTGCTGAATACTACAAAGCTAACAATGCCGGCGTACAAGTTATCGGTTGCCCCAAAACCATCGACGGTGACCTCAAAAATGGTCTCATCGAAACTTCTTTCGGTTTCGACACTGCTACTAAAGTTTACAGCGAAGTTATCGGTAACATCCAACGCGACTGTAACTCTGCTAAAAAATATTGGCACTTCATCAAACTCATGGGCCGTTCTGCTAGCCACATCGCTCTCGAATGCGCTCTCCAATGCCAACCTAACGTCTGCATCATTAGCGAAGAAGTTGAAGCTAAAAACCTCACTCTCCAAGACGTTGTTAACAACATCGCTAACATCGTTGCTGCTCGTGCTGCTAACGGTAACAACTTCGGTACTGTCCTCATCCCTGAAGGTCTTATCGAATTCATCCCCGCAATGAAAAAACTCATTGCCGAACTTAACGAATACCTCGCTGTTGAAGCAAACAACGAAGCTTACGCTAAAGTTGAACGCGCTGCTAAACGTCAATACATCATTGAGCACATCAGCAAAGAAAACGCTGAAACATTCGCTGCTCTTCCTGAAGGTGTTGCAATCCAGCTCACTCTCGACCGCGACCCCCACG
>CAZJEA010000114.1:0-6836 GCA_964544895.1 uncultured Bacteroides sp. | reverse complement strand
TGTCAGTCTTGCCCTTACCGTATTTCTCGAAGATCTCTACTTTTTCGTCAGAATTCAAGTACATTCTTTTGAAATTTTTTGTTGTTAGGAATAAAAATTATTATAGTTGATGTAGCGCGAAAGTGCTATATCAGCGTTTGCGGATGCAAAGTTACGAAATATTTTTGTTATTTCATAGCTTTGAGTGGTAAATCTTGACAATTAGTCGAGATTAGGTTTGTCAGTCACAGGATTGCGATAGTACAACTTATGGTCGATGTACTCTTGAGTAGCAATCAGAGTTGGTTTAGGGAGTTTCTCGTAGTAACGTGAAATTTCAATTTGCTCACGGTTTTCAGAGATTTCTTCTAAATTGTCATTTAGAGACGCAAATTCTTGAAGTTTCTTTTCAAGATCATGTTTCATCTCGAGACCGATTTGGTTAGCGCGTTTAGCGATGATGCAAACAGTTTCGTAAACGTTACCGGTTTCTTCTGAAAGCTCAATCATGTCGCGGGTGACAGTATTGAGCGGAGCGTTTGTTTTCTTATAATCCATATCTACTTATGTAATAAGTAATTTTTATGTTGTATTTTATCGTTGTTTAAATTAATCGTGTACGTATTTTTGAGCGATTTTGTAGATGTTTTCTGCCTCATTACGGTTAGGGCTATCGGGATAGTTATTAATGAAGCTATAATATTCGTCTACAACTTCGCGAAAGCGATCGGCCTTGCGCTCATCGACGCTCATGTCAGCTTCTTGATAGCGTGCTTTAAGGACGAGCAATTCGAGGTCTTCTTTGTATTTTGAATACGGATAGTTCTTAATTGCATTTTTAGCAACAATTACAGCGCTTTCGTAATTATTGCCGAGATAGTTGCCAAGATTGTAATAAAGCTGAGCATTTTGAAGCTGCTTAAGCGTTAGTTTATCTTGAAGCTCAAAAATTGCGTTTTGAGCAATAGCGACTTTGTCGCTACGAGGATAATAATCTAAAAAGGCTTGTAGCTCTTCGATGGCCTTCAGGGTTAAAGATTGGTCTAGCTGAGGGTCGGGAGAGTCGAGATAGTAACCATATCCGCAATAAAAGCGAGCGGGCTCAGTGTATTTTCCTTTTGGGTAACGGCTATAATATGTTTGGAAATATGGGCCAGAGGTTACATAATCTTTGTTTTCGTAATGGCTCATTGCCAATAGGTACATACACTCTTCAGCTTTATCAGAGCCTTTAAATACAGTAGAACAGTCTTTAAAGAGGGTAGATGCTTGTTGGTATTTGCCTTGGTCGTATGCTCGTTTTGCATAGTCGTATTTATATTCAAAGTCGTTGCTTTTTTGCACACGAGCGTACTCGCCGCATGACGAGCACACAACAAGCAATAAAGTGTATAAGAAGAATTTCTGCATTCTAATGCTTTCAAAAATAAAATTAATCAATATGCAAATTTATGAAATTTTGCTGACATATAGAGTCTATCGCGGAGGTTTTTATAATTTTTTATCTAAAAAAGATGCAGATGCATTATTCGCGATAATAAACTCGTTTTACTCGCGGAGAAACTGACGTTAAGACTTCGTATGGAATTGTGTCGAGGGTATTAGCCAGACGCTCTATAGGTGCATCAATGCCAAATATTTCAACAGTGCCGTCTCCGATGTCTTTACAATCGGTAATGTCTATCATGCAAAGGTCCATGCAGATATTGCCGATTGTGGGGCATTTGGTGCCATTAACAAGGAAATAGGCATTTCTGTTGCCGAGTTTGCGGTCGATGCCATCAGCATATCCAATGGGGAGGGTTGCTATTACCGAAGGTCGGTTGAGAACACCTCGGCAGCTATATCCAACGGTTTGAGTGGCGTCGCATTGGCGAATGGCTATGATTCGTGTAACAAGTCTAGCTACTGGCTTTAACATGCGAGCATCTTCGGCATTGAGAGGGGAGATGCCATATAATCCAATGCCTAATCTAGCCATATCGTATACATGAGTTTTACCGTAGCGGGTAATGCCTGCAGTATTAAGAATATGTCGTTTTATCGGGTAGGGTGCGTGTGCTATTATATAGTTGCTCATACGATCAAAATTGCTTAATTGCATTTCTGTGTATGTGTCTTTGTCAAGGCAGTCGGCAGTGGCTAGGTGACTGAAAATAGAGGCTATATGCATTCGCGGATGGCGTTTCATTATTTCAGTGAATGTCTCTAGGTCGTTTTCAGTAAGGCCAACACGATGCATGCCTGTATCGAGTTTTAGGTGTACGTTGAACGTAGTAACGTTTTCGAGATCTGCGCAATATTCGAGTCGTTTTATTAGTTCTTCGTCAGGAGCTATAATTGTAGCTTCTAAATTGTTCGCGAAAATGGCACGCATATTCTCGCATAGTGGGTCGAGAACGAGTATTGGCATAGTAATGCCCCCTTTGCGAAGTGTTACACCTTCGTCTACAACGGCAACGGCAACCATGTCTGCACCCTGGCTTTGCAAAGTGCGAGCGACTTCGAGATCTCCGCATCCATATCCAGAAGCTTTAATCATGCCTATTATTCCGGTTGAGGTAGGTAAAAGAGATCTGTAGTGGCGATAGTTGTGGGCTAGGCTGTCTAGGTTTACTTCTAGGCGCGTGATATGTCGATTGCGGCTCAGCCAGCTCAAAATATCTGAGAATTTTTGCTTGTTATTGCCAGATATATATATGGTAGAGCCATAAAAATTTGCTTCGGTGAAGTTTTTTGCGACTTCGTCAGGCTCATTAAAATATTCAATACGAGTGAAGTGATTAGTGAACTTGTGTACGTATTTGCTAATGGATGCGCCGGCGCAAATTATGCCGGTTACGCCGTATGTGGTTAGTACTTGTTCGAGTTGCGCATAGACAGACTCTTCAGTTTGTTTACTGCAGAGTAGATCGCCGAGTATTACTATTAATTCGCGTTGTTCTTTAGTGCGTCTGCGAACGACATCAAGAGCAGTAGCGATGCCTTGAAGGTCGCAAGTGAAGTGGTCGTACGCTAGCGTGATACTATCGGGCGTATCTGTTATGTCAATGCGAGTAGAAAGCTGCTCGGGAATATTGAGCGCGCAGATATCGTTACCTAATATTGATGCTATTGCTTTGCAGAAATCGAGAGGAGTGCCTTTAACAGGATGCAGTTTTTTATGTTCATACATGCTGTTGAGAGTCTCCTTGATGATCTTATTGTCTTCGGGGTATATTATATCGGAGCACTCACTAAATAATAGTGCTTTTTCTCGGCATTTTTCTTCGATAGAATCGAATCCACGTTCATGCTCATTAGTAAGAGCAGTGAAAATGCCGATATTTGCACGTATTTCTTCTGACAAATGTTGCATCTCTCCCTTTTTTGAGATGCCGGCTTCGATGATTGCCAGATTGTATTTGTTGTCAAGCTGCCAAAGAGAGAGGGGGACGCCGATTTGTGAATTCCAGCTACGAGGGCTTCGGATTACATTGGCATTACTTATAAGTGCAGCGTTTAGTGCTTCTTTGATGGTTGTTTTTCCCTCGCTACCGGTGATAGCAATAATAGGGCTGTTAAACTTGCTTCGAATATATGAACCGGAAGCTGCTAGTGCTTCTGCGGTGTCTGTCACCATTAGAAGAGTAGCGTCAGTGTTTTCTAATTCATGTGTTTGTTTGTCGACGACAAATGCTCGTACGCCTTTCGTGTACAATTGATTCAAATAGTTATGACCATCACCTGCCGCAGTGCGCAGCGCGAAAAAAACGGTTTCTTCAGGATTTGTAAGTGAGCGGCTATCAGTAAGAGGTCTAGAGACAACCTTATTACCACATTCATGTGGACCTATAATATGTGCACCGATTGCATCGGCGAGTTCTCTTAATGTAAGTTTCATAAAATTGGTCTATGATTTTGTCGGGCATATAAGCGTCGACATTCTTGAGCTTTTATTTTAGTTTCTTTATCAAAGTAGCTTTGTTCGAATATATCGTATATGTAGTTTACGGCTGTTTCTGACGGGTGTTTCATGTCAGAAGCGTAGAAACGGTAATCGCGTAAGTCATCATATAGAATTTCGTAGGCGGGGAAGTATTCGCCAAGGCTTTCGGTGGCCAATAGTAGAGTTGCCTTACTTAGCTGGTTGCCGTGGAGTCCGTCAGCTAAGTGTCTAATAGGGCTAACAGTGAAGATAACCCGCTTGTTCTTGCAAATGGGTTTCCACGTATCTATGATTTCGTTTACGGTCAGTCGTCTGCGTTTGAATTCAGAAGCCGGTAGTTTGTGGCAATTGCCGGCGACCTTGTTCGTTGCTATATGATCGAAAATCCAAGCAGTGCCAAATGTAATAATTAATACTTCAGAGTTGTTGAGCTCGTCTATGAAAACAGTAAAATCGCGATTGATTTCATTTAGGAGCTCTTCGTAATTATGATTTTGACGTCGTGATTCAAAATCCAAGCAATGCCAAATGCCATCATGCTTGTATAGATCGTCAATTGTATACAGTTGTCTATTGAATGCTCGGTTAATGACTTGAGCAATTGACATAGGATTGTATAGTACTCCGAGCATATTAGCACTTACATTAAAACCATCTCGTTTTAATAACATTCCAATATTGTCAGTGAAGCACGATCCCAACATCATAATTGGTGTGTCGTGACTGATTGCTTTTACATTTCGTAGAGGTTCTATGACGGTTCTAAAATCCATAGTTTAATACATTCGGTAGTCAATTGACAGCACTTGGAATTCGGTGCGTCGATTTATTTGATCTGCTATATCTTTGTCTTCGTCAGAGAGATTTGAAATATAATCTTCTGTTAAAACATCGCCTTCGGAAAATTGAGGATATTCGCGGGCTAATTTCTTAGTTATGGTTTTGGGCTTAGATTTTCCATAACCTTGGCTTTGTAGTCTATCGGTGCTAATTCCAACACTTATTAAATAGTCTATTACAGATTTAGCTCGACGGGACGATAAATCGAGATTGTATTTCTCGCTGCCCCAGCGGTCGGTGTGAGAACCCATTTCTATTGTCACGTTAGGGTTATCGCGAAGTACTTGAGCTAGAGAATCGAGTGCAGTTTTAGATTCCGGACGTAATGATGCTTTGTCGAAATCGTAGAAAATGTTATCAACTACAACCGGTTTGTTGATAGAGGCGAGAATAAAGTCAACATCGTACTCTGCATCTTCTTCTGCGATATCGCTGGTGAATTCTTGCTTAGCATTGAGATAGCCTTTCGCACTGGCCAGCATGACGTAATCGACTCCTCGTTGCAGGGGGAAAGAAAACGAACCGTCGTTTTTTGCAACTTGCTTTTGATTGCTACCGTCGTTACCGATGATACGTATAATTGCGTTAGGTACCGGTTCTTCGTCTTTATCTAAAACCCATCCGTTAATATTGATTTTTAAATCGGGTAGTTCGAAAGAAAAAATATGGTCATAACCACGAGCATCGCCTCGGTTTGAGCTGAAGAAACCGCTTTCGCCAGGACCGAAAGTGATGCCAAAATCATCTGCGGATGAATTTACCGGAGAGCCCATATTTGTTACACTCCAACCTCCGGATGGAGTCATTTCAGCTCTGAAAATATCAAGGCCGCCATAACCGGGATGACCATTTGAGGCGAAGTAAAGTATTGAGTCTGTTCTCATGTATGGGAACATCTCGTCACCGGGAGTATTAATCCACTCGCCGAGATTTTCCAATGAACCGGCACGCTCCTTTAGGTTAACTCTCCAGATGTCTTTACCGCCGCTGCCGCCAGGCATATCGCTAGTGAAATAAAGCCACGTGCCATTGGGTGAAACTGCGGGATGGCCATAGCTGGATAGGGTGTCAGAGGTGATTTCAAATTTCACCGGGGCGCTCCATTTTGCATCAGAACGTTGAGACGTGTATATTTCTACTCCGGTGTTGGCATTTAGCTCACGACGCGCCTTAGTTAGATACATAGTTTGTCCGTCAGATGTAAACGAAATGATCCCTTCATCTAATTCGGTGTTGAGTTCTCCTTCAACTGCTTCAGGCTTCTCCCATTCGCCACGCTCGTTTTTTGTAGCAAAATAGATGTCGCCGTTTTTCATTCCGGTTATTTCGCTACGCTTCGTGCCGGTAACTTTCTCGTTAGTGGAAGTATAGTATAGTCGATCATAACTTTTGTCTAGAAACATAGGAGCGTAATCCGAACGTCGTGAATTAAATAACTTTGGACTTTTTACAACGTATCGAGTTTTGCCTGATTTTGCCATGGCCATTTTAGAACCGTCTAATCCGTTCTTTGCTTGAGCATCGCCAGGTGAATATTCTAGATATTTCTCATAAGCTGTTACTGCTGCTGCATATTTTCCTTCAGCTTGTTGCATCTCTCCAAGGTGGAGATACGCAGTAGAGTCGGGATATCCGTATCTGATGGCATTTTGGTAAGCTGCAGCTGCACGCGCACTTTGGTTGAGTTTTCTGTGGCATTCAGCCATTTTAAATGCGACTTCACCGCGCAAGCTACGCTCTTCTTTTTTAGTGAGTTTATTGTAGACTTTACGATATGTTTTAGATGCATCGTAGTACTCACCGCGAGCCATTTGCTCGTCAGCAGTAGAAAGCTTAGGGCCGCCGCAAGATGTGATGATAGCCGCTAGACAAACGAATGAGAGATATTTTATATTTAATCGAGTATTCAAATACATAATTGAGTATGCGCGATTATTTTTTATTTAAAAACGCTTTTCATGCTTGATTATTGTGTAATAATCGAAGTAAAGTTATGAAGTATAAAAAAAGCTCGGTCGCTATTGACCAAGCTTTGTAGCGGGATCGAGAATTGAACTCGAGACCTCCGGGTTATGAATCCGACGCTCTA
>CAZJEA010000113.1:0-7057 GCA_964544895.1 uncultured Bacteroides sp. | reverse complement strand
CGTGCCTCGCGCTTTCTCCGCGGTTACCTACAAAATCGTGAGTAAACGGCACGGGAGATAGCGAGATGCGGCAGCAATACACTTTGTGGGGTGAGGCGCGATGCGGGAATACGAACTAAGCGAAGATGAGAGGAAGCGGGGAGGGAAATTAGTTGAATATCATGATGAAAAAGGTGAGGGATGCTATTTAATGGCGCGTAAGTCAGGGGATTTGGACATTTATAACCGATTTATGAGATTTTTCTTGACTGTTTTCTGCTTTAAAACATATTTTTGCGATAATTTTATCTAAAATATTTGG
Organism: uncultured Bacteroides sp.; assembly: GCA_964544895.1. GTDB lineage: Bacteria > Bacteroidota > Bacteroidia > Bacteroidales > Muribaculaceae > CAG-873. The sequence goes on along the minus strand of CAZJEA010000113.1, from coordinate 6,756 downwards.
TTCTTATAACGAATTGTAATATATTTGCAGCATTAAGTTTGAAAAATTTCCATAGGTCAATAAAGAGCGATAGTCTATTTGTCTAAACAATCACTTATGTCCTATTATCATGATTTATCCTAAAAATTAGCTAACATGAGCATACTGTTAAGAAGCGCTGCTAGCACACAAGGTCGCCGAATGGCGGGAGCGAGAGCTCTTTGGCGTGCTAATGGCATGAAAGATGAACAAATAGGTAAACCGGTTATTGCAATTGTAAATTCATTTACTCAATTCGTGCCCGGTCATACACACCTACACCAAATAGGTCAGATTGTTAAGTCTGAAATTGAAAAACTTGGTTGCTTTGCAGCTGAGTTTAACACTATAGCCATAGACGATGGTATAGCTATGGGACACGATGGTATGCTATATTCGTTGCCATCGCGCGACCTCATTGCAGACTCGGTAGAGTATATGGTTAATGCTCATAAGGCAGATGCTATGGTGTGCATTTCAAATTGTGACAAGGTGACACCGGGTATGCTAATGGCAGCCATGCGTCTAAACATCCCAACGATCTTTGTATCGGGAGGCCCCATGGAAGCCGGAGATCTTAATGGACGTGCTCTTGACCTTATAGATATTATGATTGATTCGGCGGATACGACAGTAGATGATGATACGGTGACTCTTCTTGAGCAACGTGGCTGTCCTACTTGTGGTTCTTGTTCAGGCATGTTCACAGCAAATTCGATGAACTCGCTTAATGAGGCTATCGGTCTAGCTTTGCCCGGCAACGGCACTATCTTGGCTACGCATACGAACCGCGAAAAGCTTTTCCGTCGCGCAGCACAACAAATAGTAAAAAATACATACGCATATTATAACGACGAAGATCAAAGTGTACTTCCTAGAAATATAGCGAACCGTCAAGCAATGCTCAATGCTATGACACTTGATATAGCTATGGGCGGCTCAACAAACACAGTGTTGCACTTGCTCGCTGTTGCAAATGAAGCCGGAGCAGATTTCAGTATGGCAGATATAGACATGCTCTCTCGCCGCACTCCGGTATTGTGTAAGGTAGCACCAAACTCGCACTATCATATACAAGATGTGAATCGTGCGGGAGGTATTCTCTCTATCATGAAACAACTTGCCGACAAAGGCTTGGTAGATACTTCAGTTAAGAGAGTTGATTCGCTTACACTCGGCGAAGCTATTGATGCTTATGCCATAGAAGGTAAAAATTTCTCTGTCGAAGCTGACGACTTGTGGCATAGTGCTCCGGGTGGAGGGCGCAACCTCAAACTAGGCAGCCAATCGTCAACATATAAAACTCTCGATAAAGATCGCGCTAGCGGATGCATACGCGACTTCGATCACGCTTATGTTAAAGATGGCGGACTCGCTGTTCTCAAAGGAAACATTGCCGTTGATGGTTGCGTTGTTAAAACAGCCGGAGTTGATGAAAGTATTTTCCACTTCAGTGGTCCGGCGAAAGTGTTCAATTCGCAAGAGGCAGCTGTTGAAGGAATCTTGCATGACCAAGTTAAAAGTGGAGATGTAGTTGTAATCACCTATGAAGGACCTAAAGGCGGCCCGGGTATGCAAGAGATGCTCTATCCTACCAGCTACATTAAATCAAAGCACTTGGGTAAAGAGTGCGCTTTGATTACAGATGGCCGTTTCTCAGGTGGCACATCCGGTTTGTCAATAGGACATATCTCTCCAGAGGCGGCAGCCGGCGGTACAATCGGACTCGTTCGCGATGGAGATATAATAGACATTAATATACCAGAACGTTCAATAAACGTACTAGTCTCTGACCAAGAGCTTGCTAATCGTCGCCAAGCTGAAGAAGCTCGCGGCAAACTTGCGTTCACTCCGGTGGGGCGCGAACGTCAAGTGTCAAAAGCACTCCGCGCCTACGCTGCTATGGTCACTTCTGCTGATAAAGGTGGGGTCAGAGAACTTTAACTAACACAATTAACTAAGGTAATAAAGCATCTATGAGTGAAAAAATTTCCGGTTCTGACATTATGTTGCGCTCGTTGATAAGCGAGAATGTGGACCTTATTTTCGGCTATCCCGGTGGATCAATTATGCCTTTCTATGATAGACTTTATGACTATCAAGATCAGATAAAGCATGTACTTGTACGACATGAGCAAGGAGCTACACATGCCGCACAAGGATATGCGCGCGTTACCGGTCGTCCCGGTGTTGTTGTTGTAACTTCAGGCCCAGCAGCAACAAATGTTATCACAGGTTTGGCTGATGCACAAATGGATAGCACTCCCCTAATTGTTATCACCGGTCAAGTGGCATCGCAACTCCTAGGCACCGATGCATTCCAAGAGACAGATGTTGTGGGCATAACACAGCCTATAACAAAGTGGGCATATCAGATACGTCGTCCTGAAGATGTGGCTCCGGCGGTAGCTAGAGCTTTCTATATCGCGTCAACAGGCCGTCCGGGTCCGGTTGTTCTCGACTTCACTATGGATGCTCAAAAAGGCTTTGCAGAATTTAACTATAAGCCGTGCGAATTTATTCGTTCATATATACCGCGCCCTGCGGTTAATGCTGATGACATTGCCAAGGCAGCAGATCTTATAAATGCTGCCGAACGTCCAATGATATTAGCAGGTCATGGCGTAATGCTTTCAAATGCAGAAAAACAACTTATTGATTTTGCCGAAAAAGCAGATATACCAGTAGCAGCGACACTCCTTGGGCTCTCGGTTATTCCGTCTGATCATCCTCTATATGTTGGTATGCTTGGCATGCATGGCAATATCGCACCGAATATTAATACCAATAAGGCAGATCTATTGATTGCTGTAGGTATGCGATTTGATAGTCGCATCACCGGAAAAGTAAGCACATATGCACCCAATGCCAAGGTTGTGCATATTGATATTGATGAAGCCGAACTTAACAAAATCATACATGCGCATGTGGCAGTACACGCTGATGCAGCCGATGCTCTTAATGCTTTGCTACCGCTAATTCGCAAAACAGATCGCTCGGATTGGAGAAAGCAATTTGAGAAGCCTGCTGAAATAGAACGTGAACGTGTGCTTGAGCGCGAAATAAATCCCACAGGCGAAAGAATGCTCATGGGCGAAGTTATCAATAAGGTGTCGGAGGCGTCTAAGCATAGTGCTGTAATTGTGACTGATGTTGGCCAAAATCAAATGTTCGCAGCACACTATTCACGATTCACTCAAACGCGTTCACTCCTTACGAGTGGCGGCCTAGGCACTATGGGATTTGGACTTCCTGCGGCTATAGGTGCAAAAATGGGAGCTCCCGATCGCACAGTTTGCTTGTTTGTCGGCGATGGCGGTTTGCAGATGACAATAGAAGAGTTTGGCACAATTCTCGAGTATCAAACTAATGTTAAGATTATACTCCTCAATAACAACTTCTTGGGCAACGTTCGTCAGTGGCAAGCATTATTCTTTAATGGACGTTTTTCGCAAACGCCCATGATAAATCCTGATTTCGTGGCAGTGGCAAATGCTTATGGCATAGCCGGCGAAGATGTAGCCGAACGTAAAGACCTCGATGAGGCGATCAAGCGAATGCTCGACCACGATGGCGCTTACTTGCTCAATGTAAACATCGACGAAACCGATATGATATTCCCGATGACACCAGCAGGCGCTGATGTCGATTACATAATGCTTAATGCAACCGATTGCTATCCTAAAGACTAATCGCTAAATTCTGATCATTATGGAAAATCAATTATATACAGTCACCGTTTTCACCGAAAACAATGTAGGTCTGTTAAACCAGATTTCTATCGTATTTACACGTCGATGCCTTAACATAGAGAGCTTGTCGGTTAGCCCATCGTCTATAAAAGGTGTGCATAAGTTCACTATAACCTGTTATAGCGACCGCCCAATGATGGAGCGAGTGGTTAAGCAAATCGAAAAACGTGTTGATGTGCTTAAATCGTTTTTGTATACCGACGACGAAATTATATACCAAGAAGTAGCGCTCTATAAGGTGCCAACGCCAAAGCTACTTGAAATAGACAATGTAGAGTCGATACTACGTGCTCACAGCGCACGTATTCTAGAAATTACACCAAACTATGTGGTTCTAGAGAAAACCGGTCATCCCTCAGAGACCGAAGCACTCTTCAATGAACTAAAGAAATATGATATTTGCCAATTTGTTCGTTCAGGCCGTGTAGCAGTTACAAAATCTGTAGAGGAGTTTGTGACAATGTACTTGGCAGAACAAGAAGAACGCAAAGCTAAATTATTCTCAGAAAAATAAATAATTAACAACTAAAATTAATATTACAATTTATTATGGCTAAATTGAATTTTGGCGGTGTTGAAGAAAATGTTATCACCCGCGAAGAATTTACATTGGACAAAGCAAAAGAAGTTCTCAAAAATGAAACAATCGCTGTTATCGGTTATGGCGTGCAAGGCCCCGGCCAAAGCCAAAACCTACGTGATAATGGCTTTAATGTAATCGTAGGTCAACGCGCCGGCAAAACTTACGACAAAGCTGTTTCTCACGGATGGGTTCCCGGTGAAACACTATTCAGCATTGAGGAAGCTTGCGAACGCGGCACCATCATCATGTGTTTGCTCTCTGATGCTGCAGTAATGTCAGTATGGCCAACAATCAAAAAACACCTCACCCCCGGTAAGGCACTTTATTTTTCACATGGCTTTGCTATCACATGGAGCGATCGCACAGGTTGTGTGCCTCCTGCAGATGTTGATGTTATCATGGTTGCACCTAAAGGTTCAGGTACATCACTTCGTACAATGTTCCTCGAAGGTCGTGGCTTGAATGCTTCATATGCAGTTCAACAAGACTATACCGGTCACGCTCTTGATCGTACACTTGCTCTTGGCATTGGTATCGGTTCAGGCTATCTCTTCGAAACAACATTCCAACGTGAAGCAGTTTCTGACCTCACCGGTGAACGTGGTTCTCTTATGGGTGCAATTCAAGGATTGCTACTTGCACAATATGAAGTGCTCCGCGAAAACGGACACTCACCTTCTGAAGCTTTCAACGAAACAGTTGAAGAGCTCACACAATCACTTATGCCTCTTTTCGCACAAAAAGGTATGGACTGGATGTATGCTAACTGCTCTACCACAGCTCAACGTGGCGCACTCGATTGGATGACACCTTTCCACGATGCAATCAAACCCGTTGTACAAAAACTTTATACTAGCGTTAAGGAAGGTCACGAAGCTCAAATCTCTATTGATAGCAACTCTAAACCTAACTATCGCGAAGGTCTCGAAAAAGAGCTCAAAGCTCTCCGCGAAAGCGAAATGTGGCAAACAGCAAACACAGTTCGCAAACTTCGTCCCGAAAACAACTAATAGTATCGTCAGCAGATATTATTAACCTATATAAAGAAGAGCGGCTGCCCAACGGTGGTCGCTCTTCTTGTGTTATTGAGCTGAAAATTAGATAAATTTATTTGGAAGCGAAGATTTAAATTAGTAAATTTGGACAATTTTAAACTTCAACTTTAAATTTGTCCAATTATATGGTTACAGATTACATACCACGAGCAATGCAAACGACACTAGAAAAAGCCCTGCAAGCTTTTCCAATAGTGACAATATGTGGGCCTCGTCAGTCAGGGAAAACTACCTTATGTCGTATTACCTTTCCCGATATGGCGTATGTGAACTTAGAGGATTTGGCAACCCGTAGTTTTGCTGAACAGGATGCCAAAGGTTTTTTGAAGCAATTTGAGCATGGCGCTATAATTGATGAAGTGCAACTTGTGCCTGCTTTGTTTTCTCAGTTGCAAGTAATCATTGATAATGATATATTTATAGGGAAAAAGGATAGAAAATTTATACTTACAGGCAGCAGTAACTTCTCGTTGTTGCCTGATTTGCGCCAGTCTTTGGCCGGCAGAACGGCAGTTTTCACACTGATGCCACTGTCTACGGCAGAAATTGTTTCGCAGGGAGTGGATGTAAAAGATGTAGATGCAATGATTGTAAATGGTGGGTATCCTGCGATGTGGAAAACAGACCCGCAATTCCGCCGTCAAATTATAGAAAGTTATATAAATACATACGTTGAGCGCGATGTGCGTAGGTTGATGGATGTGAAAGATTTGCGCAAATTCACGATGTTCATACGTATGTGTGCGGCACGTATTGGTACCGAGTTAAATAAATCATCGTTGTCAGTTGAGGTGGGTGTCTCAGTGCCGACAATTGACAATTGGCTGAGCGTCCTTGAGGCGTCGTACGTAATTTATATGCTTCAGCCGTGGTATGCCAATATAGGAAAAAGGTTGGTTAAATCGCCTAAACTGTATTTTTGTGATACCGCAGTTGCATGTGCTCTGCTTGGCATCACGTCAAAAGAGCAAATGTCAAGTTATTTTATGCGTGGGGCTTTATTTGAAAATATGGTAGTCAATAATATGCGAAAATATGCGCTCAATGCCGGAATCAGTTCTGATTTGTATTTTTATCGAGATAAAACAGGGCGTGAAATTGATTTGGTCACGGAGAGCGCAAGTGGCATAGGTGCTTATGAGATAAAGTCGGGCATGACATTTTATGATGAGTATTTCAAGCATATAGATTACTTAAAAAGCTTGCTAGGTGAAAAACTAGTGTCGTCTGCAGTGGTGTATGCCGGAGATGTAGAGCTGAAGGCGCAGGAGAAGGCGGTAGTTAATTATCAGAATTTTCCGGACAATTTTAAACTTCAACTTTAAATTTGTCCAATTGAGATAAAAAA
>CAZJEA010000112.1:0-7149 GCA_964544895.1 uncultured Bacteroides sp. | reverse complement strand
CAAACTTACCAAAGATGAGCATATAGTTTCCGGTGACATTGAGCACGTTGACTATGGCTATGACCAACATTGGGAAGTAAGCCTTGTTGTTGGCTCGCAAAGTAGCCGACAGCGTCATTGCTATTGCCATGACAAAAGCTCCGGCGCCGACGATGCGCATATATCCTATGCCGTCGGTGAGCATTTGTCCGTGCAGCCCCATAGCGTTAAGAATGCTTTCGGCGGAGAAAAACAAGATGCCGCTCATGGCTAAACCAAACAAAAGGTTTATTACGAGCGAAACGCCGACAACTCGCTCCATGCGGTGTTTTTGTCCGGCGCCGATATATTGGCTGCAGAGCACCGAAGTGCCCAAGTTTATAACTTCAAAAATAAGAAAGCAGAAATTGAGTATTTGGTTTACCATGCCAACAGCAGCTACGCTCGCGTCGGAGTGCTTAGAGAGCATGAACGTATCAACAGCACCAAGTGCCATGATAAGGAGAGTTTCTATGAAAATAGGGACAGCGAGAATAGCTAAATCGCGCTTTAGTTTTGATTTTGTGTGAAAAGTTTTGTCGAACAGAGCAATTAATGTCTTTTTCATATAAAAGAGTAGTATGATGGCGATAAATGCAAACCGACTGCAAAGTTAGTTATAATTTCGCTATAAAATGTGTTTTTAAACATAAAAATATTTTTTGCTTAATTTTTGTTTATTAAAAATAAATACATAAATTTGCGCATTGGAAATCAATGTTTTATCTTACCCTTGATTTAAATCAATTAACAAAAACTTATTAACTTAAATTCAACTAACATGAAGAAATTATTACTTCTATCTTTGGCCCTCTTGGGCAGTGCAACAGCGTTCGCTGGTGATGACATCACCCCAGCCGGTTATAAGTTTAACACAGCAAAATCTATAAATATCTATCCAACAGCTGTGTTAGGCGCAAACTTTAACAATACGTATCCCGTTTGGACTAAAGGTATTGATGGAGATGCCTATTATAACGATGGTCTTCTTGTTATTGGTGGTGGTGCTTATACAGCTACCAACAATACTTATTTCGCCGACAATAAACAAGGTATTTCATTACTGGACCTTGGTGGAACAGTGGGTCAAGTGCTTTGCGTGAATGGATATAATTCAGGTTTTAACGAGTATTTCACCAATCTCCTTGGCCGTGAAATTAATGCTCCAAAACAAGGTTCCGGTAATGTTAACTGGTTTAATTATAACTGGTTTACAGACCCCAAAAACACTCCTACAACAAAATTAACTGACGATAAGTCAAATCCGTTGCCTACTTCTGACGGCACATACATCCGTGTGCGTATGACATTCAATATCTTTTCAACTATTCCCGCTGAAGGTGATGGAATTATGAAAATGTATATGGTAGGAAACCAAAACAACCAAATGCCGTTGGCTGACGCATCAGGTGATACATACAACCAAGTACACTCATCAAAATTTGCTAAATGGGATGATGACGAACAAGATTATGTTTGGAGCGATGACGAAGAACTTCAATATGACCCGACACGTTGGCAAGTGCTTGAATGGGATACTTGGTGCAAAGCTCCGGACGAAGACGGCACAACTTATGGTCCTATCCGCTTGAAATGTGAAATAACAAACGCTGCAATTAACAATAAAACTATTCTTATTAAGAGCATCGAATTTATTGCTAACCCCGTATCTGAAGTGTCTGATCCCATCATCAAAGATCGCAAATGGACAGCTATTAAGCTCGAACCCGGAGAACCTGCAGGTGTAAATGATGTCGTAGTAGAAGACAATGCTAATGCTCCTGTTGAAGTTTATAACCTCAATGGTGTACGAGTAAACGAAGATAACCTTGCTGCCGGACTTTACATTCGTCGTCAAGGTAACAAAGTTGAAAAAGTAGTAATCAAGTAAAACATTACTTATTTCGATAATAACGAGAGAGTGAGCGTGCCAAACAAGGTGCGCTCACTTTTTTGAGCAGAGAAATAATTATGTGTTTAAAAATGCAAAAAAGTTTGATTGACTCGCGAATGAACGAAGAATTTTGTAATTTTGTGCTAAATAATCAATAACAAACAAATTAAATGACCATTTAACCATGGGACTTTTTGAGAAACTTACAGCAAAAGCCCGTGCCAATCGCCAGCGCATTGTGCTGCCCGAAGGCACCGAACCTCGCACGCTTCTTGCCGCCGACCGAATTTTAGCCGACGGTTTAGCTGACATTATCCTAATTGGCGATCCTGCCGAAATTAAAAGAATGGCTGTAGAACTTAGCCTTTCGAATATCGACAAAGCCACCATAGTAAATCCTGCAGACGAAAGCGTTATCGATCGTTATGCACCATTATTCTTTGAGCTTCGCAAAAGCAAAGGCATCACTGAAGAAGAGGCACGACTCACGACTGCAAATCCGCTCTATCTCGGATGCTTGATGGTGAAGAGTGGCGATGCTGACGGTCAAGTTGCTGGAGCACTCAACACAACAGCAAATGTGCTTCGCGCAGCTTTTCAGGTAATCAAAACACGTAAAGGCATTAGCGTTGTATCTGGTGCTTTTGTTATGCTTCTCCCCGAAGGTTCTCCCTACGGCACAGATGGTGTATTAGTATTTGCTGACTGCGCAGTGTTGCCCGATCCGACAGCACAAGAGTTGGCACAAATAGCTGTAGCTACAGCCGACACTGCTCGCGATATAGCAGGAGTAGAACCACGTGTAGCAATGCTTTCATTCTCTACTAAAGGCTCTGCAAAACATGAACGTGTAGACAAAGTTATCGAAGCAGGTAAACTTGCACACGAAATGGCTCCCGAATTAATACTCGATAGCGAGTTGCAAGCCGACGCAGCACTTGTGCCCAGCGTAGCAAATTCGAAAGCTCCCAACTCACCGCTCAGTGGCCGCGCCAATGTTTTGGTATTCCCGAGCCTTGAAGTTGGCAACATAGCATACAAGCTAGTGCAACGTTTGGCAGGCGTAGAAGCAGTAGGTCCTGTGCTACAAGGTCTGGCTGCACCGGTAAACGATTTGTCACGCGGATGCTATCCCGAAGATATATACAAAACAATCATTATCACTTGCAACCAAGCCATAGGTGCTAAAGAGCACGCTTGATTGTGTAAATAAAAAACTTTATAATCGCATGAAAATCCTTGTATTAAACAGCGGCAGTAGCTCAATAAAGTATAAACTTATTGACACTGACACAGAGGCAACTCTCGCCGAAGGAGGCATTGAACGTATTGGCTTGGCTGACGGCTTTTTGAAATACAAACGCCCCGATGGCTCAAAGCAAATTGTAGATCTTGGTAAAGTAGATCACAAAGGTGGTATTAAAGCAATACTTCACGCTCTAACTGACGCCAATGACGGTTGCATAAAAAGTTTCGATGAAATCGATGCTGTAGGTCACCGTCTTGTGCATGGTGGAGAAAAATTCAACAGCAGTGTTCTCATCAACGATGAGGTAAAAGCAATGGTGCGCGAATGTTACGACCTTGCTCCTTTGCATAACCCTGCAAATATGACTGGCGTTGAAGCTATCGATGCTCTTATGCCAAATGTGCCTCAAGTTGGCGTATTTGATACAGCATTCCATCAGACAATGCCGGCAAAAAGCTACCTCTATGGTCTTCCTTATAAGTACTATAAAGAAGATGGCGTGCGTCGCTATGGTTTCCACGGCACCAGCCACCGTTATGTGAGCCAACGTGTTTGCGAAATTCTCGGCGTAGATATCAAAGATAAAAAAATCATTACTTGCCACGTGGGCAATGGTGGTTCAATCACAGCTATCGACGGCGGTAAAAGCGTAGACACATCAATGGGCTTGACACCTACCGAAGGTTTGGTGATGGGTACACGTTGCGGTGATGTTGACCCGGGCGCTCTTACATATCTCATGCTCAAACACAATCTCTCTGCTGACGATTTGCAACGCCTCATCAATAAAGAGAGCGGTATGGCTGGTCTTAGCGAAATATCAAGCGATATGCGCGAGATTGAAGACGCTGTAAATGCCGGAAACGAGCACGCAAAACTTAGCTTGGAAGTTTACGAACAACGCATCATTAAATACATTGGTGCTTACGCTGCAGAAATGGGTGGCGTAGACATCATCGTATTCACCGGTGGTGTTGGTGAAAACCAAACCGGTCTTCGTGAAGATGTTTGCGAACCGCTTAAATTTATGGGCGTGGAGATAGACAAAGCGCTCAATGCTAAAACACGCGGCACTGAAACTGTGCTCTCAACAGCAAACTCACGTGTGAAGGTCGTTGTAGTACCCACTGACGAGGAGCTTGTTATTGCACGTGATACAAACGAAATCGTTTCTCGCCTCAAATAATAAGCGAAAACAATACTCATGAAAATGAGATAGCTCTTTATTGTGTATGGGCTATCTCATTTTTTTGTCACAAAGATTTCTTAGAGTAAAATATATTTTATGAGAATAAAGCGAACACCAAAACAACGAGAAGGATTAATGCTATATCGGTATGACATGAGTAAACCACCCGAAAAATGGTCAACTGATTATAAATGCTATTACTACCCGTTGCCATGGAAGGAACATGCAAAAAATATGATTGGAGCATTTTTCTTTTATGAAACTTACGACCAAGCTTTGCTTACGGGAAAGACTTGCGCTTTGACGTCAAACATTAATGAATTTTGGATAACAAAAACGAGTTTGGCTCATAAGGTACGTCTGTTAGATATATCGTATGCTAAATTTCTTGACCTACATGGAAATGGATCGTCTTGTCTGTTGCTATTAGAGCTACTCAAGCATGGTGTCGACGTCTTTACTGATGATTTTACTTTTTTTAATTATGGAGCCCCGGCTAAGCGCTTTTCAGAGATTAGGCCGCAGGCAATGCGCTATTTTGAGTTGCAATGTAAACGCAAAAGAACAATAGATGATAGTACCGATCTAGTGCAATGCGGAAGCGCAATACTTGAGTTCTTTGGTACACCTAGCCGGCATTTTGCAGCATTGCTTACCGATTTCAACAACGGCAAAGTGTTTAAAGAGTTGTTGTTAAGTCTCGGCTATGATGGCTATATATTTAATGAGGAGCCATCGGGGGTGCGCACATTTTGTATATTTGATTCGTATTTCCTTGCTCCACCTGAGTGCGAATCCGTACGGATGAGCCAATGGTAAGTAAAAATAAAGGAATAAAAATTTGAAAAAAATGTTGTTTTTGTTTTAGGGATTAAAAAAAAATGGTTACTTTTGTGAAAATTTGGTGTAATGGCAGAATCACTGGATACACGATTAGTACGCTTAGGCGAGAAGTCACGCTTTCTAGTAGAGCGCTATCGCGTAGTTGTGCAACAACGTGACCAGGCTTTCAACACTATAGATGTCTTGCAAAAGACGTTGCTGGAACGCGAAAAAGAGCTGCAGCAGCTGAAAATGCAAGTTGACTATTTGAAGTTGTCGTCGAGTATTTCGCCCGATAAGGCGACACTAGACCAGACAGCAGCTATTATCACCGGATTGGTGCGAGATATAGACCGTTGCATCGCTGATCTTAAAGAATAATTAAAAAAAGCGTTGCGTTATGAAAGATAGAACAAAGCAAAATATAACATTAAAAATTGCTGACGTTTTGCCAATGAGCATAACAATTGATCGCGAGGCCGAAGAAGTGGCACGCGAGGCTGAGCGCGGTGTTAATAGCGTTTGGAATGCTTGGCGCAAAAGTTTTACCAACAAAACGTCGAAAGAGGTATTGGCTATGACAGCATACCAGTTCGCAAAATTATATTTTGCTTTACAACACTCTGTAGAAAATCAAGAGCAAATACTCGATGATTTTGAAGGAGAGCTTGACCGTCTGCTTCAGCTAACTGCTGAAAGCGAAGATATTAATAATAAGGCTATTAATTGAAACGAAAACACGGCAACTGTGAACAAATAAGCCAGTCTTAATTATTCCACAACCAGCTTTCATAATAAAGACTAGAAGGTAAATATCATGTAGCACCAAACCACGATCACAGAGGCGACCGTGGATATGCGTGTATATAGACATGCATTTTTGTAAATTGATAACTTTTTTAACCCACCATAAAAACCAACATCACAAATTATAATAATTCAAATGACAACACTAATTTACATTGCAATAGGCATTATCGCTGCTGCAATAGGCGTTGTGGCTACTGTTGCCTTTCAACGCTCTTCAGCAAAGAGCCGTGCCAAACAAATTATAGCAGATGCTGAGCGTGAGGCTGAAGATCTCAAGAAAAATAAGGTGCTTGAAGGTCGTGAAGAAGCTTTGCAGATCACAGCTGAGGCTGAAAAAAATGCAAATCAGCGAATGAGTCGTGTGCAAAGTGCCGAGACTAAGCAGAAACAACGCGAGTTGATGCTAAATCAGCAACAAGGTGAAAATCAACGCGCACGAAACGAAATTGAAGCTCAACGCACTAAGCTTAACGATCAATATAATGCCGTTAATGCGAAGAAAGTTGAACTTGACGAACTAACAAAAAATGCCCGCGAAGCACTTGAGCACATTTCAGGTCTCTCTAGCGATGAAGCTAAAGAAAAGCTTATAAACTCGCTCAAAGATGAAGCTAAAACTGCTGCTGCAGCCTACATTAACGACATCATGGATGAGGCTAAAATGACTGCTAATAAGGAGGCTAAGCGCATCATTGTGCAGACAATACAGCGCACCGCAACAGAAACAGCAATTGAAAACTCGGTAACAGTTTTCCACATCGAAAGCGATGAAATTAAAGGTCGCATCATCGGACGTGAAGGTCGTAACATACGTGCCCTCGAAGCTGCTACCGGTATCGAAATTATTGTTGACGACACACCTGAAGCAATTGTGCTTTCCGGATTCGACCCTGTGCGCCGCGAAGTTGCACGTTTGGCTTTGCACCAATTGGTAGCTGACGGTCGTATTCACCCGGCACGCATTGAAGAAGTTGTTGCCAAAGTGCGTAAGCAAATAGAAGAAGAAATTATCGAAACCGGTAAGCGCACGGCAATCGACTTAGGTATACATGGCTTGCATCCCGATCTTATTCGTATGGTCGGTAAGATGAAATATCGTTCTAGCTATGGTCAAAACCTCTTGCAACACTCACGTGAAACCGCAAACCTTTGCGCAATCATGGCAAG
>CAZJEA010000111.1:0-7210 GCA_964544895.1 uncultured Bacteroides sp. | reverse complement strand
GAGCATCTGACTACGGATCAGAAGGTTACAGGTTTGAATCCTGTATGAGTCACGATACAAAACTAGAATTTGGTAAGAATATTCGGCTCATTAGCTCAACTGAATAGAGCATCTGACTACGGATCAGAAGGTTACAGGTTTGAATCCTGTATGAGTCACAAGGAGAGCAGCACGCGACGTGTTGCTCTTTTTGTATGCAGCTCGTCCACGAATAAATATTTTTGCATATTTATTTATAAATATTTGCTTAATATGGATTAATTGTTGTATTTTTGTGACATTGAAGTAATAATCCTTCCTATTCCGTATTGCATAACTAATTCATTAACTTACCATCATTTTTTTCACCCATGCAAATTCAACATCTTAACGCAGGCCTCGCATGCTTTTTTATGCTGGCTGCAAGTGGATGTATTGACAAAAATTACGACTTGTCAGACATCGACACGACCACCGAGGTTAAGGTTACAGACCTCACCGTACCCATTAACCTCGACAAAATAACTTTTGACGACATTTTTTCAATCAACGAGGGTAGTCAGATCAAAACTGTTGCTGACATCAACGGAAATGAGTTTTATGCTTTCACTGAGAGCGGATCATTTTCTTCGTCGCCAATATATGTGGAAAAAGTAAAAGCAGCCGCACCAACGCTGGAGACCAAACAAAGCTCAATACATGCTTCTACCGCCGAATCGTCCTCGCGTGCCAAAGCCGCTGCACAAAGCGTTTGCTACGACATCACATCTATACCAAACGGCTACAGTTTTAATGCCACAAACATAGACAATTCTATAACCGACATCTCTTCAGCGAAAACAGAACCGGTAACTTTCGCTGTTACCCTCGAAGCAAAAAACACAGCATTAATAGCAGCGTCATCAACGTTTAGCAAAATTCAAATTCAATTGCTTAAGGGACTTAACGCGACATCACTAGATGGCTCGTACGATGCAAAAACCGGTATCTGGAGCATAAGCGAATACACAACCTCGGCGTCAAGTGCCACATTTAAAATTACGGTAAACGAATTTGACTTTAAGGCTAACGACGCATCATTCGACACTAATCAACATACACTCTCTATCCCGGGCGAATTTAGCATCATTTCAGGGCTCCTTACCATAACGCCAAAGCAAGAGCACAGCAATTCGTTACCTTCCACCCTCGACTTTGAAGCTCGATACAAGCTCAATGACTTAGTGATAAATTCATTTAGCGGTCGTTTACACTATCAGCTCGAAGGGCTTGATATTAGCCCTATAACCATTTCAAACATTCCTAATTTTTTAGACAACGAAGATACAAACCTCATACTCGCTAATCCACAAATCTATATTAGCGCAAACAACCCGGTAGCAAACGAAAAACTATCATGCCAAGCCGGGCTAACGCTAACCGCCATGCGTCCGTCTATTGACTCCATGCCTGACTTTGCATACTCTGCCAATTCTCCAATAACCATTAATTGTAACAACGGCATCAGTGGGCCTTACAATTTCGTATTAGCTCCAACCCCAACAGCGTCGAGCATAAACATACTAGACTCTAAATATTCGAGCGATCTCAACGGCATCGTATTCACAGATTTGAAAAATATTTTAGCCGTACCATCTAATTATAGCGGAGCTAAACTCCCGGAGAAAATTGCTATTGAGCTTACAAATCCGGAAATCGTAGAAGGCAATGTCTCAGATTTTGCATTGGGCAGAAATATTGACGGCATTAAAGGAAGTTACGAATTTGTGGCACCGTTAGCTCTGTGCAACGGCTCACACATCGTATATACAAAAACCAACACCGGATGGAACGATGAAGACGTTGACGCATTAACTATAACACAGCTAAAAGTCACTGCAAACGTCACTAATAACAGTCCTCTCGCTGCCGAACTCGAAGCTTTTCCTATCGACACATCAGGGGATCGTATTGACGGAGTGACAATATCGAGCGTAACTGTAGATGCCGACGCGATTGATGTTCCGATAACAATCACCATGAACGGCACCATCAAACATCTCGATGGCATCACCTACAAAGCGACTATAAAATCAGACTCAGAGAGTACGCTATCTCAAGACCAAACCATCACTCTCACAAACATCAAAGTTACAGCCACAGGTAGCTATATTAAAGAATTATAAAATCGAATAAGTCATGAATTCATATATAAAGAAAGCTTGGTTAGCTGTAACCATATTTGCAAGCGCATCGCCAATCATAGCTCAAAATACAGCCTCAGGCTATTTTTTGGACAATTACACCTATCGCTATCAACTAAACCCGGCATATGGCAATGAAAAAGGGTTTGTTTCGATGCCGGCAATAGGAAACCTAAACGTTGGATTGAGAGGCAATCTTAATCTAAGCGACATTATCTATACAGAGAATGGGAAAACTGTACTTTTCACAAATCCCAACATCAGCACATCTGAAGTTATGGGCAACATTAGCGACAAAAACAAAATTAGCGCTAACATTAAAGAGAACATCTTATCAGTTGGGTTCTCCGGACTTAAAGGATACAACACCATATCTATCAATGCAGTTGCCAATGTAAATGCGTTAATTCCTCGCTCGCTAATTTCTCTCGCTAAAGAAGGTGTAGCTAACAACACTTACGACATCTCAGACTTTCAAGCATCGGCTAATGCATACACAGAAATTGCATTAAACCATTCGCACAACATAAAGGCAGTACCCGGTCTGCGCATTGGCGCTACGGCAAAAGTTCTTATTGGCATCGGCAACATTGATGCTTACTTCAACAAAGCCCAATTAAATCTTTCAGATAATAGCTGGACCGCCACAACAAATGCCAATATTTATAACTCAGTCAACGGTCTGCTATATAAGCATGATGTAAACAACAACACCGGACATACTTATGTTTCAGGCGCAGACTACGACAGTTTCAAACTTAACGGCTTTGGCCTCGCATTTGACCTTGGTGCCACATATCATTTCAAAGATTGGAGCATTTCTGCCGCCATTCTTGACCTGGGCTTCATCAGCTGGAATAAAACATATTTGGCTTCTACAAACGGAGATCAAACATTCAACACTGATGCATATACATTTAATGCTAACGATGACGCCGATAATTCTTTCGAAAATGAATTTGATCGTTTCAAAGATGATTTGGCTTCTCTATATGAGCTAAACGATAATGGCGACATAGGCACTCGCTCAAAGATGCTCGCTGCTACAACCAACATCGGAGCACAATATGAATTACCGGCATACCGCAAGCTCCACTTCGGACTTCTAAACACTACTCACATCAACGGTAAATTCACTTGGACAGAATTTAGGCTATCAGCAAACATCCATCCGGCAAAAGTCATTTCTGCTGACGCCAACGTTGTTTGCGGCACCTATGGCATAGGATTCGGTTGGTTACTCAACCTTCACCTAACCGGATTTAATTTATTTGTCGGCATGGACCGCACCACAGGCAAATTGGCAAAACAGGGAGTACCGCTTCACTCAAACACTCAAGTTAATTTTGGTTTGAATTTCCCATTCTAGGGCTCAACATTTCACAATGGGTCAATAAGCAGCCGTCACATCTTTAGTGACATTGCTTTTGACCCGGCGCCAAAAAATTTATCTTGACAGTGCAAAATCCGGGTTTTTATCGTATATTTGCACAAATTATAACAAAACAAATCACTCAACTGAAATATCATGACTAAAATAGGATCGGTAATGACGTCCGTTGGACGCAAAGCATTACTTTTAGGTAGTGGGGAGTTAGGCAAAGAAGTTGCCATTGAACTACAACGTTATGGCGTTGAAGTCATAGCTTGCGACAAATATGCAAATGCTCCTGCTATGCAAGTTGCTCATCGCAGCTACGTGTTCAATATGCTTGATGGCGACACACTGCGCAAAGTGATTGAGACAGAACGTCCTGACCACATCATCCCCGAAATTGAAGCAATAGCGACCCCTACCCTTGTAGAGCTGGAAAAAGAAGGCTTTCATGTCACTCCAACTGCTCATGCCGCTCTCCTAACCATGAATCGCGAAGGCATTCGCCGATTAGCAGCTGAAGAGTTAGGTCTGCCGACTTCGCCGTACCGTTTCGCCGGAACATACGAAGAATTTCAAGAAGCAGTGAGCGCTGTTGGTATGCCTTGCGTAGTCAAACCCATCATGAGTTCTTCGGGTCACGGTCAATCGGTGATCAAATCAGAAGCCGACATCGAGAAAGCTTGGCACATAGCGCAAGAAGGCGGTCGTGCCGGAGCCGGTCGTGTCATTGTTGAAGGATTTGTGAAATTTGACTACGAAATAACTTTGCTGACAGTCAGAAACAGTGCCGGAACAGTATTTTGCGAACCAGTTGGACACGTACAAGTTGACGGTGACTACCGCTACTCTTGGCAACCTCAGCCAATGGCTCCTTCAGCCCTGGAGCAAGCCCAGCATATCGCTCGCGAAATCACTGATGCTCTCGGAGGCTACGGCATATTCGGTGTAGAACTTTTCGTAAAAGGCGATCAAGTAATATTTAGCGAAGTCTCACCCCGTCCTCACGACACCGGCATGGTTACTATGATCTCTCAAGATCTCAGCGAATTTGCTCTACATGCACGTGCTCTTCTCGGTCTACCCATACCGTCAATACGTTTCTACGGGCCCTCTGCCTCACGAGCCATAGTTGTTGAAGGCGATACTGATAAGGTAGAATTCGAAAACCTGGAGAAAGTACTCGAAGAGCCAGGTGTGCAATTACGCATATTTGGCAAGCCTGAAGTCGTTGGTCATCGCCGCATGGGCGTTATCTTAGCAACAGGCGAAAGTGTTGAAGACGCTCGCGACAAAGCCGAGCGTGCATATCAAAAACTCAAAGTTAACGTACTGTCTAGATGAGTGAATCATATAACAACGGCGTAGACCGCATCACATTTATGCTTAAAGTGGAGGACAATGCCCGTGCTGACGTGGCAATGACACCCGACAAAACTTACTATCGTTTCGCCACGCTAGAGACACTTGAAGATGGCGAGCTACCCGGCCTTGGCGACAACTTTGGCAAGTTTGCCGACGACCTACTCGCATCTTTCAACGCCGGTGTTGGCACATCGTCAAGCATAGACCCGGTGAAGTTTACACTATTCGTGAACAACAAAATAGCACAGCCAGTCATACTTAACAACGACACTCTACGCTCATTTGTCGGCAAATTAGCTTCGGCTCACGACGAATTTGGATTCCTCACCGGCTTTACATATTAATTATAATGCACTAATAATGCAAGCAAATGTATCGGCTCCGAATAATATGGCTGATGATATTGCTCTCCACGCTTAGCATTAAAGGTCAATCGCACCATGCTATTGTCGCTGACTTAGCAACACACAAGCCATTGCCTAGTGCGTCTATCTTTGACAGAAACGGATCTTTTATCGGCGCGTGCAATCTCAAAGGCAAAACTCCATACATCTCCGCGTCAAGCTTTCCGATAACCGTGCGTTATCTCGGATATAAGGAACGAACATTCACAACCGAATGTCCGGACACTATATTTATGCGCGAAAATCCGGCAGAGCTACCGGAGATTGTCATTGAGTCACGTCAACACAAAGTATTGCACATGCTGGCTTATATGCGCGAATATTCGTCGCTAACAACCTATACCGACACAATCTTTCTTTTTCGTGAAAAGATGGTCGACTATCTGCTCAACCCCGGTGGAAATGCCAAATTCAAAGGTTGGTCTACTCCGCGTGTTATAAAAGCAAAATCATACTATCACTTCACAAATCAAGAAGGGCTTGACAGTGTTAGCGACGTGTGTAATCACCATTTTTCGTGGGCAGACTGGGTAGGAGTTATCCCAACCACAACAATACCCAGCTCGCTCTATGCCGGCGAATACGCAACCGACTCCGTGCAAGGCAAATATAGCCCCACTGAAATATGGATTAAAAATGGCAACCGTGTGTCTGTTGATGTTGACGTGTTAGCCAACAAGACAAGCAGAAAATGGGTGCCTAATCTCTCTATATTCTTCAAAGATAATGTTGATTTTGACAGATTTAAAATCAAATTCAGCTACGACAATGTGATTGACAACTATGTGTCGCCAATCAACCTGACAGGCTACTCTTACCAGATAGAATCTAACGGCAGAGGTCGCGACATGATCTTATTTCATCGCAAAGAAACTCCGTTTTCGGTGAGCACGTATGCCGAAGTTTATTTCATAGACAAAGAGTTTATCACTGTCAAAGAAGCCAGAGAGTGGGAAATCAATCGCTTCGACAACGACAGCATTGTAATATATAAACCTGCAGAAGTGTCTGAACTATCTCCGGCAATACTCTCGCTGATAGATCGTGTAGATCACATCAACATCGACAAAGTGCGACTTGGGCTTCCGGTTGATCATAATTTGGCTGGATGCATTGGCGTCAATAAAAATTTTCAATTCGGTTATCGCCTTTTAAACATGCTCAAGCAACTAACCGGCATAAGTCTAATACGCTCAAAGCGTAAGGACTTCCAACAATGGGACAAATTCACCAAGCAACAAATACACAAAAACAATAACAAATAGCGCTCAGTTTTTGTGATGATAGCCCAATCCGCCCATTTTTATACGCACCGCTACGCGGAGCGCGGTGTGAGGGGGGGGGCCGCCCACCTCGGGTTGCGGCGGCTCTGCCGGCCTTACCCGAGGCTACATTATTAACACCGCTCTGCGATGCGATAGCCGCTACACGGCAATTCGGAACAATGGGTGGGCTGTATCACGAAGTTTCAAACGGCCCTCTAAAAATCTACAGACACGCGATTTCGTCAATACAAAAATATTAAAGCCCGGGCAAATTGTCCGGGCTTCAATATTTTGTTTGCTCTTAAAGCAACAATTATTTGCTGGCGATAGAGTCTGATACGGTCAAACGAGCACGACCTTTAGCGCGACGGCGAGCGAGCACCTTGCGGCCTTCGGGTGTTGACATTCTTTCACGGAACCCGTGCTTGTTAACTCTCTTTCTGTTAGAAGGTTGGAAAGTTCTTTTCATTGCTGTATGTTCTTTTATCGTTTTAATTCACAATTCGAGGTGCAAATTTAGTAATATTTTTTTTAATCCGCAAATAAACCACAATTTAATTTCACAAGCACCCACGAAAATAGACAAAATAGACATAGTCAATATTATTTGTATAATGCACAACACATAAGCAATCCATA
>CAZJEA010000110.1:0-7220 GCA_964544895.1 uncultured Bacteroides sp. | reverse complement strand
GAAATTTCTGACATAATAATTTAAGTTTTAAATTAGTAAATTCAATTTTTGCGGTGCAAAGTAAACAATTTTTATTCAAATAATGAAATTTTTACGCAATTAATAATGTAAAAATATGTTATCAAGGCGCAAAAACTCTCTGATTATCAGTTTTGATTACAGTATTGTTACAAAATAGCTCTCGCACCTGAGCTTTTTTGCCTTGCTTCGTCTCAGGTGTGAGGGCTCTTTTCTTCATTATTTTTCGCCTGAATTTTCTATTTCAGGCGTCTTGATTTCGCTATTTTCCGGCTCAACTTTCACCTCTATTGGCTTCGGTTCAACCGGCTCTTTGGGGGCTTCTGCTCCAACTTCAACTCCTGTTGTCTCTGTCGGAGTCGCGGCTTCGGCCTCTTTCTCTTGAGGCTCTGCCGGGCGTGGTGCGCGTTGCTTGCGCTGTTTACGCTGCTTTTGCGCTTGCGGCCGTTTTTCTTGCTCTACGCTTGCTCCTGCTGCTGTCTGCGGCTCTTGCTCGCTCTCGAGCTCTGTGGCTTGCGATGGCTGCTCTGTGGCAACTTCATCGGCTTTCAACGCTTTCGACGCTTTTGTAGCTTTATTCTTGTTTCCTTTTGCCGGTTTGGCAGGCTTGGGCTCACTCTGAGCCTTCGCTGTGGGCTGATCTTTCGTCTCTGCTTCCGACCTATTTGCTACTTTGCTATTGGTCTTTTCTGCTGACGACGAGTCAGTATCTTTTTCTTGTTTTAAATCAAGCACGTTGCCTTCGCTGTCTACTACTCGATATTGCAAATATGCCAACGACTGGTCTGCGTATATCTTAAACTTGCTGCCCAGCTGTCTTCGCCATCGAGATGCTAACGACAACAACCAGCCTTTCTTTAGGTATGCTTCTACATACGGATGCACATACACATTAAAGCCTGTTTTGCCTAGCTCGTTGACTACGTACTCAATTTTTTCGAAGAGTGTATCGGTGAATAGCAGCGATGGTTGCACTTCTCCCTTGCCGAAGCATGACGGACATGTTTCTGTCGTTGTTATGTCTAGTGCCGGACGAACTCGCTGTCTGGTTATTTGCATTAACCCAAATTTGCTTAGCGGCAATATGTTGTGTCGGGCTCGGTCGTTTGCCATCACTTCGCGCATGTGTTCGTAGAGCTGTTGTCGGTGCTCGTTCTTGTTCATGTCTATGAAGTCGATGACTATTATGCCTCCCATATCGCGCAAACGCAATTGGCGTGCTATTTCGTCGGCTGCTCGCAAGTTTACTTCGAGTGCATTTGTTTCTTGGTCGTTTGTCGCTTTTGTGCGATTTCCCGAGTTTACATCTATCACATGCAGCGCTTCGGTGTGCTCTATTATTATGTACGCGCCCGATTTAAACGACACTGTCTTGCCAAACGACGACTTTATTTGTCTTGTCACTGCAAATGTGTCAAATATCGGCTCGGGCTTCGTGTATAGCTTTACTATATCCTTGCGCTCAGGTGCTATCAAACTTACGTAGTTCGATATTTGCTTATATATCTCGGGGTCGTTGACGTGTATAGCCTCAAACGATGGGCTAAATACGTCGCGCAACATTCCGACGATGCGGCTTTCTTCTTCGAAAATCAATGAGGGAACTTCGCTCTTTTGTGCCTTTGCACACGCGTCTTCCCAATATTTTACAAGAGTTTTGAGCTCATGGTTGAGCTCTGCTACACGTTTCCCTTCTGCAGATGTGCGTACTATTACTCCAAAATTCTTGGGCTTTATTGACTCTATTAGCTGACGTAGTCGAACTTTCTCTTCTGTCGTCTTTATCTTTTGCGATATGCTAACTTTGTCGCTAAACGGTATCAGCACCATGTATCTGCCGGTGAAGGTGATTTCTGTCGATAGACGTGGTCCTTTCGATGAAATTGGTTCTTTCACTATTTGCACCATGAGCTCGCGCCCGGTTTGCAACAAGTCGGCTACGGAGCCATGCTTGTCTATGTCCGGCAACAACTTCATCTTCGATAGCTGTGGCACATGCTTGCGGTCGTCGCCCAGCAACTGTGTCATAAAGCTTTCATACGAGGTGAAGTGCGAGCCTAAGTCTAAATAGTGCAGAAATGCGTCTTTCTCGTAACCCACATTAACAAATGCGGCATTCAATCCCGGCATCAGCTTTTTCACTTTTGCCAAGTATATGTCGCCCACGGCATACGCAATATTCCGCGCCTCTTTTTGTAGTGACATCAATCGTGAGTCTTCTAGCAATGCTATCGACACTTCTCCCGGTTGTACGTCAACAATAAGTTCGCTTTTCATAATGCTGTGTTGTTGGTTTCTGTGGTTTGTTTTTATGCAATTATATGCATGGGGGAGAGGGTTTGGGGGTCGGTTCTCATTCTAAAAATACAAAGAACAAACTTCAGTTACGTTTTTTCCCTCGTTAGGGGGCCCCGCTGCTGAAAGTTTGTCCTTGTATGGTAACACGCCCTTTGTGAGCGTATCGTTCTATCGCCTATGCGAGATCGTTTCCTCTCTCGGGGGCTGAAGTCTTAATCTAGTTGCCTAGATTATTTCTTCTTGTGGCGATTTTTTCTCAGGCGTTTTTTGCGTTTGTGAGTAGCCATCTTGTGGCCTTTTCTTTTCTTTCCGCTTGGCATTTTACGCTAAAATTATAAATGGTTAATAAGATGAGTTTTCTTGCTTGGCTTTTCAGCCGCTGCTTTTTTTGAGGAGATATTTTGTGCTTAAGTTGTTTCGTGGAGTTTGTGATTATTTCACGTCTTCCATGAATACTTTAGCCGGTTTAAATGCAGGAATTTTGTGCTCGGGGATAATGATTGTAGTGTTCTTTGAGATGTTACGAGCAGTTTTCTCTGAGCGAACTTTTACGATAAAGCTACCAAAGCCACGAAGATATACATTTTCGCCATGTGCGAGTGAATCTTTTACGATCTCCATGAATTTCTCGATGGTTTCGAGAACATTGGCTTTTTCGATGCCGGTGCTCTTAGAAATCTCTGTAACGATGTCGGTCTTAGTCATTGTGTTCTATATTTTTTATTATATTTAAAACGTATTAAGTGCCTTTTATTTCGGGGCGCTTTTTTACCCCGTTTTATTTTGCAAGTGCAAATATCGTAATTTTTTTTTAATTCAACGGTATAATTCAATCATTTTCTGCTGATTTTTTGACATTTAACGTCATTTTACACGTTTTTATGCCTCCTGATACCGTCTTATCGCCATTTCTGGCTGTCTTTTATTTGACATAATTTTGTAACGACTGTCACTCGCTCATTTCTAGCTATTTCTTCGGGCACGCACCTATTCGTCCCGTTATACCATATCGCTTTCCATCCTGCCGATATGGCTCCGCCGATGTCTGTCGTCACATTGTCGCCTATCATCACACTCTCTGCTGCTTCACTGCCAACTTTTTGCGCTGCATACTCAAAGATGCGAACATCAGGTTTGTTAATACCTATCTCATCGCTCAGCACCACGGCGTCTATATGCTTATCTATCCCGCTGGTCGATATTTTGGCATATTGCACTTCTTTAAATCCATTGCTGAGTATGCCAACTTTGTAGCCGCACGAGTGCAGCCACTCCAGCAGTTCAATAGCTCCGTCAACAGTGCCTTTAAGCGTGCCCAATATACCCAAATACAATGGGTCCATCTCTGTTGACAATCTCCTTGCCTCAGCATCTGCGCATCCGGCTTCTGACAGTGGGCGCCGAAAACGCTCCATGCGCAAATAATCTTGCACAATTTCTCCGGCGCTATACTGTGCCCACAGCATATCGTTAACAACGTGATAAGAGTCTATCCATTGTTGACAACTACTGAAATATCTGCCCAACTCCTTCTCGTCATAAACTTGTGCCAGTGCTACCAGCGAGTTGGCTCTAAAATCCCATAGTGTGTCGTCAAGGTCTACCCAAACCCACTTATTTTTCGTCATCGAGCGAATGTATTTCTTGTGACTCTTCCAACTCTTCGTCTATGCGTCTTATTTTTGCTAAATGTGTAGCTACTATTATTGAGCACAGACCATACAAAAGAGCTGCTATGCCGGCTAGTGTCATCACAAACTTGTCGTCGTCTGGAGTCTTTTGGAAATAAATATATACCGCATCAATCAATATTAATGTTGGAAAAGCATACAGCCATCCCGGCAACATCACCGGACGTATGCCTATTGCCAGGGTGTAAAACATCATTATTGCTCCGCATAGCGCAAACAGCCCAAAGGCAAAGGGTATGTAGGGCACAAATGTATCTTTAAATCCTATCATCACTACGCCCAACACTGCTGTCGCTTCGCTAACTATCAATGCAAGGTTTCGCTTTAGTGTCGACTTCTTCTCGTCAACTCCATAGGTGGCATCTGTTTTCTTGCTACGTAAGTTTAATCCCAAATTGAGCGAGCCGGCTATTATAAACAATACGCCTCCTAGAAAAATGATTTTTGAGCTCGCAATTCGGTCGCTCCATGCAATTAATATTGCGCCGATTAGCAGTATAAATAGCCCGGCATACAGCAATGGATTTTTTGTCATGTCTTTATCTTTATTTAAAGTTTTACATTCTTTTATTATACGCGCAAAGTTAACACTATAATTTAAATCTTGCAAGAACCTCTAAATAGTAGGGTAGGCGACAACTCTGCACAACTTTGCTCTAACTGACGCATACGTATAATTTCTATTAATTAAGTTAATTAAAGCAAATTCTATTGATATTTGCGTCAAATGTACTAATTTTGCTCGCTGTAACAAATATGTCACAGAATCAAATTGCTTATTCACGATGAATTTTAACCGAGTGCGACAACAAATCAAGCCTTGGATTATGCCTTTGGCTATGCTCGCTGGCTTCCTTTTCCACAATTTTATGGATAAGATTGCCTTCCTTGCTCCTTATTTGATTTTTGTCATGTTGCTCATAACTTTCTGTCGTGTTAAGTACGATAACATCCGCGTCACTCGTTTCTCTTGGCT
The DNA here is from genome assembly GCA_964544895.1 of uncultured Bacteroides sp. Classification (GTDB taxonomy): domain Bacteria; phylum Bacteroidota; class Bacteroidia; order Bacteroidales; family Muribaculaceae; genus CAG-873. The sequence continues at coordinate 2,237 of CAZJEA010000110.1, read as the reverse complement.
ACTTCTCCTTGTGCAAGTCGGTGGCGCTTTAATGTGTTATTTCGCTATAAGACCATTCAGCGAAGTCATCGCGCAAGGCGTATTCATCTGCATTTTCTGCCCTACAGCAACAGCAGCTCCGGTAATCACCTCAATGCTTGGCGGTGACCTTGTGCGCTTAGTCACTTACTCTCTCATAAGCAACACTGTAGTGGCTATTCTTTCTCCGTTCCTTTTCGCTATGATGTCGCAATCAGAGTTCTCACTCCTCGAAAGCTCTCTCATCATCGCTCAAAAGGTTGTCCCACTTATTATTGCACCGCTTTTCGTTGCTCTAATCTTAAAACGTGCTGCTCCCAAAACTCACAAAATACTTGCCGAGCATCAATCTCTCTCTTTCTACATTTGGGCACTTTCTCTATTTATTGTTGTTGGGCGCGCTGTCAGCTTCATCCTCAAAGAACCTGCAAGCTGCATCCCTCAAATGATTGCCCTGGCTCTATTCTCTCTATTGGCTTGCTTAGCTCAATTTGGCATTGGGCGTCGCATAGGTCGCGCTTGTGGCGATAAAGTCGCCGGCACGCAAGGTCTGGGCCAAAAAAACACCGTCCTCGCTATCTGGATGGCTCTTACCTATTTGCATCCTCTTTCTTCTGTTGCTCCTGCCGCTTATGTCGCTTGGCAGAATACTATTAATTCGTTACAGCTTTATTTTAAAACAAAGCGCGAGATTAAATAAACATTTTACCCGCTTCATCCGTTTTAATTTAAATTGGATGTTTAGCGTTGCGCTACGTTGATATCGCTTTATATTCACGCTCAAAACAACACTTAAACAACTAGTTCACTTATCTACTACATTAAAATCCAAAATACGCTATGGGCAATATTAGCATGATTGAAACTTTGATGGAGTTGCCTCTCTTTAGAGGCGTCACCCGTGAACGCATGTCTGAGATTGTCGGACTCGCGAAATTTCACTTCTTGAAATATCTTCCGAACAACGAATTTATTACGCCCGGCGAACAATGCACTCATCTGAAGTTCATGCTCACTGGCGCTGCACGCGTTACTATATCTGACCCTGATGGCCGTTTTAAGGTCTCGCAAACTTTACACGCCCCCGAGGTGATCCTCCCAGATTTCCTCTTCGGCAAAGAAATTAAATATCCTTGCACTGCTGTCGCTATCGAAGACACTAACATCATGCAAGTCTCTAAAAGCGACTACTTGCGCATCCTAAATAAAGATGAGGTGTTTATGTTCAACTACCTAAACTACCTCTCTACAAACGCTCAAAAAGCCGTAGGTGGTGTCCTCGCTGTCACTAACGGTAACATCGCCGAACGTATTGCTCTCTGGATTGTTTGTCTTACGCAGCCCGCTGCCACCGACATCGTCCTCTCTTGCCGCCAACGTGACCTTTACACTGTCTTTGGCGTGCAACGTAGCTCTCTTATTTCGGCTCTCGAAAATATGAGAAATGCCGGACTCATTGACTTCAATCCAACTGAAATCATTGTCCGCAACCGAAAAGCAATGCTCGATTTAATCGCACCTAATCCATCTGTCGACATTTGACAGTTGTTTATTTAATGCTCTCCTAAATATTCCGAGGTTGTGTCACCCGACACAACCTCTTTTCATCTCTTGCGTTAAAAAAAATAACCTATGTTAATTCGCACCGCGCGCTAATCCGGTGTGTTTTTTCGCCTCGACCCATATTAACTTTGCATCAAAATCAATTAAAACTATGTTCGCACAAATCAAATGTCGCCGTCGCGACACAAACCTTCCGCCCACCGATCACACCTACCACTTCCGCAAGTGGCTCGGGCGCAACCTGTCCAAACGCGAACATTTTGTTATTAACGCGTTAGAGCGCCGCCGTCGAAAAGGCACCATCAAAGTACACATCATCGACAAACCCGGCCAAAACTCACGCAACATCATCATCGCCTACATCCAATACCTCGGGACATTATATCCGCTGCGCGTCGCCGTCGTCTACGACGAGACAAAGAAACAAGCACGCGAAGTCTGCCGGTCGCTACCCATCGAAGCCTATCCCGCTTCCGTCAAGCGACCAAACACATGCAGAGGCATGAACTACGACATCGCGCTCATCTTGAATCCACCCGCGCGCTACCTTCCCGACATCTTCGCCACCGTCTGGCCCGTCGTCGGCGACTACTACCTCGGCTGCGCACTCATCGTGCTAACAACACCACCGCCGCATCCAAAACTCAAAGGCCGTA
>CAZJEA010000109.1:0-7348 GCA_964544895.1 uncultured Bacteroides sp. | reverse complement strand
AAAACCTCTTGCAACACTCACGTGAAACCGCAAACCTTTGCGCAATCATGGCAAGTGAGCTAGGTCTCAATCCGAAGAAAGCTCGTCGTGCCGGTTTGTTGCACGATATAGGTAAAGTGCCCGATGAAGAGCCCGAATTGCCACACGCACTTTTGGGTATGAAACTTGCTGAGAAGTATAAAGAAAAACCCGAAATCTGCAATGCTATCGGTGCACACCACGATGAAATAGAACAAACCTCGTTGCTCGCTCCGATTGTGCAAGTCTGCGATGCTATTTCGGGTGCTCGTCCCGGTGCTCGTCGTGAAATCGTTGAGGCTTACATTAAACGACTAAAAGACTTGGAACAATTGGCACTCAGCTACCCCGGCGTTATCAAAACATACGCTATTCAAGCCGGTAGAGAGTTGCGCGTGATTGTCGGCGCCGATAAGATTGACGACGTTGAAACAGAAAAGCTCTCTGCAGAAATAGCTAAGCGCATACAAGATGAAATGACCTATCCCGGTCAAGTAAAAATCACCGTTATCCGCGAAACTCGCTCTGTAAGTTTCGCTAAGTAAGCTCTTCGTAAATATGAGCAACGAAAACGAACAAGACAACGTGCCTGTTGAAAGCACAAGCAACAATTGTGGCGGAGGCTGTGGCGGCAATTGCAATAATTGTAAACGCCACTGCGCACCTCGCGGCAAATTGCATTGCTACAACTGGCTGGAAGATATACCCGGCGGCTATGCTGACGATGACATGGTGGAGGTGCAGTTTAAAAATACCCGTAAAGGATATTATAAAAACTCTACCAACCTGCCTCTCAAAATAGGCGATATGGTGGCTGTAGAGGCCTCCCCGGGACACGACATTGGGCAAGTGACATTAGTTGGTGCATTGGTGCGATTGCAAATGCGCAAGGCTAACATCAAGCCCAATGCTGAGGTGCGTAGAGTGTTTCGATTGGCAAAACCCGCTGACTTGGAGAAATATGAGGAAGCCCGTGCCAGAGAAAACGATACGATGATACGTGCGCGCAAAATTGCCGAAGACTTGAAACTCAATATGAAAATTGGAGATGTTGAGTATCAAGGCGATGGCAATAAAGCTATATTCTATTATATTGCCGATGAGCGCGTAGACTTCCGACAACTTATAAAAGTGTTGGCCGATGCTTTTAAGGTGCGCATTGAGATGAAGCAAATTGGTGCTCGTCAAGAAGCTGGACGAATTGGCGGTATTGGACCGTGCGGTCGTCCGCTGTGTTGCGCAAGCTGGATGACAAGTTTTGTGTCTGTAGCTACAAGCGCAGCGCGATACCAAGATATCTCTCTTAATCCGCAGAAACTTGCCGGACAGTGCGCAAAATTGAAATGCTGCCTGAATTTCGAGGTTGACGCTTATGTCGAAATGAGCAAGAAATTGCCACCTAAGACAGTGCGTCTGGAAACAGCCGATGGCATATACTATCATTTCAAAACCGATATATTCAAGCGGGAGATTACTTATTCGACAGACAAACAGCTTGCTGCGAATTTGGTGACCCTCGACCCAGAACGTGTGTTTGAAATTATAGAAATGAATAAGCGCGGCGAGAAACCAATGTCGCTGATGCGCGATGGTAATGAGCAAGCAAATGCTAAAGATGGCTTTAAAGACTTGCTTGACCAAGATGAGCTTACTCGTTTCGATAGCAAACGACGCAAAAAGAAAAAGAAAAAAGGTGCAAAACCCGCAGACGCAGTTGAAACCGCCGAAAACGCAGATGCCGAGCCTAATGTAGTAGCCGAAACTGCAGAGCAAACAGCAGAAGCACCTCAAAGACAACGTAAGCCTCAGCAGTTTAAGCAACGTAGACAGCGTGGCCCCAAACCCGGTAATCAAAACGATAACACTCCGCGCAACGAAGATGAATAAAAAGACGTTAGCGTGCAAACTTGCAATAGCAACGACGATATTATCCGCCACTTTATGCGCTTGCTCCGATTTAGGAAGCGAGCACACAGAGTGGCGCGATATTGATTTGCCCGGTTGGCGTTATGGCCAAGAGTTGGTTTTTAATGCCGACAGTGACAGTGTAGCAATAGACAGATTGGTTTTGAGCGTACGCCATACCGATGAATATGAGTATGCAAACCTGTGGCTCGAATTGAGCTATGCTTCGGGCGATACGGTTGTAGCCGATACGTTTAACATTGAGTTGGCTGACTCGTTCGGTAAATGGTATGGCACCGGAACAGGTGTTTCTTTCCAGCAAAACGACACTTTGATGCCAGGGCATAGAGTGAATTTAGGCTCTCCGTTGCACTTGCGCCACATAATGCGTATTGACACGCTAAAAAATATAGACCAAATAGGACTATCTTACTAAGATACTACAAAAGATAATGATTACTTGCGATAGCTTAATCTTTGATATGGATGGCACCATGTGGGATGCCGTAGACTCGTACACGCACATTTGGGATGTAACATTCAAAGAGTGTGGCGTGCAGCGCCCTCCGGTGACACGACAAGAGTTGCTCGAGCAAATGGGCCGCCATCTGGAAGATATTTTGGCAGATTTGGCTCCCGAGGGGTCAGATATTAATTACTTGCTTCAAGCTCTAGATAAAAACGAGCGAGCACTGGTGCCGGTGCTTGGGGGTAAGTTGTATGAAGGCGTGCCGGAGACGATACGCACTTTGTATGAAAACGGCATAAAACTCTTTATGGTGAGCAATTGCGGCTCTGAAGGCTTAAAAAACTTTATGGCCTTTGCCGGATTAACTCAATATTTCACTGATTCGCTAACCCATGGTGGCACCGGTCACTCTAAAGACGTTAATATTCGCCAATTAGTTGAACGTTACGACTTGAAAAATGTTTTTTATGTAGGTGACACAGCCGGCGATTGTCATTATGCTCACGCCGCAGGTGTGGGTATGATTGGATGCACATTTGGTTTTGGCGATGTCTCAACTGCTGACTACAAAATAAGCTCTTTTAGAGAGTTGCTCAATATACTAAAATTTAACCGTACTGATTATGAATAACAGTCATTCACTACAAATATTTCCTGCCGCAGACTTATCAGACAAATTGCAACGCATATTTGCACAAATGCAAAATATGGGTTTTGATAGTTTGTTGGTTAGCGATAATGCAAACAAATTTTATCTCACCGGTAGAGTTTTTGCCGGATACATATATCTAACACTTGCCGATAAGGGTATGAGCAGTTTTGTGCTGCGCAACTTGCCGCTCACCGGCGAGCGCGTATATGCAATACGCAAACCCGAGCAAATGCTAGAGATAATCGAACGCGAAAAATTGCCTACACCCGGAAATGTAGCGCTAGAACTTTCGCAAACAAGTTGGGCTACAATACAGCGTTTGGCTGCTGCCCTTGGCGTCGAAAAATTTGGTAATGCCGATACAATATTAATGCAAGCTCGCTCAGTGAAAACTGAGTTTGAAATAAAGCTCATTGAAGAGTGCGGCATGAAGCACGACAGAGTATATAGCCGCGTGCCGGGATTGTATCGTCCGGGCATGACAGATATAGAGCTACAAATAGAAATAGAACGTGTGTCGCGTTTGGAAGGCTCAATAGGCATCATGCGTACCGTTGGCGATGACCTGGAAATTAATATGGGTAACGTAATTACCGGAGATAATGCAGACTGCCCCTCACCATACGATTTCGCTATGGGCGGAGCCGGCACAGCATCGTTGCCCGTTGGAGGCGATGGCACTATGATTCGCCCCGGAACTTCAGTGATGGTTGATACAAACGGCGTATTTAATGGCTATATGACCGATATGACTCGCACGTTTGCGCTTGGCAAACTCCCTGATTTGGCATTGAAGGCGCATCAACTCTCACGCGATATTTGCGCAGAGATAGCGCACTTGGGTGTCCCCGGCACAGAGTGCAAAGCACTATACAACCGTGCCGAACAAATGGCAATAGAGGCAGGAATGCAAGAGTACTTTATGGGGCACCAAGCACATGCCGGCTTTGTTGGCCATGGCATGGGTGTAGCCGTAAATGAGCAACCGGTGCTCGCTCCGCGTTCAAAATCGGTGCTCGAAGTTGGCAATGTAATTGCGCTTGAACCAAAATTTGTAATTCCACACGTAGGTGCTGTCGGCGTAGAAAATACGTATGTTGTTACCGAAGACGGCATGCGTTGTCTCACTCATAGCCCTGAAGAAATAATAGAATTTGCATAAATAAAAACGAAACAAACGATATGTCTCAGTCAAATTACGCATCTCTGCTCAAGAATCCTATTTTTGAAAAAGTGGGCGCAGTAGCCGATAGCATAAACCGTCCGGTCTATGTTGTTGGTGGGTATGTGCGCGACCTTATGCTCAAACGTCATTCTAAAGATATAGATTTTGTGACTGTGGGCTCGGGGATAGAGCTGGCTGAGGCTGTCGGCAAATCGTTGGGGCGCGGCACACGCGTAAATGTGTTTCGCAATTATGGCACAGCGCAAGTGCGCCATCGGAAAATCGAACTAGAGTTTGTTGGAGCACGCAAAGAGTCGTACAATCGCGATTCGCGCAATCCTATTGTCGAAGATGGCACACTTGAAGATGATATAGCACGACGCGATTTCACTATCAATGCTATGGCATTGAGTGTGAATAGCGCCACCTTTGGCGAGCTGGTTGATAACTACGATGGAATGGGCGACATAGAGCGCCGCATCATTCGCACACCGCTAGACCCGGATATAACCTTCAGTGACGACCCGCTTCGCATGATGCGCGCCGTGCGTTTTGCTACACAATTGCAATTTGAAATTGCCCCGGAGACTTTTGAGGCGATTTCGCGCAATGCTGAGCGCATAAAGATTATAACCCGCGAGCGCATTAAAGATGAGTTGGTGAAGATTATGTCGTCGGCAAAGCCGTCAATAGGCTGGGATTTGCTGCTTAAATCCGGCTTGTTGAAGCTAATCTTGCCGGAGCTGGCTGCAATGCGAGGCGTAGAAGTGGTGCAGGGTAGGGGCCATAAAGATAACTTCTATCACACCCTTGAAGTGCTCGATAACGTCGCAGCTGCTACCGACGACCATTGGACTCGCTGGGCTGCACTATTGCATGACATTGCAAAACCCGTGACCAAGCGCTGGGATGATGCCATAGGCTGGACTTTCCACAACCATAATTTCGTTGGGGCTAAGATGGTGCCTAAAATTTTTGCTCGTCTAACGTTGCCAACCGGCAATGAGATGCGTAAAGTGCAAAAATTGGTAGAATTGCATATGCGCCCGATTGCGTTGGTTGAAGACGAAGTCACAGATAGCGCTGTGCGCCGACTTATAAACTATGCTGAGGACGATCTCGAAAGCTTGATGATTTTGGCTCGAGCCGACATAACTTCAAAAAATCAGGAAAAGAAACAACGATTCTTGGACAATTTTGATTTGGTGGAGCAAAAGTTTGAAACCATAAAAGCTTTAGACGAAGATAGAAAATTCCGTCCGGCGCTCAACGGCAATGAAATTATGGTTATGCTATCGTTGCCGCAAGGTCCTGAAGTCGGATTTTTTATGAGCAATTTGACGCGCGTGAGCAAGGATTGCGAAATAGAACCCGGGCGTCAGGCTGCTATAGATTATATAGTGCAATTGGCTAAAGAAAGAGGCTTGACAGCACACCCCGAGTTGATTGAACAATAGGTGCTTCTTTTTGGTATAGAAAATATTAAAATAAAGTTAAAATTTATTGTTTATCAATTGAAAATTAGTAAATTTGCGTCAGAATGTATTACGAAAAAACACTTGGCGATTGATTCGGTAGAATTAAACCCCAATATCTTAGCAACTTCGATATATTCGACCATTATGAGATAATTAATTTATAAGTTTCACTTAATTTGCCGAGAGGCAGACAAGTACAATTACATAAAACAATAACTGTATTTCAAGGCAAAAACCATTATCATGGATAACATTGAGAAAAAACCTAAACGTCCGCGCATCGGAGAAGTGCGCGCTAACCCCGAAGGAACGGGTGCTAATTACGAACGTGTGAATTTCACACGCCCTGACAATGATGGAGCTGCTGGTGACGGCGCTGATAATGCACAGCGTCAGTATCAACCGCGTCAGTACCAACAACGCCCATATCAACGTCCGTACAATAACCGTCAGGGCGGCTACAACAACGGCTATAATCGCCATAACAATCAAGGTGGTTATCAGTCGAGACCCTACCAACAGCGCCAATTTAATGCTGAAGGTGCAGAAAATGGCGAAGATGTGATGACTGAAGGTACACAAAACCAATCTTACACACCGCGTTATAACGGTGGCTACAACAATAACCGTCAAGGCGGCTACAACAATAACCGTCAAGGTGGTTATAACAACAACCGTCAAGGTGGCTACAATAACAACCGTCAAGGTGGTTATAACAACAACCGTCAAGGCGGCTACAACAACCGTCAAGGTGGCTACAACAACAATCGCCAAGGTGGATATAACAACCGTCAAGGTGGTTACAACAATGGTCAAGGCGGCTACAACAATAACCGTCAAGGCGGCTTCAACAATCGTAAAAATAACAACCGTCAAGGGTTTGCAACTAAAGGCAAGAGCTTCACTCCGCGTCCTAAGCAGATTGAATACGAAATGCCTATTCCCGATCCTAACGAACAAATTCGTCTTAACAAGTTTATGGCTTCTGCAGGCATTTGCTCTCGCCGCGAAGCTGACGAATTTATCCAACAAGGTCTTGTTAAAGTTAACGGCGTAGCAGTAACCGAACTTGGTACAAAAATCACACACAGCGATGTCGTTGAATATGATGACAAAGTTGTTGCTCTCGAGAAGAAATGCTACATCCTTCTCAACAAACCGAAAGATTGCGTTACTACCAGCGATGATCCTAACGGACGTCTAACTGTTATGGATCTTGTGAAAGGTGCTTGCAAAGAACGCATCTATCCCGTTGGCCGTTTGGACCGCAACACTACCGGTGTGCTTTTGCTCACTAACGACGGTGACCTCGCTTCTAAACTTACTCACCCTCAATATGTGAAGAAAAAAATCTATCACGTATGGACTGATAAAGATATTAGCGAAGAAGATATGCAACACATCGCTGACGGCATAGAACTTGAAGATGGTGAAATCCATGCAGATGCTATCAGCTATGCTACCGATACTGACCGCAACCAAGCTGGTATCGAAATACACTCTGGCCGCAACCGTATCGTACGTCGCATATTCGAATCTCTAGGCTATCACGTAACAAAACTTGACCGCGTTTATTTCGCAGGTCTTACTAAGAAGAATTTGCCCCGTGGTCGTTGGCGCTACCTCACACAAGAGGAAGTTAACTACCTCAAAATGGGTTC
>CAZJEA010000108.1:0-7356 GCA_964544895.1 uncultured Bacteroides sp. | reverse complement strand
TTTTTTTAGATTTTGATGCAAAGTTAATATGGGCGATGGCGAAAAAACACACTAATTTTGCAAGTGGTGCGAATTAACATAGGTTATTTTTTTTAACGGATAGCACGAATGTGTACCTAATCGGCACACATTGAGAGGGGGCGACATTCCACGGAGACGCGCTCGTGCCTCGCGCTTTCTCCGCGGTTACCTACAAAATCGTGCCTAAACGGCACGGAGAATAGCGAGATGCGGTGCGTTAGTCGCTACACGGCATTTCAATCTCTGCCGGCCTTACCCGAGGCTACATTATTGACACCGCTCTGCGGTGCGCTAGCCGCTACACGGCATTTCATGACCGGGTGAGAGACGGGGTTATAGAATAAGCAATTAGGGGTGATGGTGGAGTAAAGAGCGGGAAAGTGGCTAAATATTTGCGGTATTGATGGGTTTTTACTAAATTTGCGTGTTTTAAACACCTAAATTATTTATGGCTACTATAAAGATTGCCGGCATAATGCGTGCCGGAGCTTATTCACCCAATCATATCGGTAATGACGCCGCAATTTTCAACATCACAGCAGATGAGTTGCGCAAACGCGGCTGCGAGGTTAACGTATACACCGAGGAGCAGTTTATTGCCGGGAAAGTAAAAGAAAATATCATTGTAAATATGTGCCGCGAGCAGCGTTCGATAGCATTGTTGCAAGAACGTGAGCGCCAAGGGGCACTAGTAATTAACTCGGGCTTTGGCATAGAGAACTGCACACGCGAGCGCATGACACGCATACTATTGGGATCGGGAATACCTTATCCAGATAGCCTCATGGTGAACACTGACGAGGGCATAACAGACGAGATGAAGAAAGCCGGATTTCAGCGTTGCTGGATAAAGCGCGGAGATTTTCACGCTATGCACAAGGAAGATGTAAGCTTTGTGCGCCACCCACAAGAGGCGCAAGAGGTTTTGCAAGAATATTTTTTGCGCGGCATAAAACGAGCAGTCATCAACGTGCATCTCGAAGGCGACCTCATCAAGTTTTATGGAGTGCAAGGCACAGACTTTTTCTACTGGTTTTATCCGTTGGAAGCCGGGCACAGCAAGTATGGAGCAGAGGCAATAAACGGGCCGGCACAAGGGTTGAAATTTGACGAAGAATATTTGCGCAAAATCTGTCGCGAGGCGTCAGAAGTATTAGACGTAAAAGTCTACGGAGGAGATTGTATTGTAGCCGAAGACGGATCAATACGCATCATCGACTTTAACGATTGGCCAAGTTTTGCACCGTGCCGTGACAACGCAGGACCATATATAGCGAAATGCATCATGGCAGAAATTAAAAACCGATTGAACAAATAATATCTATGACTCAAGAAAAAAAGAAAACCTCATATCAAGAAACTCTAAAGAGCGCCGACACAGAAGAGCATATAGACTTAGTATTTTACAGACCTATCGGCTATATGTGGGCATGCATAGCGAAAGCTCTGGGCATAACACCAAACGTTATCACAATAGCGTCAATATTTTTAGGAGTAGGAGCCGGCATAGCGTTCTATTTCGACGACTTGTACATAAACTTATTGGGCATACTGCTCTTGGTATGGGCAAACTCGTTTGATAGTGCCGACGGCCAATTGGCACGCATGACAAAGCAATATTCACGACTAGGGCGAATATTAGACGGCTTGGCAGGCGACTTTTGGTTTGTGTCGATATATTTTGCTATCTGCTTCAGAGAGAATGCTACATCAACGTTTTTCTCAGCGCATCCGTGGTTGATCTGGGTAATAGCAATAATCACCGGAGCATGTCATGCAAAACAGGCAGCTATGGCTGACTACTACCGACAATTTCACTTGTATTTTCTAAAAGGAGAAGAAGGGAGTGAGCTTGAGAGCTCGGCTCATCTACGCGAGAAGTTGTCACAACTAAGTTGGACAAAAAACTTTTGGCAAAAGATAACATTGTTCTTCTACACAAACTATACAGTAAGCCAAGAATCAATCACTCCGAGCATGCAACAGCTACGTGCAGACTTGAAAAATCGTTTTAAAGACGAGCCTATAAGTTTGCAATTTCGCGAGGCATTTCGCAGAAATAGCTTGCCGTTGATGAAATATACGAACATACTCTCGTTTAACTGGCGCAGCATAGCCCTATTTGTATCGATATTGGCATGCATGCCGTGGCTATATTTTGCATTTGAGTTGATAGTGCTCAACATATTGTTAGTATATATGGTGCGCAGACACGAAGGAATATGCAAAAATTTCATTGAAGCGATAAAATATGGAATTTTCTAATATAAAAGGAATAATATTTGATTACGGTGGCACCATAGACACACGTGGTGACCACTGGAGTCATGTTATAGATGCCGGATGGAAAGCAGCCGGTTTGGAAGTAGATTTGGAGACATTTCGCGACTGCTACGTATTTGCAGAGCGAGAGCTAGCGCGAGTGCGTCACATCTTGCCCGGCGACAATTTTTATGAGTTGCTACTCAAGAAAATGCGCATAGAGTTGCAGCACTTATGCAAGAAAGGCGGCATGGACGAGAGTCAAATAGAGAGCAAAGCAAAGGAAATAGCCCAATGGTGCTATAACTATGCACGCACCTGCGTTAACGAGGCACGTCCGGTGATAGAGAAATTGTCAGAGAAATATCCGCTTGAATTAGTAAGCAACTTTTATGGCAATGTAGACGAAGTGTTGCGAGATTTTGACTTACGCAAATACTTTAACGGAGTGATAGAAAGTGCGGTAGTGGGTGTACGCAAGCCCGATGCACGTATATTTATGCTAGGATGCGTTGCACTAGGTTTAGATCCGAAAGAAGTGCTAGTGGTTGGCGACTCATTAAAGAAAGATATACTTCCGGCACGCTCGCTAGGATGCCAAACAGCATGGATAAAAGGCCGCGGATGGACCGCAGATGAAGATGCAGCAAGCGACGCAGCACAAATAGCCTCACTTGCAGCGCTACTAGAGTGTTAGTAGCTAAGCATGATGTAGAATAGAGAGCCCCAGATTATAGCGTAGACAGCGAGGAGCACTGCAGCAGCGACAAGGCTAACAAGAGCGAGGTTGCGCGAGTTTCCGGAGTTTTTACGCACGGCAAAGATAGACAAAGCTAAGCCTATGATACAAAGGCCGGCCGAGATGACATAGTGTAAAGGCAAAGTTACCCAAGCCAAAATGGTCAACACAAAAGCGACAACAGTGACTTTGTGGTGAACAATCGGTGCAGGAGTTTGCGCCGGTTGAATTGGCTGAGATTGAGCGGTATTATCGGTAGGCTTGTTATCCATAACTTTAGTTTTAGATTTTATAGATGCAAAAATAAGTATTCTCGCTGTATTTTTGCGTCTTTTCTTATAAATATTTGACGAAATACTTTGCACAAGGTTTAATTTTATTTAAATTTGTGCCGACATGGAAGACTTGATGCAATATGTGTGGCGTTTTCGGTTATGGCCGGACCTCGCAATGACATCAACAGATGGCAAACGTGTAGACATTATAGACCCCGGGACATTAAACAGTGGCTCGGGCCCTGATTTTTTCAACGCAAAGATACGTATCGACGGACAAATATGGGCGGGAAATGTAGAGATACACGTTAGAGCAAGCGACTGGCACCGACACAAACATGATAACGACGCAGCCTATGATAATGTTGTGCTTCATGTGGTGCAATATGATGATTGTGCCATAAGACGCCGTAGTGACGGAGCGGTCATACCTCAAGTGGTGATGAACTGCGCTGCTGATTTTTCTGACCGTTATAATGCTATGGTAAACAATCCGCTGACAGAATTGCCGTGTGCTGGAGAAATCAGCGAGTTGCCCCAGATAATAGTATCAGATTGGATAACTGGGTTAGCGTATCAACGTTTGCAGCGCAAAAGCGACGACATAATTTCGCGGCTGGAGTCATTTCACGGCGACTGGAATCAGACGATATACGTGACGCTGGCACGAGGGCTTGGATTTGGGACAAATGCTGATGCGATGGAGCAACTAGCGCGCTCCATACCGTTAAAAAATTTGCTGCGACATAATGACCAAATAAGCACGATTGAAGCCCTGCTATTTGGAGCAGCGGGATTGCTGAGTGAGAAGCCAAATGACGATTATGAGGCGATGCTAAAACAAGAGTACGCTTTTTATTGCACTAAATTTGGCATCACACCGCACCAAACGCCACAATGGAAATCGAAGTTGCGTCCACAAAATTCGCCGGTGCGACGTGTAGCATTGTTAGCACAGCTGATGGTTGGCGGTTTCGCTTTGTCGGGGACGTTGCTCAATGTCAACAGCATGGCAGAAGCAGCGGCACTGTTTGAGGTTGAACTTTCGCCGTACTGGCTCACACATTTCACGTTCGGACATCCGGCAGCCGCCACGCCGCACTCGCTTAGTGCGTCGTCAGTGCGCTTGTTGCTGATAAATGTAGTGGCTCCCCTACTCTATGCATACGGCGAAACAGTTGACGATGCTCATAGACGCGAGATGGCGGTAGACATACTGCAAAGCCTAAAGCCGGAGCAGAATGCGTTGGTGAACATATTCACGAATGCGGGGATGAAATGCGACGATGCCTTTACGTCGCAAGCGTACATACAGTTGCGCAACGAATATTGTTTGCAGCGCAAGTGTCTGTACTGCCGCATAGGTCACCGACTACTGTCGCAAAAAGCGAAAGCTTAGCGAGAGCGGAAAAGATCGTAACGGATGATTAAATCAGATATTTGCTGTATGTTTTGCAGCTCCTTTTGTTGTGCTTCGGTGGCGTGATTATCCTCGTTGCCGATGATGCGGTGGCTATAGTTGATAGCGACACCGGGATGAGAATCAGCGAGGATAGACTCGCCGAGGCCTTGCCACTTATAATCGTTGATGCCAAAGAGTTGAGATAGCGTTGGATAGATGTCAATCTGTCCGACAGTTTTGTCAATGTGACCGCCAACAGGAGAATTAATTACAATTAGCGGAGTGTACTGACCGGGGCTGACGAAACTGCAGTTTTTGTTTGCGACGATGCCATCGCGATAATTAGCGAGACCTTCATGGTCGCCAACGATAACCACGCTTGTATTGTTCCAATCGCTGCGAGTGCGCAAGTATTCAACAAGGGTTTGCAGAGCGCTGTCAGTGTAGTTTACGTCAGACATATAGTTAGACAGAGTCTCGGTGTATTTGTTCTTGTCAAAGCTGATGCGTTTGATTTCGTCGGGGAGCTCAAACGGAGCGTGACCTGAGTAAGTAACCCACATTACAAAAGCATATTGACCTTCGGGCCAGATTTCGCCTTTCTTCATTTTTTCGACACTTTGTTCGAAGAAGCGTTTATCGCTCAAACGTTTAGTAACGCCAATAGGTTGGTCGTTAGTCCAAGCGTCGTCGTGAATGAAATTATCAATACCAAAAGCCTTAGTGACAAGGTTTTGGTTCCATACGTGAGGTTTATCGCAGGTCATAAGCCAGGTTTTGCCACCGTGCTCTTTGACCGCTTTAGGGATAGTGAAATAGGTGCTTGAAGGAGCTTTCACACTATACACATTGTTTGTCATTGGATACATGCCGGCAAGTATCAGCAACTGTGCGTCGATAGAGCGTCCGGCACCAACTTGAGTAGCCACGTTGGGGACAAACAAAGTAGTAGAATCGGCGACAACACTGTTTAAGAACGGTGTGAGTTGTTTGCCGTCGACAGTGCAATTAATAGGCCACGACTCAAACGACTCGCAAAAAATGAGGACGATGTTGCGAGGATTTTGAGTAGCGGTTGCGGGTTTTAGGCGATTATTTTTGTCAAGCCAAGCAGAAACGCGAGCTTGATCTTCTTGAGAAATAGCTTGATTGCCATTAATAGCATCGTAAATGACAAAACCAAAGACAGTGTAAGCGGGAGCGACACAAGTAGAGTGGTAGCACGAGTCGCTTAATTTTTTGAGGTGAGCCTTATATCCGCCGTTAAAGAGGCTAACAATCCATGAGAGGAAAAGCATGAATACAACCGTCCAAAGATAAGAGAACCATGAAGGACGCTTGAAAGGCTTGCGTACGAGTTTGAGGTTAACAATATATCCGGCAATGCTGACAAGAGGCAAAAGGATGTCACGGAGTCTCAGCGAGTCGAATACGCTGGCGGTGAAGTCTTTTAAGTTACCAGCCAGGAGGTAGCTCTCAGCGGGGATGGCATTGAAATAAGTGCGGCAATACATCAAGTTGGCTTCGAGCAGAGCATCAAAGAGGAGCAAAACTATGAGTTGCACCCATCTGCGCGAAGAGAGCATGGCGGGCAAGCACAAAATTAATGCCAACAAAATATTATTAGGATAGTATGCTACCAACGACATTGCTCTGAAAGTAGTGTCGTAGCACCACAGAAGAGTAAAAACAAGGATAGTAGCAAAAGCAGTAATCCAACTAACAACGAAATACCTATTAAAAATCGAGTTGTTGAAGATAACGTTAACCTTTTTAGTCATTTTAAGAGTAGTAAGTAAAAATTCAGGCACAAAGGTAACCAATTTTAAGGTAAGAAATGGGGTGGTATGCATATTTTTTTTGGTAATTAAAAATAAATGCTTACCTTTGCAGCACCAACAAGACTGCGGGGTGTAGCACAGTTGGCAGCGCGCCACGTTCGGGACGTGGAGGTCGGAAGTTCGAGTCTTCTCACCCCGACAATTTCGGCTGTAATCTCAAGAGGGATTGCAGCCGCTATTGTTTTTACATATAATTCTGCTTATTATGGCCAAAATCGGATGTTGGATAGAGGCAATGCGACTACGCACCCTACCCGTATCAGTTGCCGGAGTTATTGCTGCTGCTGCATTTGCATTAATGAATAATAAATTTGAAGCGACGCCTGTATTGCTCTGCCTTACCTTTGCTATTTTAGCACAAATAGCGTCAAACTTTGCAAATGAGTATTTTGATTTTAAAGCCGGGCTAGACAAGCCGGGGCGAGTAGGTCCACGTCGAGGCGTCACCGAAGGCGATATTACACCTAAGGCGATGAAGAATGCTACATACGGCACACTGGCACTGGCGTGCATAATTGGACTATCACTTGTGCATTGGGGAGGCTTTTGGTTAATAGCCGTAGGGTTGGCTATAGCCGTAGGAGTGCTGGCATATAGCGCCGGGCCATATCCGTTGTCGCAACACGCGCTGGGCGAAGTGGCAGTGCTATTCTTCTTTGGAATCATTCCCGTAAATTTCACATACTATCTACAAGCCGGAGCATTTGATTTATTGGTGTTTTACGGCTCGATAGGCATTGGTTTGATGGGCGCCAACGTGCTGATAGTAAACAACTATCGAGACCTTGAGGCCGACCAAGACGTAGACAAATACAC
>CAZJEA010000107.1:0-7420 GCA_964544895.1 uncultured Bacteroides sp. | reverse complement strand
GCTCCGCGTAGCGGTGCGTATAACAAGACGAGGGCGCGCCATCAGGCACGCCCTCGAGATATGTAGAATAAAAAATTATTCGTTAGTTAACTTGATCTGCGGTGAAGCTTAGGATGTTGTTTTTGACTTTGTTGTCACCAACCAAAAGTTTCAAGGGATTTTGCATGAGAGCAGCAACAAGTTTTTGATTGAATGCTTGGGCGCTTTCTTTGAAGTTGTAAGGACGACCGGCTTTTTCGCTACCTGATACGCTGATAACGTATATAGCGTTATTGCCTTTGAAAGGACCTACGAGTTTGCCTTTAGGAGCTACTGCTACGTGACCTTGAACTTCGCTTTCAGCGTAACCGAGGCCTGAGATTTGAGAGTCATCAAATACAGCGTCAGCTTGTGAAGCAGGAGCACCCATCATTGTTGCATAGTCTTGCAAAGATTTACCTTTGCCGGCGAATTGCTTGATGAGTTTTTCTGCTTTCTTGTTATTGAGTACAATTGGTTTGAGAGTTTCTCTAACAATATCAGAAGAAAGAGGGAGGTATTTACCATCGTAAACGTCAACGACAGCCACTGCAAGGAGGTAGTCGTTAGAGCCGTTTTGACTAAATACTGGAGAAACTTTACCTTTACCATTGTTCATCGCCCATTTAACTGCACCACGGCTTGAAGGAGCATTGCCTACGAGTGGTGTTGATGCAGAGACGCGAGCATTGTTGATTTGATAGCCGTTCTTTTCTGCGTTTTTAGCGAATGCTTCAGCGCTGGCGTTGTTAGCAACGAAAGCGTGGAACTTAGTGTTAAGATCGCGGATAGTTTCGTTTGAGGGAGTAACACTGTAAGTTATTTTAGCAATATCGTAAACGCTAACAGGAGTGTCGCGTTCGGTGATAAGAAATGCTGTTTTTGCTATTTGTTGTTTTGCTGCTCCTTTTTCGTCTTGAGAATTAACGGTGTCGTTGAGTACGAAAACAGAGCCAACGGCATTTGATGCGAGAGCTGATTTTTGTACATCGGTGAGTTGCATGCGTGGATTAACAAGCGACAATTCGATGCCGGCTTGACCACCGCGTGCTTTTGCGATAGAATCGAAGTTCGCTGCAGTGAGTGTGCTGAGTACAGAGTCCATATCTGCAGCAAGACCACCAAAAGCAGAAAATTTGAGGTTATCTACGCCTGAGCTAACGCCAAGCACTTTAGCAATAGTGTAGTTGCCACCAAGTGTTTGTAGCGGACGAACAAGCCCTTCAGAGAGGCCGGTGCTATCTGTTGCTAGTGCACGAAGTTGAGCATCGTTAGTAAGAGCTGCTTTTGTGTATTTACCTGTTTCTTGTACAAACTCAGCGTGGTTGGTGAGAGCTTGAACGCCTTCGGTAGCATTGAGCTCGGCAAGCACGGTTTCAACTTCTTTTTGACCTTTGTTGTAGTCTGCTTCTGAAGGCACGATAGGAACGATGATGTAGTTTACAGCATGTGTTTCTTCGTCGAGTTTGAAACGTCCTTTGTTTTCTTCGTAAGCTGCTTTGTAGTCATCGTCTGTAAGTTTGATGTCTTTATCGGGAACTGAGAGGAAGTCTTTGCGAACGTAAGCGAAGTGTGTTGTTGTGTTACGGTCGTTATAAAGAGCTTTGGCATCTACTTCGTTGGCGGTGAATAGACCTTGAAGCAAGCTTAGGTAAGCTTGTTGACGCACACCTTTGTCTATATTTTTTTCGGCATCGCTCCATACTTTTGTGAGCATCTTAGCGTCTTCAGCTTGCAAACCGTATTTCGACGGATTTTTCATTGCGTCGAAATAGTTGCGAGTGTCGACTATGCCTTTTTGATAGAGAGCTGAGGCGCCTTGTTGACCAAACTGTTGAAGAAGTGTTTGGAATACGCCTACTGAATTTTGCTCTCCGAGCATAATGTTTGATAGTTGCTTGTCGGTGACTGTGATACCCATGCGGTCAAATTCATCATCGAGCAATGCTTCTACTAGGAGTTGCTCAATGACTTGTTCGCCAACGACGTCGTTATCAACATTTTGGCCGTTACGATTCTTTTGATTTTCTACGGCTTCGTTGACACGCTCTTGATAGTCGTTGTATTTGACTTTTGCACCATTAGCAGATGCTACTGTGTCGCCCGGACCAAAGAATGAACGGCCCGAGGTAAGAAAGTCTCCCATGATGAAGGCAAGCAATGCTACAATGATAATTGTGAAGAGCAGCACTGACTTGCTTCTGATTTTTTCTAATGTTGCCATTGATGTATTTAAAGTTAAGTTTATATAATTCTGAAATGCAAATATATATGATTTAAAGAGCGCGAATAGATTGGTTTTGATGCGCATTAATCGCACAAAGATACAATTTTTTCGTAATAAACCAAAGAAAAAACGGGAGCTTCTTAGATTTCAACTAATAAAAGCGCTAATAATGCCCGATATAGGTTTGATTTTCCACCAAAATAACGTAAATTTGCAATAGGTTAAAAACTAAAACAGAGAATATGGAAAATATAACCATTCACGTAAAAAATGTTGACGACTTGGGTGCCGCCGCACATAAGTTTGTAGAGGCGATGGGCGATGAGACCGTATATGCATTTTACGGTGAGATGGGCGCTGGCAAAACAACGTTTATCAATGCTTTGTGCCGCGCCTTGGGTGTTGAAGATGACGTTACTAATTCTCCTTCTTTTTCTATCATCAACGAATATCGTTCGGATACAACTGCCGAACTGATTTATCACTTTGATTTGTACAGATTGGAGAGCTTAGACGAAGCTATGGATATTGGCGTTGAAGACTATTTTGACTCTGGCGCTTTGTGCTTATTGGAATGGCCCGAACGCATTGAGGCCATGTTGCCCGATGACACTGTCAACGTGACCATAAGAGTTAATGACGACGATTCGCGAGACATAATTGTATCAGCACAATAAATGCAAATAGTAAAACTAGACGAGGCAACGTCGACTAACAGCATCGCCGCTCAAATGGGTGGCGATGCAACGCACGGCACTGCTGTTTGGACCCTAAATCAGACGGCAGGACGAGGGCAACGCGGCAACACATGGGAGTCGGAGCCGGGTAAGAACTTAACTTTTTCACTCGTGTTGCGTCCGTGGGCAATTTCGGCAGCTCATCAGTTTGAGCTGTCTATGCTCGTGTCGATAGCTATAGTGCGTGTGCTTGAGCGTCATCTTGAGCGCAAAGTGCTAATTAAATGGCCCAACGATATATATGTGGATAATAAGAAGATCTGCGGTATACTTATAGAAAACTCGCTTTCGGGCGCACAAATAGAGCGCTCAATAGTTGGCATAGGTATAAACGTGAATCAAGAAAAATTTTGCAGCGATGCACCAAATCCGGTGTCTATGCGACAGTTTACAGGCGAGGAGTATGAGCTCGAGGGCTTGTTAACAGAGTTTGTAAACGAAATCATTGACAGCGTAGATGCATATAGCGACAACTGTGAGCCGGATGAACTCAAAGCATTGTACGAGTCGTTGCTCTGGCGCAACGACGGCAAAAAACACCTATGGTTTGAGGCTGGCAGTGGAGCAACAATAAATGCACAGATTGTGGGTGTTGACACAACGGGTCTCCTTACGTTGAGTGACAGCGAAGGAGCAACACACACGTATGCATTTAAAGAGGTTGCCGCAATACTTTAGTAAATACTACACAAGAGTATCAAAGACACGATTGCGAGCTATCAGGCAAGCGCCAATGAGCCCGCCATCGTTGCCGTGTCGTGACAGTAGTATCTTAGTATCTTGACTCACGAGATTTAGCGAGTAGAGTCGCACTGCCGTGCGTATAGGTTGCAGCAGATAGTCTCCGGTTTCAGCGAGTACGCCACCGATAATCACTTTTTCGGGGTTGAAGACATTTATCATACCTGCGAGCCAGCGACCAAGAGTTTTACCCATTTCTTCAAGCACTTCAATAGCGAGGAGATCTTCACGGCGTACAGCGTCGAGAGCATCTTCGAATGTAATTTTACCTTCAGCGGCAAATTTATCAGCGACTACGGAATTGGCTCCGGTTTGCAGACGTTCTGTGATTTTGCGGACGAGAGCAGAACCTGAAGCTTCAGTTTCCAAGCACCCTTTTTTGCCGCAATGGCATATGACTTCGTTGTCGCATGTAACCATGTGTCCGAACTCGCCGGCAAAACCTGATTTACCCGTTACAATTTTACCATCAATAACAGCGCCCAAGCCAAGACCCCAGCTGAGATTTATGAAGAGGAGATTTCGCTCATCGCGATTATTTGAGCAGAGGTATTCGCCAAGCGCCATAGCGCGAGTGTCGTTTTCGATACAGACATGCGCGTTAAGCTTTTTAGAGAGGATATCGCTGAGCGGTTGCTCGTCAAAATTATAACGGCTATAACTGTGTCCGGTCATGGGGTTAACGCGACCGGAGATATTAACATTAATCATAGCAACGCGAGAACGTGGCACGTCAAGCGAATCAAAAAATTCGTTTATTGTATCGCAAAGTTTGTCGAGAGAAGCCGGAGTGTTCTCGTATTCGTAAGGTATGTCAGTAGATTTAGTCACCATCTGTCCTGTGAAATCAACGAGACCAATAGAGACAGAGTTATTTTTGATGTCAACACCACCGAAGTAGCACGAATCGGGATTGAGTCCGTAAAGAGACGGATGTCTACCACCGGCAGTTTCAAGTTTGCCGCGCTCAACGATGAGACCCGCATCAGTCATTTCTTCAACAATTTTCGTAACGGTAGGTATGCTCAAGTTGAGCTGTTTGCTAAGCTCGGCAAGAGTAGCAAAACCGTTTTGGATATAAAAAGCAATAACTTGTTTTTTAACTAACGTGCTTTTGGTATTTCTTTCAAATTCTTCAAACAGCGTCATAGCAATAATGTTTAGGTATTCGATTGGTGGCTAAGAATTAATGATTTGGAATGCAAATTAAACAAAAAATTTCATAAATAGCAAGCGAAATGAAATATTTTTATTGTATGACTTTAAAATATTTTAAGTTTAATTGTGTAATAGACGATAACAAAGGCAAGAACCGAATAAAAACGCAAGGCGCACATTAGAGTAAGCCTTGCGAGTATGTGAGATGTTTTTAGTATTACTTTTGAACGCCAACAGCTTCGGCTTGAACGTCAGTAACAAGGACAGAGTCGCTGTCAACTGGTGTGATAGAAACATCGTTTTCGACGATGGCAATAGTTTCGGGAACATTGTTAGCGGCGCGGTCGCCGTTACCACATGATGCTATCGAGAGAGCAGTGATAGCGAGAGCAAAAAATAGAAGATTTTTCATCAGTATAATAATAAGTGAATAAAAAGATAAAGAGGAGAGAAAGAGAACGAGTTTAAAAGTTATTAGTTGCAACCACAGCCTTCGCCGCAACCGCCACCACAGTTACCACCACCACAACCGCCGCCGCAACCGCAAGAGGGTTGAAGCTCTTCGGGAGTAGCTGCACGTACGGCAAGGATAGAACCTTTGAAACGGATGTCTTTGCCTGCGAGAGGGTGATTGAAGTCCATTTTAACGATTTTGTCAGTTACGTTAAGCACGATGCCGCTGATGCGAAATCCGTCGGCAGTCATCATAGGAACGACAGCACCTTTGCAGATGTGTTCGTCGTCGAATTTACCGTCAACTAAGAAAATGTCGCGGTCGAGCTCAGCGATTTGATCGTCATCACGAGGACCGAAAGCTTCATCGCATTTAGCAACAACGTCAAAGTTGTCGCCAACAGCGAGGCCTTCAATAGCTTTTTCGAGAGGAACGATCATGCCTTGAGTGATACCAAAAATAATCTTTTCGGGGTCATCGTTGTCAGTTTGGTGAACGAGTTTCTCGCTGCCGTCAGCAGCAATTTCATAAAGGTCATAGCCAAGCTCAACGTATTTACCCGGAGCGATTGTTTCTTTTTGTGTCATTTATATATATTATTAATGTGTATAGAAAATACAAAAGTAGAGAAAGAGAAATTGTAGACAAAGATAAGCTACACAATTCATATAACAAAATAAGTGCCAAAAGTTTTACAAGAAAAGCGAAAAAATAGCAGGAAAGCGAAAAAACGGGCTTAAGCCCAATTAACGGTTGATTACATTCACATAGTCACATCTTACTGGTTTTAAGCTTTATGAACATATAGGCTGTTGGTTTAGATTTATTTCACGTTTGATTGATGTTTTTTTATAGAAAAACGTTTTGTGTTTGCAAAAGTATGAGTACTTTTACACGCTCTTTTTAGCCAAAAGACTAAAATAGACATGAAAAAACAGACAAAACTACCGATTCAATATTAAGAATAAAAATCGAAAAAAATAAAATAACCAATCTCAATTTTCAAAAAAATGAGCAATTCAAAAGTAAAACCCGCTGAAGGCAAACTCGGCGTGATGGTTGTAGGTAACGGTGCAGTTGCTACAACATTTATGACAGGTGTGCTTATGGCACGTAAAGGCCTAGCCAAACCCGTAGGATCAATGACCCAATATGACAAAATTCGTGTAGGTCAAGGATCAGACAAAAAATATCTCCACTACAAAGACATCGTACCTATCGCAGACTTGAATGATATCGTATTTGGCACATGGGATGTATATCCTGCAAATGCATACGAATCAGCAATCAACGCAGAAGTATTAAAGGAAAAAGATATCAACCCGGTAAAAGAAGAGCTCGAAGCCATCAAACCTATGGCAGCAGCATTTGACCACAATTACGCAAAACGTCTTGATGGCAACAACGTAATGGTAGGCAAAACCCGCTGGGAAATGGTAGAACAACTTCGTGCAGATATCCGCAACTTCAAAGCAGAAAAAGGAGTAAACCGCGTAGTAGTACTTTGGGCAGCATCAACAGAAGTATATGTAGCACCCGATGAAAAATATCACTACACACTTGCTGACTTAGAAGCAGCAATGAAAGCTGACGATAAAGAACACGTAGCACCGTCAATGTGCTATGCATACGCAGCACTTAGCGAAGGTGCACCTTTCATCATGGGAGCTCCTAACACCACAGTAGATATTCCTGCAATGTGGGAACTCGCAGAAAAGACCGGAATGCCAATCGCAGGTAAAGACTTCAAAACAGGTCAAACACTTGTAAAATCAGGTTTCGCTCCCATCATTGGCACACGTTGCCTCGGTTTGAGCGGTTGGTTCTCAACCAACATTCTTGGTAACCGCGACGGTCTCGTGCTTGACGAACCCGCAAACTTCCGCACCAAAGAAGTATCAAAACTATCAACACTCGAATCAATTCTTGTTCCTGAAAAGCAACCTGATTTGTATACAAACTACTACCACAAAGTACGTATCAACTACTATCCCCCCCGCAACGACAACAAAGAAGGTTGGGATAACATCGATATCTTTGGTTGGATGGGCTATCCCATGCAAATCAAAATCAACTTCCTCTGCC
>CAZJEA010000106.1:0-7450 GCA_964544895.1 uncultured Bacteroides sp. | reverse complement strand
TTGAATCGGGTAAGGGGATTATGTGCTTATTTTTGTTTTAAATGAAAGAGCCGTGTTTCGTCTTGTACGTTTCAAATATTTTTGCTACGGCGAAGATTTAAAAGTAGCTGATACAAGCTCATAAATGAAATTCAATCTTTTGTGGAATAAGACAATCTCCGGTCTCGCCAGCGATATCAGTGCAAATCAGATAATGATTTAAAGTGTCATTGTGCCATGTGGCGGATGCAGGATAAATTTTATACAAAATTATAAGATGCTAAATATCATCACATTGGAGTGACTGTTGCTTTTTCTCTCCGTCCAAAAATTGTCTGCGCCTTATAGCCGCTCTAAATTCCGAAAATCAGCCTTATAATCAGAGAGCATCGCTAAAATATCGGCTGCAATACTATTGCTTTTGATTATAATAGCATTTTGCTCTGTTGAATTGTATCCAAGATAGTTGATGCTACCATACCAAATTGTCGATTTATCGATAATTGCACAATAGATCGGGCTATTGCTGAGATATATTGTAGCACCTAGTCTCTTAAGATATTCTGTCATTGTGCTTTGTGTTTGAGTGAATATAGCTATAGAAATGCCGCGTTTATATAGTTCGGAAAGCTCACCGACAATCATATTGTGAGTGTTGTATTTGATCTGTGGTGCTAATATTGCAACGGATTTAGTCGCTGTATTGAGCGATTGCAAAAATGTCGGCTCATAGTTTTGCCCGGTATATATTATCCCTGAATTATCATCAAAGAGCGATGCTGTTGGTTCATATGTTTTATATCCGATAGCCGCGTACCCTTTCAATCGTCGTCGGTACATCTTTTCGCAAGTTTGATTGTGTATGTCCACATAATCGTAAATTTGTACGTCAGTTTTGCCTACACTACTTCGGTGAAGCCTACCTGCATATTGAGCGACAGTACCCTTCCATGATATAGGCATGGTAAGAAACAGTGCATCAAGACGTGGGTAGTCAAATCCCTCTCCAACGTATTTGCCTGTAGCTATGATAACCATTTGCTCATCTGCAGGAATTGCATTTAATCGAGCCATGGCTAATTGCTTCTCTTTTGGAGTATTAGATCCTACTAATTCAACTACGTTTTTAATGTCTGAACTAAGTAGAGCCGCTAACTTTGTCACATGGCTCCGCAATGTCGTGATAATGATTGGTGTGCGACCTGATAATATAGCAGACTTCACATCTGCTATTATTTGGGCATTGCGTGCATTATCTTCAGCAATATCTTGTTGTAGGGCAGCATGTGTTGGATGTTCGGTTAATAGACAGCGGTAAGAAGTGAAACGGCTGATCAGTAGACGTCTAAATGACTGATCTCCTATCTGAGCTTTCGCGTCAAACCTATATCTTATCGGCCCGCATTGCATAAAGATTATCGGTTGCAAGCCATCTTTGCGAATAGGTGTAGCTGTGAGTCCGTAAACATATTTTGCTCTCACAGCCTTTAGCACTTGCTCAAAACTTGCTGCTGACACGTGGTGACATTCATCGACAATCACTAAGCCATAATTGTTTATAAAGTCTTTAACAGAATTATTGTTGATGCATGACTGAATTGTAACTACATCAATAATACCATGCAAGTTTGCACCTGAGCCGATTGGTGAGAATTTTCTCTTGCGACCACGGTGATTTGCTTGTATCGGCTCGCAATATGTGATAGACAGAAATTCATTCAGTTTCTCAATCCATTGATTTTGCAATGCTCGAGTATGCACAAAAATCAGTGTGCTAACCTGTAATTTTGCGATAAGCCCTATCGCAGCGACAGTTTTGCCAAACGCTGTGGCGGCGCACAATACGCCATTGTTGTGCTGAGATAGTTCAGTCACAGCTTCAACTTGATTAGGATATAGCTCGCCTTTAAACTGTATGTCTATTTGACACCCATGATTGGTTTTATCATCAATTGTGTAGTACACACCGTGATCATCCAGCATAGATAAAACAGCATCCTCGCAACCTCGTGGCACCGAAACATAATTGTCATCTACATCTGCACATGAAATTATGCGTGGTGTTGCAAAAGTTGAAAGGCGCATTGCCTGTTTGCTATAGAATTCCGGATTATGAAAAGAAGCCAAACGGCGTATAAAGTTAATTGCTTTGCTATTTAGCCCGGCAGTTGGAATGTAGAGCTGATTGGCACGAGTTATTGTTATCTTACATGGCAAGTCAGTATTTGCTATTTCTGCACTTGAGGGAGTTTCCCATGGCTTTGATTCGCACGTCTTTGAAAGCTCAATATTTTTGTAATGGGTGCGTATTACTTTTTCAACAGCAAATGCATCAAGTTTTTCAATAGACTTTAGGTATGCCCATTGGTCGGAATACGGCTCAAAATTTTTATCTACGAATACTGAATTCCCGTTTTTGCGAGCCAAACCTTGCAGTGGAAGAGCAATGAGATTGCCAAAGCCACCATCAGGCAAAAAATCTTGGTTTGGAATAAATCTGTCGTAACTCTTGAAAGAAATATGCCCATCTCTATTCATTGCCTCATTTAATATGGCATATCCCATTCGACGCGCTTTAGACGCAGGAATTGCATTGGCAAAAAATATCCAAACGTGGGCTCCATTGCCTGAACGAGAACGCTCTATTGCTGTCGGTATGTGCCACTCATCACATACCGACACAAAAGCAATTACTTCTTTCTTATAACCATGTTTGCAACTCTTGTCATCAAAATCAGCGCACAAAAAATAGCATGTGTTATCCCCTAAAATTGCATACAAGCCAATCACGTCACAGCCATTTGCATCTTTGCCAGCCAAATGATTGAAAATATATTGATAAGTTAGTGTCTCAAATTTGCGATTAGGACACTCAGCGCATTTATATATTTTTTTGTCGCACATAGAGCGAATCCATTCATTTGCGCATACAGGCTGATAACCTGACATGCCGGATTTTTTGCTATACCACCGCCGAGCAAAAACATTATCTCTACCGCGAAACAATCCGCGAAACAATTCAATTTTTTCTTCCGGTGAAAGCTTTAACAACTTTGGCTTCTGTGCCGTTAGTTCCATGCCACACCTAATGCGCAACTCATGATTTTCTTTTTCAAGTTGCTCAATGCGCACAAGCAGTTCTTCATACGATGGACGAAACATAAGGTGTTCGAATTAGCTTATAGATAAGTATAGCAAAAATAGCACATCTTGCTCAGTTTTACAAACAAATTGCAGCAAACTTAAGGCTATCTCCTCTGAAAATCAAAGGAGTCGGGAAACAGTTAGATTGCTTTTGCAGATTCTAAAATAAAACCGGGAATTGGTTCGCGCATATCCCAAACGACATTCATTGGACATTCACCGTGGCTGGAATTGAAATCCATAGGCCCCAAGCAATAATATCCATTGCTGTTTCCAAACTCATCAGCCTTTGAGTCGCGTACAAAGAGGATGTATTTCCAACCATTATTTCTCTGAGTGACTATGCGTTGACCTTCCGGGCTATCTGTTCGAGTCTTATTCATAGACTGCCAGTGAAATTGAGACTGCGAAATAGCATAATCCTCGTAAAGCGTTGATGGAGAGTATTCCTTGTCCGATTTATTGAGGGTGACAAAGACCATGGCAAATTTCTTTTCTTTGTTATATTGTGTGCCTAGCACTTGCCATCGGCCGGGTTTGCCTTCAAGCAGCAAATGTATTTCATCGGCAGAATAACAGCCATAAAGTTCTATTTCAGAACCATCGGCGACTTCAAACCAGCGAGTAGACTTACTAAGAGAAGAGAGACGTATGTCTATTAAAGTCTGCAGCTCCTCAATCATCCATTGCTGCTCACGGAGTGATGCTATAGCTTCTTCTATAGAATCAAACGATTTAGAATACTCCGTGTTAACCTTTTCGATAGGGTTGAGCCAGATAGTATAGTAAAATAAAAGCAGAAACTTCTGCTCACGTTCACTATTTAAGTCAACGCGAAAGTCGTTTGCTAACAGAGACTGCAGGAACAGTAAATAGTCGTAACTATTTGTATGATATAGCCTAGCCAAACTGCCTTCTAAAAGCTTGGTATAGCGGACATTGGAGTCGAACGAATTTACACTTATCCCGGCAAGATGCTTAAGGCGAGTCCACGATCCCGGAGTTTTATAGATGGTGCGTACATCGAGTGCGAAATTATCGAGGAAATTACGCAGAGTTAGCGACTGTCCGGTGTTTTGCTCAAATAGTTTTACCTCTTGAACCAATCGACGTTGGTTGAATATCGCATTTTGAATATTTTGAAGTATGTACTCTTGAGCTTGGTGCTCCAAAGTTATAGAGCAACCGCGAGGCAAGAACTTAAATCCGCTTCTTATTTCATGCGCTATGCTTTTGGTAGTTCTGCCAACGAGAGCACGAAATCGACGTTCATAATTATAACTTTTATTAGCTTGAGCAACAAAATCGAGGACTGTCAGACAGGTTTTGCCATCAGCAAGACGCAATCCACGTCCTAACTGCTGAAGGAATACGGTGAGCGATTCGGTAGGACGTAGAAATAAAACCGTGTCAATTTCGGGGATGTCGATTCCTTCATTAAGGATATCGGCTACGCAGAGGTAGTTAATTTCTCCACGAGCCAACTGTGCGGAGACAATATCGATATCAGCGCTATTTCGCGAAGTGACAGATTTTGCTTTATAACCAGCAGAGGTAAACATTTCAGCCATCATCTCGGCGTGCTCAATGCCGGCACAGAAACAGACAGCCTTACATTCGTGGGGGGCTGTCACATAGTTTTCAAGTGCGCGTTGTATTAGACTAAAACGCTGCACATTTTGCATCTTATATAACGCCGTAAGTGCCGCATTATCGTAAGTGTCACCACGGCAAGGCACAATAGAAAGGTCAACACTATCGTCTGTGATGCAGAAATAATCGAAAGGCGAGAGCAAACGTTGGTCAAGCGCCTCTTGAAGTCTTATCTCTGCAGCGAAACGGTTGTTGAAATCAGGCTTTATTTCTTTGCCATCCATACGTTCGGGTGTGGCAGTCAGACCAACAAAAATTTCGGGAGTAAATCGGGTAAACGTTTCTCTATATGAGCCAGCTTGACTGTGATGCACCTCATCAATTACAATGTAGTCATAATAATCTTTTCCGAGTCTATCGAAGACGTCCCATCTATTGTTTAGCGTTTGAATGGTTATAAACAATTGGTCTACATTGCCTCGCATGCCGGGGAGAGTACGACCTGACCATATCTCACCGAAATTGGCGTCTACCATCACTGACCTAAATGTTGACCGCGCTTGTTTCAATATCTTTTCTCTATGAGCAATAAATAGCAAACGCGCTTTTCTTCCCTTTTGACGCTGAACTACCTTGCTAAAATCTTTGAAGTCGAAAGCAGAGATGGCAGTTTTACCGGTACCTGTGGCGGCAATGATTAGATTTCTATATGAGTGAACATTGTTGCGTTCAAACTGCAATTTTTCGAGCACCTTGATTTGATGAATTTTTCGTTCGAAGCGGATAACATATTGAGACTCGTCTGTACCCGCATCAGCAGCGCTATGTCGATGGCGCCAAATGGCGTTTTCAAAATCGGATAGTTGGTCTTCGTTGTCTATAGCTTCAAAGTCATCACTGTTCCAATAGCTATCAAAGGTTGCTTTCGTCTTATTGATGATATGAGCATTTTCGATGGAGGTGATACGCATATTCCACTCCAAACCTTTTGTCAATGCCGAGCGAGAAAGATTGCTTGAACCGATATACGCCGTGTCGAAACCATTATTGCGGTAAAATATATATGCTTTGGCATGCAACCGCTCTTGGCTGTTGTTGAATGAAGCACGAATTTGCACGTCGCCCAGCTCTTTAAGAGCGAATAATTTTCTTATTGCCTTGGGGTCTGTTGCGCCCATATAAGTGGTGGTTAATATGCGGAGTTTTGCTCCCGGACGAGCTAAAAAATCTTTTAGATCTTGATAAATTAACCTTATGCCTTCAAATTTAATGAACGACACGACAAAATCGATGCTGTTAGCTGTCTGAATATCACGTTTAATTTCATCGTCAATAGAGATGTCGTTACCACCGGTAAACAAACTGCTCACACGATAACCGGAAATGGGATGATTTTTAGCTTGTTCCTCCACTTGAGCATCAGTATAACCAACCTTACTGTATATGCCGCGAAGAAATTGTAACTTACTTTTTTCGCTAAGTTGGAAATCAGCGGTAAAGACATCGTCATCTTTCCATTCCGATTCGATGAATTGCAGCACTTTATTTACCACTTCCACCTGCGCAGAAATTGATTTTGACGGATTTTGTTGCCTAAAATAATTTTTTAGTATATCGCAAACAACATCAGCGAGATAGTCAGAGAGCATTTTGCACGACTCCGCGCTATCGATATCAACTTTCTTTATAAAGTATTTATCGGTAGGCATCTCGGCGAGTTTCCGTTCTATGGCTGCACTCACCAGCGTTTCATATACTCCGGGTATAAGCTTCATATCTATTAGGTTTCAGTAATTGTAAGCAACAACAAAATTAGAGATAATATGCGAAATTGACAAATGCACTGAAAGAAATCTACTGAGCTATTATTTCTCAAATTACGTGTGCTAAATTTTGAATTGTGAAAAATTTTTATCACCTTTGCTTTAACGTTTTGGAAATATTTGTTTGTTTTGCAATATAATTACTTTAATATCAATAACAATGAAAAAACGCCGGTTAATTCTTTGGTTAGCTGTGTTGGTTGCTGTTCCGATGATGGCGCAGCAAGCTGGCGAGCGGCTTGACACATTGTCAGTCCCCGTTGAGTTGAATGAGTTTGTCGTTAAAGGGAAACTGACTACACTGACGAAGTCGGGACTTGTGTATAATATGGCATCAGATGAGCGAGCTCAATCGGAGAATGCGCTTCAGTCGCTTGCATACGTGCCGCTGTTGCGTGTTGACTTCGATGGAGCTATAACAGTGCAGGGGTCGTCATCGTATAGCTTGTATCTGAATGGTCGGCCATACGAAATGGGACAGACTTCACCGAAAGCATTTCTGGAGTCATTGCCTGCTTCGTCAATAGCAAAAGTAGAAGTAATAACTAAGCCTGACAATAAGCAGAGTGCCGATGCAAATCGTTATATCATAAACATAGTGCTCAAGTCGCCTATGCTTGATGGATATACAGTGAATCTAAGTGGTAGCGGTAATACGCAACCCGCGGCAAAAGGCTCGGCTTTGGGAATGGTGAAAAAAGGAAAAGTTGATGCCTCAGTGAGTTATGACTATGACCTCTATGGTCAGCGTCATCAGCCGATGGATATAACTTATACGGAGCGCGAAGCCTCCGGCGCAGCGTCAAATATTTGGCAAAGTAATGCCAAAGGTAATGGCGATTGGCATACTCACACTATGAGGGCTATGCTTAAATGGCAAATAGACAGTGTGAACACGCTCTATGCAGATG
>CAZJEA010000105.1:0-7611 GCA_964544895.1 uncultured Bacteroides sp. | reverse complement strand
GTGCATAAGTTGTAATTTGACATTATTTGTGAAATGTGGGAATGATTATTTCCCATTGACAAAGCTAACTTTGCGATGTAAATCATTTAAAACCGCAAAGTTATGGCAAATATACAATCAGACGATGTCCTTTTTGCTACGATTTCGCAAAGAGGCTCAACAATGGCAAGTATGAAATTGAGTGGGATTACATCAATGAGTCATTTGATGAACATATTGCACAAATCAATGTCGTCACTGAAGGGAATGGCTACTATTGTGGTTAGAAATTCTTCGCAAGGCTGGACGTCAACACAAGCCCTATATATGCGTTGAAAAACAAAGATTTTCAATCAATTTGTTGCGTAATACTAGGGTTTTGAGTAATTTTGCAGTTACTTCCGAAATTAGCGAAAATATGTACTACGTTACAAAACGAATTGAAATATCAGCATCACACAGTTTGTGTTTGGACTATGAGAGCAAATGCACACAGTTGCACGGACACAACTGGATAATAACCGTATATTGTCGAGCAAAAGAGCTCAACGCAAATGGTATGGTTACCGATTTCACACACATAAAAAATTTGGTTATGGGTCGTTTGGATCATGCAAATTTAAATGAAGTGTTGGAATTTAACCCTACTGCAGAAAATTTGGCACGATGGATATGTGAAAATGTGCCCAATTGTTGGCGCGTAGATGTACAAGAAAGCGAAGGCAATACTGCGAGTTATGAAGTCGACTGAGAAAACATATCGCATAAACGAAATATTCTGTTCACTGCAGGGCGAAGGCTATCACACCGGCACTGCAGTGGTATTTTTACGTTTCAGCGGCTGTAATCGTGCATGCTCTTTTTGCGATACCGACTTTGCAAAATACACCACGATGACTGCAGCTCAGATTGTTGAAGCCGTTTCGGCATACACTCCGCGCCATCTCATCATCACCGGAGGTGAGCCGACATTGCAATTAGATGCCGAGCTGGTGCGACAGCTCAAAGCTGCCGGATTTTATGTGCAAATAGAAACAAACGGCAGCAATGCTGTGTGCGAAGGTGTTGATTGGGTAACTTGTTCGCCAAAAGCGCAACCCTGGAAAATAGGTCACGTCGATGAACTCAAAGTGGTGTATGAAGGTCAAGACGTGGAGTCTCTTCGCGAGCACTTCGCTGCAAAGCACAACTTCTTGCAGCCCTGTTCCGGAAAAAATACAGCCGAAGTAGTGGAATATATAATAGAGCATCCGCAATGGCGCTTGTCGTTGCAGACGCATAAACTTATAAATATACAATAAAAACTCTCTCATCACATAGATTTTACCGGCTATGAAAAATTTTGCTTATATATTGCTTGCCTGCACATTGGTTGCCCCAATGGCGTTACACGCAAAAACAACCAAAGGCAAGGCTGCACCAAAAGTTGAAGACACTTCGCAGTTGCATGACCAAGCTGTAGAAGCGCTTATGCTATACGATGTTGATAAGGCAGACGAAATTCTCGATACGTGGCAAAGCAAACTTGCTAAAAACAAGAAAAATGCCGAAGCACCTCAAGAGCTAAAAAGCCTACAAACAAAATTGCTGGCTATGCGCAACATGCTTGAGCGCGTAGAACAAATAGTTATCGTCGACTCGCTGAGTGTCGACACTGCACAATTTTTTAATAGCTATCGTTTGGCAGCAGAGTCGGGTAGGATAGGCGGCACTTCAGCGCGTACCAACTATATGCCGGCATCGCAGCGCGAGATGTTTTACACCGAGCCTGATGCGAAAACCGGAAAATTACAAATAAAATATGCTGGAATACTCGACGACGGCACACGCGAAGAAGGCGAAGTTGTAGACCTCACCATTGGTGGCGATGGCGACACAGCCTTTCCTTTTATGCTGGCTGACGGCATGACGCTTTATTTTGCCAATAATGCCGAGGTTGACGGAGCTCTTGGCGGATATGATATATACATGACACGCCGCAATGACGAAGAAGGCTTTTACGAGCCGACAAATGTTGGAATGCCATACAACTCTCCCGGCAACGATTACATGATGGCTATTGACGAAGCCACCGGATTGGGATGGTGGGCTACAGATAGAAATGCCGAAGACGGCAAAGTTACTATTTATGTCTTTGTGCCCAACGAAACGCGACAAAACTATTCGCCTGACCGCAGCGACATAACCGACTTGGCATTTATCTCGTCAATAAAAGCCACACAACCCGAAGGCTACGATGTTGCTGCAAAGCTTGCCGCTCTCAACAATCTAAATGCTAAAGACGGCAACGATGCACAGCTCTTCCGCTTGTCATTGGGCAACGGTGTGGTTTACACCAAGCTCTCCGATTTTTCTAACAACGAAGCGCGCGGCATGATGCTTCGTTACATAAACGATCAAAAAGGTTTGCAAGCGCAAGAAGCTAAATTGCGCTCATTGCGTAAAGAGTATGCCGAAGGCAACTTGACTATCGCCGAAAACATTTCGCAGTTGGAAAAAGAAGTTGATTATGCTCGCAATGCTTTGCTAGCACGTCGCAACTCGGTGATAAAACTCGAACTAACAAAATAACAATGCAAAAAGCGCACAGTGCGCACATTCATAACCAATAAACATAAATATCCCCCCTTAAATCACTTATAACAATGACAGCTTTTCTTATTGCTCTAGCTGTGCTCATAGGCGGCTATTTCGTCTATGGCGCTTTGGTAGAAAAGATTTTTGGAGTTGACGCTAAGCGTCTCACTCCGGCGGTGACAATGACCGACGGCATTGACTACGTGCCTATGCCTACCTGGAAAGTTTTTCTAATTCAATTTTTGAATATAGCCGGACTGGGCCCGATTTTCGGTGCTATTATGGGCATCATGTTTGGCCCGGCGGCATTTTTGTGGATTGTGCTGGGCACAATCTTTGCCGGTGCCGTGCACGACTTTATCTCGGCTATGATGTCGTTGCGTGCCGGTGGCATTTCGTTGCCTGAGATTGTAGGTAAAGAACTTGGCAACGGAGTGAAACAAACCATGCGTGTTTTCTCTGTCGTGTTGCTGATACTCGTTGGTGCTGTGTTCGTAATCACACCGTCAGGACTGATTGCCGGCATGACTCCCGAAGCGTTAAATACGACATTTTGGATCGGCGCCATATTTTTGTACTATGTGCTTGCAACCTTGTTGCCCATAGATAAACTCATAGGTAACCTGTATCCTATATTCGGAGCAGCCTTGCTGTTCATGGCTCTTGGCTTGCTCGGATATATGCTTTTTAGCGGCATAGCCATACCCGATGGCTTTAGCGATGGACTTTGCTCGCGATATACCGACGACGCACATCCCGTATTCCCGATGATGTTCGTCTCAATAGCTTGCGGCGCCATTTCCGGCTTTCACGCCACACAGTCGCCAATGATGGCGCGCTGTCTCAAAAACGAAAAATTAGCGCGTCCGGTTTTCTATGGAGCCATGGTGGCAGAAGGATTGGTAGCACTCATTTGGGCTGCAGCAACCATAGCATTTATGGGTAGCTACGACAACCTGTTTGCATATATGGCAGATGGCCACACCGCAGGCGACGTAGTAAAAGATATCTCTATCAGCTGGCTGGGCAAAGCCGGCGGCATACTAGCCATACTCGGCGTTGTGGCTGCGCCAATCACCACCGGCGACACCGCATTGCGCTCGGCACGTCTCATCACTGCCGACTTCTTGCATATCAGCCAAAAGACGCTCGCAAAGCGTTTTATGTTGTCATTGCCAATATTTGCGCTCACCTTTTTAGTGATGATGATTGACTTTAATGTGCTGTGGCGCTATTTTGCGTGGAGCAACCAAACCCTTTCTGTGTTCACCCTCTGGGCAGCAACAGCATATTTGGCTCGTCACAAACGTGTTTACATCATTACACTGTTGCCGGCAATGTTCATGACCGTAGTGTCAGTGAGCTATTTGCTTTTTGCGCGTCGTCCCGAAGGCTTTGGCCTCGATTGGGGCATTGCCATAGGCGCAGGCTGTGCCGTGGCTGCACTTTTCCTCGCATTGTTTTTGCGAGCAAAACGACGTTTTAACGAGGCTTAAAAAGCCCCTTTTAACAAAAAAGACGTTCACTGATAGGCGATATTTGCGAGATTGTTAGTACCTTTGCAAATTAAATAGAAAGTACAAGTAAAAAAGATATATGCAGGACATAAGAAACATTGCTATCATCGCCCACGTAGACCACGGCAAAACAACCCTCGTTGACAAAATGCTTTTGGCTGGTCACCTCTTTCGTGACAACCAAACTACCGGCGAATTGATACTCGACAACAACGACCTTGAACGCGAACGCGGCATCACAATTCTCTCTAAAAACGTCTCAATCAACTACAAAGGCACTAAAATTAACATCATCGACACTCCCGGACACGCCGACTTCGGTGGCGAAGTTGAGCGCGTGCTAAACATGGCCGACGGTTGCTTGCTTTTGGTGGACGCTTTTGAAGGCCCGATGCCTCAAACTCGTTTCGTGTTGCAAAAAGCTATACAAATGGGCTTGAAACCTATCGTTGTTATCAATAAAGTTGATAAACCTAACTGCCGCCCCGATGAGGTGCAAGAAATGGTTTTCGACCTTATGTTCAACCTCGATGCTACTGAAGAGCAGCTCGACTTCACAACCATTTACGGCTCTGCTAAAAACGGCTGGATGAGCGAAGATTGGCAAAAACCCACCGACTCTATCTTGCCCCTCCTCGATGCCATCATTGAGCACATCCCCGCTCCTCAAACCATTGAGGGCGACGCTCAAATGCTTATCACATCGCTCGACTTCTCAAGCTACGTTGGACGTATCGCTATCGGCCGCGTGCACCGTGGCACTTTCCGCGAAGGCATGGAGATTGCTCTCTGCCGCAAAGATGGCTCTACAGTGCGTCAACGCATCAAAGAGTTGCACACCTTTGAAGGAATGGGCCGCAAGAAAGTAGCTGAAGTGAGCAGCGGCGACATCTGCGCACTCGTCGGCATCGACGGATTCGAAATCGGCGACACTGTTGCCAGCGCAGAAAATCCGGAGGCTCTCCCACGCATCGCCATCGACGAGCCCACAATGTCTATGACATTCACCAACAACGACTCGCCCTTCTTCGGTAAAGACGGTAAGTTCGTCACCTCGCGCCACATACACGAGCGTCTTATGCGCGAACTCGACCGCAACCTCGCTCTGCGCGTGAGCAAAGCCGACCACGAAGACGTGTGGACCGTTTACGGCCGTGGTGTGCTTCACCTCTCAGTGCTCATTGAGACCATGCGTCGTGAAGGCTACGAGCTTCAAGTTGGTCAACCCCAAGTTATCATCAAAGAAATTGACGGCGTTAAGTGCGAGCCTGTTGAATTGCTCACCATCAACGTCACCGAAGAATACTCAAGCCGCATCATCGATATGGTGACACGTCGCAAAGGCGAAATGCTCACTATGTCGGCGCAAAACGACCGTGTGCACATGGAGTTCCAAATCCCTTCGCGCGGCATCATCGGCTTGCGTAATAACGTGCTCACCGCTTCTGCCGGTGAAGCAATCATGGCACACCGCTTCCTCGAATATCAACCCTGGAAGGGCGATATTGAGCGTCGCACAAACGGCTCACTCATCGCTATGGAAGCCGGTACTGCTTACGCTTATGCTATCGACAAACTTCAAGACCGTGGTAAATTCTTCATCTTCCCGCAAGAAGAGGTGTATGCCGGTCAGGTAGTAGGCGAAAACGCTAAAGAAAACGATATTGTTGTCAACGTAACCAAATCTAAGAAGCTCACCAACATGCGTGCTTCGGGTGCTGACGACAAAGCTCGCATCGTTCCCCCTGTTGTATTCAGCCTCGAAGAAGCGCTCGAGTACATCAAAGAAGATGAATATGTAGAGGTTACTCCTCACCACTTGCGTCTGCGTAAAATCATTCTTGACGAGACCGAACGCAAACGCGCAAATCGCTAATAATGCATCCATTCTCTCTAAATATCCGACAACAGCTTGTAGAATACACATCGCCCGTGGTGATGGGTATTCTCAATGTCACCCCCGATTCTTTTTTCGCCGGCTCTCGTTCGTTTGATGCCGATGACATTGAAAAGCGGGTGACCACGCTGTTAGCCGAAGGCGCCGATATGATTGATATCGGTGCTTACTCTTCGCGCCCCGGTGCCGACGACATCACTCCCCAAGAAGAAATTGATCGTTTGGCTCGCGGCATGCAAATTTTGCGCAAGCACAATGCCACAATACCTGTTTCGGTAGACACTTTCCGTGCTGATGTTGCGCGCGTGGCTATCGAGCAACTCGGCGTTGACATCATCAACGACATTTCCGGCACCAATCTCGACCCGCAAATGGCTGACACCGTTGCCGCCCTTCGTTGCCCGTACATACTCATGCACATGCGCGGCACTCCCGCAACAATGCAAACCCTCACCGAATACAACGACGTCACCACCGACGTCCTCGCCGAGCTTGGTGAGCGTGTGCAAAAATTGGCTATGATGGGTGTCAACGACATTATCATTGACCCCGGTTTCGGTTTTTCGAAGACGCTCGACCAAAACTATACGCTAATGCGCAATCTCAAAACATTCGAGCTCTTCCACCGCCCCTTGTTGGTGGGCATCTCGCGCAAGTCAATGCTCACGCGACTGCTTGATATCGACACTGTTGATGCTCTAAATGCTACCACAGCCCTCAACACTATGGCGCTTGAGCGCGGAGCCTCGATACTCCGTGTACACGACGTTGCCGCAGCGCGTCAGGCTGTCACAATCTACAATAAGCTCATCACGGCTTAAACCTCTCATTACACTCTCATCTCACACATCTTTACCATGTTCGAATTCAGTTTTAAAGACGCCTTAGACATCCTAATTGTAGCGATTTTGCTATATTACGTGTTCCGCATCATGAAAGAGTCGGGCACGCTCAACATTTTTTATGGCGTCATGGCATTTATTGTTGTATGGATCATCGCCTCCGAGATATTTCAATTGCGTCTCATTGGCTCCATCCTCGACAAGTTTATGAGCATTGGACTGCTTATCTTGGTTATACTCTTCCAAGAGCAGATAAAGCGTTTTCTCAACGAGTTGGGTAGCCATCGTCGTTGGCGCTTTTTGCACAAAATGCTGCGCCATGCCGACGAAGATGCCGTTGACATCCGTCGCATTGTTATGCCCATTGTTTATTCGTGCATGGCTATGTCTAAGAGCAAAACCGGTGCCCTTATCGTTGTTGAAGGCAGCATGTCGCTCGATTTATACGAAAAAACCGGCGATATCATCGACGCCAATATCAACACTCGACTCATTGAGAATATATTTTTCAAAAATTCACCGTTGCACGATGGTGCAATGATTGTTGCGCACGAAAAAATCGTTGCTGCGGGATGCATCCTCCCCGTGAGCCACGACACGTCAATACCGCGTCATCTCGGCTTGCGTCACCGTTCCGCTTTGGGCATAGCTCAAGCCACCGACGCCATGGCTATCGTCGTGAGTGAAGAAACCGGATTTATATCTATTGCTTATCGTGGACAGCTCGCCACAAAAGTTTCGAGTGCCGACATCGAGCACTCCCTAAGCTCCCTGCTCACCCGCGCCACCGAATAATCCC
>CAZJEA010000104.1:2061-7712 GCA_964544895.1 uncultured Bacteroides sp. | reverse complement strand
TAATGCTCGCAGCCCTTATTTGGGGCTGTGGGCGTTCATCGTCTAATGACCGCCCATCAGGAGGCGACCAAATCCCTGAAAATGAGGCTGTACAGAGCATCGAAGCTGCCGATGTCAATTTTGATGAATGTTCACTCGACGACTATGCACACGCTATTGCCCGAAACGAAGATATCGACAATGTGCAACGTGCTTACATGGTCATGCACGCTAAAGCTGCAGTCGAACATCTATCTTCTATTGTTGACGATTTGAAAAATAACGAAGATGCTTCCGACTCCTTCAACGTCCTCTCCGAGATCGAACAAGCTCGTTGGCTTGACGGTTATCGCTCCATCTTGCGCTATCTAAACTCTATTAACCTCCCGGACAACGAGGCGCGTATTGTTGAGTCGGTTAACAAACAAAACGCCGATGTAGCCCTTAAGCTTAAGTCGCTCCTGCGCGACCAAGGCTTACAACAAATCAACATCGACCTATAATTTACTTCGCTCTAAATCCCTTACTTCACCAATCATTATGCAATCAAAATTTATTTGCCGAAATCAAAACAATCGCCTGATTCTCATCTTTGCCGGATGGGGTATGGACTGGCGTCCTTTCAAAGACCTCGCTC
This sequence comes from uncultured Bacteroides sp., assembly GCA_964544895.1. Lineage (GTDB taxonomy): Bacteria > Bacteroidota > Bacteroidia > Bacteroidales > Muribaculaceae > CAG-873. The sequence continues at coordinate 7,096 of CAZJEA010000104.1, read as the reverse complement.
ATCCCGGTTATGACATTATGGTGATTTGGGATTATCGCGACCTCACTTTCAACTGGCAACCTTTACTCGCTTACCATGAAATTTGCTTGATTGCCTGGTCTATGGGCGTCTTCGCTGCTTCGCTTACTATCCACGAAATTGTGCCGCGCATCACAAAACGCATCGCCATAAACGGCACTCTCGACCCCATAAGCTCTAAATTCGGCATCCCCGAAGCTATTTACCACGGCACTATCAACTCCCTGTCTCCATCTACTCTTCGTAAATTCTACAGACGCATGTGCACGTCTGCCGAGCAGTTCGCAGCTTTCGACGCGAACCGCCCCAAACGCACCCTCAGTGAGCTTGCCGACGAGCTTCAAGCTATCGAAACTCACACTTTCTTCCACGTCCCCCAAGTCGAAAACTGGGACCTCGCTATCATCTCGCGCAACGATGGCATTTTCCCCGCGCAAAACCAAGTTAATGCTTGGCGTCTCACAACTCCAATACAATTTATGGATGCCGGTCACTTGCCCGATTTCCAGATGATTATCTCTCGTCTTATTATCGACAAAGAGCTGGTAAGCAACCGCTTTGGCGACAGCAAAGCCACATATAGCGACAACGCCCCCGTGCAGCAACACATCGCCAAAGAGCTTTACAACCGATTCTTGCGCGTCTCGGCTAATGCCCCTCTTCGTGGCAATGTCATCGAAGCCGGAGTTGGTGCCGGTGCGCTTACCAAACTCTATGCCCCAACCCACAAAGACGGCGTGTTGCGATTATGGGACATCGCCGACATCGACACCTCGCACACCCCAAATGGCCGATACGAAAAATGCGATGCCGAGGTCAACATTCGTCGCATTCCCTCTGCTACAATAAATGTCATATTCTCGGCGTCTACTGTGCAGTGGTTCAACTCCCCGGCTGCATTCCTGCGCGAATGTGAGCGCGTGCTCGTCCCCGGTGGATATCTTGTCCTCTCCACTTTCGTGCGTGGCAACCTTCAAGAACTAACCGACATACTCGGCAACGGCTTGCCAATGCTCACCGCCGACGGTTGGTTGAGACTCCTCCCTCAAAACCTTTTCGTGCAAGTATGCGAACAAAGCTTCGAAACCATGACTTTCCAATCCCCGCGCGAAGTCTTGGAGCACCTCCGCAAAACCGGTGTAAATGCCGTCGGATATGGCCAAAACCGCACCGTACTAGCACGTCACATCCTTGAACAATTCCCGCAAAACGACAAAGGCGAATGTGTCCTTACATATCGCCCGCTTTATCTTATTGCCCGAAAAATCGACGAATAATTTTATGGAAATTTTTATTAGCGGCATCGACACTGATGCCGGAAAAACTTATGCTACTGCTTGGCTCCAACGCCAACTCATCAACGAAGGTAAATCTGTTATAACCCAAAAATTCATCCAAACCGGTAACGTCGGTTATTCTGAAGACATTGATGCTCACCGCCGTCTCAGCGGCACCGGTCCCATGCCCGAAGATGCCGAAGGCCTCACAGCTCCACAAATTTTCAGCTACCCGGCTTCTGCTCAGCTCGCTGCCCGCATCGACGGCAAACAAGTCGACCTAAACGCCATCGACAACGCCCGACAAATCCTCGCCCAACGCTACGATGTAGTCCTCGTCGAAGGTGCCGGCGGTCTCATGGTGCCAATCACCGACCAATTTTTCGCCATCGACTACGCTCGCACTCGCAACCTCCCCATAGCCCTCGTCACAAACTCTCACCTCGGCTCCATCAACCACACAATTCTCTCACTCGAGGCTATCAAATCGCGCGGCATAAAGCTCCATAGCATCCTTTATAACACATTCTTTGACAGTGCCTCGCCCGAAATCGCCGCCGACACTCGACAATTCATCGCTCGTTATGTCGATGCTAACTTCCCAAAAACCCCAATTTTCGACGTCCCTACTTTCTAACGAAAATTTTTACAAAAATACTAGCTCGTTATAAAAAATCTTGCTAAATTTGCGTATCGACATTCCTTGCCGATTTATTACCGATATAAACAATAATAACTAATAACCAAACAAGACCATAAAAACCACATGAAAAAGTATCCAAAAATTGGTATACGTCCTACTATCGACGGACGTCAAGGCGGTGTTCGTGAAAGCCTTGAAGAAAAAACAATGAGCCTCGCTAAGGCTGTAGCTAATCTAATCTCTCAAAACTTACGCAACGGCGACGGTTCTCCCGTCGAATGTGTTATCGCTGACGGCACTATCGGTCGCGTTGCCGAATCTGCTGCTTGCGCCGAAAAATTCGAACGCGAAGGCGTTGGCGCAACCATCACTGTCACCAGCTGCTGGTGCTATGGCGCTGAAACTATGGACATGAATCCGCATTGGCCCAAAGCCGTTTGGGGGTTCAACGGCACTGAACGCCCCGGAGCTGTTTATCTCGCTGCTGTCCTCGCCGCTCACGCTCAAAAAGGTCTCCCCGCTTTCGGCATTTACGGCCACGACGTGCAAGACCTCGACGACAATACTATCCCCGCTGACGTTGCCGAAAAAATATTGCGTTTCGCTCGCGCTGCTCAAGCTGTCGCTACAATGCGCGGCAAATCTTACCTCTCTATGGGTAGCGTTTGCATGGGCATCGCCGGTTCTATCGTCGACACTAACTTCTTCCAAGAATACCTTGGCATGCGTAACGAGTCGGTTGACCTTACCGAAATTATCCGCCGCATGACCGAAGGAATTTACGACAAAGAAGAATTCGCAAAAGCTATGGCTTGGACCGAAAAATATTGCAAACCAAACGAAGGTCACGACTACAACCCCGAAGGTAAAGTTAAATCTCGCGACCAAAAAGACGCTGATTGGGAATTCGTTGTCAAGATGACACTCATCATGCGCGACCTCATGCAAGGAAACCCAAAACTCCTCGAAATGGGATTCAAAGAAGAATCTCTCGGCCACAACGCAATCGCTGCCGGTTTCCAAGGCCAACGCCAATGGACCGATTTCTACCCCAATGGCGACTATAGCGAAGCTCTCCTTAACACCTCTTTCGACTGGAACGGCATCCGCGAAGCTTTCGTCCTCGCTACTGAAAACGATGCCCTTAACGGCGTAGCAATGCTTTTCGGTCACCTCCTCAGCCACCGCGGCCAAATGTTCTCTGACGTCCGCACTTACTGGAGCCCCGAAGCCGTAAAACGTGTCACCGGCAAAGAGCTCACTGGTCTCGCTTCTAACGGCATTATCCACCTCATAAACTCCGGCGCTACCACCCTCGACGCTACCGGCCAACAAACCGACGCTCAAGGCAACCCCGTCATGAAAGAACCCTGGAACCTCACCGACGACGATGTTAAAAAATGCCTCGACGCTACTACCTGGTATCCCGCTAGCCGCGAATACTTCCGCGGAGGTGGCTTCTCTTCTAACTTCCTCACAAAAGGTGGCATGCCCGTTACCATGATGCGCGTTAACCTCGTCAAAGGTCTCGGCCCAGTCCTCCAAATCGCCGAAGGTTGGACCGTCGAAATCGACCCCGAAATACACAAAGTCCTCAACGAACGCACCGACCGCACTTGGCCTACAACCTGGTTCGTTCCTCGCCTTTGCGACAAACCCGCTTTCAAAGACGTTTACTCGGTTATGAACAACTGGGGCGCTAACCACGGCGCTATCAGCTTCGGCCACATCGGTCAAGACCTCATAACCCTCGCTTCTATCCTCCGCATACCCGTTTGCATGCACAACATCGACGACGACAAAATATTCCGTCCCGCCGCTTGGAATGCTTTCGGCATGGATAAAGAAGGTGCCGACTACCGCGCTTGCAAAAACTATGGTCCTATCTATAAATAATCATTAACTATGGCAACTCAACAACAGATAGACCAATTCTTGGCTATGGCTCATCGCGTTGGCGATGCTGGCTTAACTATTTGTAGCTCTGGTAACCTCTCTTGGCGCATAAGCGACGACGAAGTCCTCATCTCTGGCACCGGCTCTTGGGTCCCTAACCTCAAAGCCGAAAAAGTCTCTATTTGCCGCCCCGATGGCACTGTCCTAAACGGCGTAAAACCTTCTATGGAAAGCGTTTTCCACCTCGGTGTGATGCGCGAACGCCCAGAAGTTAACGTCGTCCTTCACTTCCAATCTCCTTTCGCTACCGACATCGCATGCAGCGAAAAAATACCCACTGACTTCAACGTCACTGCCGAAATCCCTTGCCACGTCGGCAAAGAAATTCCTATCGTGCCCTATTTCCGTCCCGGATCTAAAGAGCTCGCCGAACATGTCGTTGCTGCTATGAAAGAACACGATTCTATCATGCTCCTTAAACATGGTCAAGTGGTTTGCGGTAAAGACTTCGACGAAGTCTTCGAGCGCGCTATGTTCTTCGAAATGGCTTGCCGCATTATCGTGCAGTCCGGAGGTCACTACAACACGCTCACTCCTCAAGAGATTGAAGACTTAGAAGTGTACGTCCTCGGAAAAGTTACAAAATGAAAGATGCCTATATAGCAGTTGACTTTGGTGGCGGTAGCGGTCGTGTCATGATCGGTACCGTCACCGGGACGGCTGTCTCTCTGCAAGAAGTCCATCGCTTCACTAACAGACAAGTCTCTATCGGTGGACACATCTACTGGGACTTCCTCGCCCTTTTCCAAGACATGAAAGACGGCCTCAAACGTGCCGCCGAGCGCTCTGACGAATTCAACTTCAAGAGCATTGGCATCGACACCTGGGGCGTCGACTTCGGCCTCATCGACGATAACGGCAACCTCCTCGGTAACCCCGTTTGCTACCGCGACCCCGCCGTAAACGGTCTCCCCGAGCAAACTTTCTCCCCAGCCCAGCTATCTGCTCACTACGCTAAAGCCGGCATACAAGTCATGGCTATAAACACTCTCTATCGCCTCTTGGCTTTAAAAAAGGAGAACGATCCAAAGCTCCACGCTGCTGCCCATCTGCTTTTCACCCCCGACTTGTTTAGCTTCTTCCTCACCGGTGTCGCTAACAACGAATATTCTATAGCTTCCACTTCCGAACTCATCGACGC
>CAZJEA010000104.1:0-1961 GCA_964544895.1 uncultured Bacteroides sp. | reverse complement strand
GTCGAGCTCGACCAACCCATTCTCACCGAGCAAGCACGCCTTGCCGGATTCACAAACGAGGGTGGGGTAGGCGGCAAAATACGTTTTCTCCAAAACATCACCGGTTTGTGGATCCTTCAATGCCTCATGGCGCAGTGGAAAGCTCTTGGCCTCGAAACTGACTACGACATCCTCCTGGCTGCTGCCGAGGCTGCCGACTACAATGTCTCCATCGACGTCGACAACGATGCTTTTGCCGCTTCAGGCGACATGGCTAAAGCAATCACCGACTTCTGCCTCGATAATGGCGCTACACCTCCTGCGTCGCAAGCCGAATTCGTCCGCTGCGTTGTCCTCTCACTCGCTCAACGTTACAAACGTGGCATACAACAACTCAATAGCTTGCTCCCGCACCCCGTTGAGTGCCTCCACATCATCGGCGGTGGCTGTCGAAACAAGCTCTTAAATCGCATGACTGAAGAAGCTATTGGCATCCCCGTTATTGCCGGACCTGTCGAGGCTACCGCTACCGGTAACATCCTCCTCCAGGCTCAAAGCATTTAACACTCCCTGCCGCACCCGTTTTAACCTTAAATTTCACAAACACCTTAACTTGATGACACGTAATTCCATCCTATCCAAAAATGGTGTTAGCTATCTAGTGCCGTTTGTTATTATCACTTCCTGCTTCGCCCTTTGGGGGTTCGCCAACGACATCACAAACCCAATGGTCAAAGCTTTCTCTAAAATATTCCGTATGAGCGTCACCGACGGCGCACTCGTCCAAGTCGCTTTCTATGGCGGATACTTCGCTATGGCTTTCCCCGCCGCTATGTTCATACGTCGCTATTCTTACAAAGCCGGTGTCCTCCTCGGCCTGGGCCTTTACGCCTTCGGCGCTATGCTTTTCCTCCCGGCTAAATGGACCGGCGAATACTACTCATTCCTACTAGCATATTTTATCCTTACCTGCGGGTTGTCTATCCTCGAAACTAGCTGCAACCCTTACATCCTCTCCATGGGCCCCGAAGAGTCTGCTACACGCCGTCTTAACATGGCGCAGGCTTTCAACCCAATCGGATCTCTCTGTGGCATGTATGTGGCCATGAACTTCATACAAAACCGTCTCGACCCTATGGACACCGCTCAGCGCGCACAACTCGCCGCCGACCAATTTGAAGCCGTAAAACAACACGACCTCACGGTCCTCGTCGCCCCATACCTCACTATCGGCATCGTCATTTTCGCAATGCTTTTGCTCATCCGCTTCGTAAAAATGCCCACAGGCAGCGATGGCACTAAGCGCTCTATCGACTTCATCCCTACGCTAAAACGCATATTCAACATCCGCCGTTACCGCGAAGGAGTGCTCACTCAGTTCTTCTACGTCGGCGCTCAAATAATGTGCTGGACTTTCATCATCCAATACGGCACTCGCGTTTTCATGGCTGAAGGCATGTCTGAACAAGCTGCCGAAGTCCTCTCGCAAAAGTACAACATCCTCGCTATGGTGCTCTTTTGCGCTAGCCGTTTCATCTGCACATTCATGCTTAAATACATTAACCCCGGCCGTCTACTATCAATACTCGCCATTGCCGCCGGCGCTCTAACCTGTGGCGTCATTTTCTTGCAAAATGTAACCGGCTTGTATTGTCTCGTTGGAGTTTCCGCTTGCATGTCGTTGATGTTCCCAACAATCTACGGCATCGCTCTAAACGGCCTAGGCGACGACGCCAAATTTGGCGCTGCCGGTCTTATAATGGCTATCCTCGGTGGCTCTATCCTGCCTCCACTTCAAGCCAGCATCATCGACCAAGGCACTCTCTTTGGCATGCCCGCCGTTAATGTCTCTTTCGCAATCCCTCTAATTTGCTTTATAGTGGTGATGATCTATGGTCATCGCACCGCAACAGTTAAATAACGATACGAATACAATACTCTTACGTCTGTACTAGCTGTGAGGCTCGTACAGACGCTTTTTT
>CAZJEA010000103.1:0-7912 GCA_964544895.1 uncultured Bacteroides sp. | reverse complement strand
CCGTGGAGCACCGATGTCTCGCGCTCGTGGGGTGGATTGGAGCCGCAAATTCGCATAATGATTAATTCGGGGCTCAGCGGACTCGGATATATGGGCCACGATGTTGGAGGTTTTGCCGTTGACAACGACCCTCGCCGACAAAGCGACGCCGAGCTATACGTGCGCTGGCTGCAACTGGGCGTATTCTCTCCAATGTTACGCACACACGCACAAGCAATGGCTGAGCCTTTTAAATATCCCGAATATGAAGGCATCATCCTTCCACTCGTGCTCGAACGTTACAGATGGCTGCCATACAACTACACTTTGGCTTATGAAAACGCTACTAAAGGATGGCCTTTAGTGCGACCGCTAAATTTCCACTCAACAAATGCCGCCGAAAATTACGACTCTATTAGCGACGAGTATCTTTGGGGCCGCGACGTGCTAATTGCGCCGGTAATGACTCAGGGTGCAGTTAGCCGAAGCATTGTCTTTCCGCAAGGAGCAAGTTGGGTTGATATGAGCAACTCTGCGCGCATATATGCCGGTGGCTCAACTGAAGCAAACTATGCTGCACCTCTAAATGTGCTCCCCAAATTTGCTCGCGCCGGAGCTTTTATACCCATGGCTGATTACGATATGGGCTCTACACTTGACTACAACCATTCAAAATACACCATCAACTACTATCCGGCTGCAGGCGCTGTGTCAACATACACAATGTTTGAAGACGATATGACAACACCGTCGTCTGCGAGTGGCAACAAAGGCCGTTTAATAACAATGCAAGGCGATGCTTCCGGCAACAGTGCAGCAGTAAGAATTACTGCCGATGGCTCTTATAACGGTGCAGATACGCAAAAATTTATTACCTTTGTATTCAATTGTCAAACCACGAAGCCATCATCCGTACTCGTAAACGGTAAAAAGAGTCGATACATATACGACGATGAGAATCACACCGTGGCTCTGACTTTTAAATGGAAAGTAGATAAACCCACTACAATAACTCTTAAAAAATAAATATATATGTTCTCTGGTATAGTAGAAGAAGCAGCCACCGTTGTAAGCGCGGTTAAACAAGACGGAAACTTGCAACTCACCGTACGTAGCTCTTTTGCAAACGAGCTAAAAATTGATCAGTCTGTAGCTCACAATGGCGTTTGTCTCACTGTGGTAAGCCTCAATGACGACACCTACACTGTGACTGCAATACAAGAAACTCTCGACCGCTCCAATCTTGGCGATTTAAAAGAAGGCGACTTGGTAAACCTTGAGCGTTCTATGATTATGAACGGCCGTTTAGATGGGCACATCGTGCAAGGCCACGTTGACACAACAGCCGTGTGCACGGAAGTGACTGAGCTCGACGGCTCGCACTACTATAAATTTGAATATGAAGTGTCGCCCGAGATGATTGCAAAAGGATACCTTACCGTTGAAAAAGGTTCGGTTACCGTTAACGGCGTTAGCCTCACTGTTTGCGACTCTGAACGCAACTCTTTCCGTGTGGCTATCATTCCCTACACTTTCGAAAACACTAACTTTTGCCGCATTAAAGTTGGCACTCGCGTAAATCTCGAATTCGACATCATTGGTAAATACATAGCGCGCCTTCATCAGTTTTAACTGATTAGCGCAATGAGATGAACAAGAACGAGCAGCCCACCGTGGGTTGCTCGTTTATTTTTTATATACGCTGATATAGGCGAAGTCCAAACCGATTTATCACAGCGTAGACCTCATCAAAGATGTCACTCTGTGCCGCCTCAAATGGCTCCCACTCTATTTCGTCTACAAAGAAAAACAGCTCTAGAGGCAAGCCCTCGGGGGTGGGCTGAAGTTGGCGCACCATCAAACGCATATCCGTGCGCACCTTCTCATGCGACGCAAGCATACGCTCCAAATAGTGCCTAAATAGCATCATATTCACGCTCTTTGCTGAAGCCTGAGCCTCGGCATCGGTGATAAAGGCGTCGCTGTGCAAACTTCTTATTTCGTCGGCTGAGAGAAACCGAACCGATTTAGCGTCGATAAGCAACGACCGCATAACTCGGCGTGCTCCATGTTCGCGCATATTAGCATAGTTCTGAAACGACTCGCTAAATAGCACATACGGCGGTATTGTGGTTATTGATTCATCCCAATTGCGTACCTTCACCGTGGTAAGTGATATATCTTCAACCTCACCATTAGCACCGGCCTTCTCAACAATAATCCAATCGCCTTTTTTGAGCATATTGTTGGCTGACAATTGCACTCCCGCAACAAGCCCGAGTATTGTGTCTTTGAATACCAACATCAACACTGCCGACGTAGCACCTAAAGCTGTGATGATCGCCGACGGAGAGCGTCCGCAAAGTATGCTTACTGCTATGATAGCCGAAACGCAGGTGGTGATGATTTGAACCATCTGCAACAATCCTTTTGAAGAATGTTCTGAGATTTTATCGTCGTCAACGAGTTTTACATATAGGCTTTTTGCCAGCCTGTTTATCAAAAACCATACTGCCCAAACAATATATACGTTTGTGATTTTTATAGTCCAAACATATAGATATTCGGCATGCGAGGCTACCACCATTGGAAGGTAGTGGCTTACAATGAGTGCCGGGAGCAATTGTCCCATGCCGCGGAGCACTTGTTTGTTTAGTAAGGCATCGTCCCAATGCGTTTTCGTAAGCTTTGTCAAGCGCATCACTGCCGGCACCACCAAACGAGCCCACAGTTCGTATGCAACAAAGGCTGCGAGAGCAATGAGCACTACCGAGCATATCACGGCATATTGTGCCGCAGTTGTACTGTCGGTGAAACCTCTAAACAAATTTATCAAATACTCTCTCATTGCAAAAATTTATTTCTTCTTAAGCACCATAGCTGTGCGAGCGGGCAAGTAGAGTCGCAACCACTCCACTCCGGCAGGTGCATATAGCTCGTCTGATTGTGTGAGATGCTCCACCGAGTCGTCAACATTGTTATAGCCGCCAAATTCGCTGCGGTCTGTGTCGAGCACTACTTTATAGCTGCCGCCGGGAGCAAGTATGCCATAACCGTCAAACGACTTTGAGGGGTTGAAGTTGAACACAAAGACTAAGTCGCCACGCATAAAGGCGAGCACTTGGTCGTCATCCTTCTCCCAAAGTTTACGCACCGGCTTTTGTTGGAAATTGTAGACATTGCTAACTGTCTCAATCATCGCATTATCAAAGTTGTTTAGAAAATGATATTTGAGCTGAGGGTTGTCCACCAAGTTCCATTGACGACGAGCATATTTGTGACTCCAGCCATTGCCTTCGCGCGGAAAGTCTATCCACTCCGGATGCCCGAATTCGTTACCCATAAAATTAAGGTATCCGCCGTTAATTGTGGCGAGAGTAACAAGTCTAATCATCTTGTGAAGCGCCATGCCGCGGGCAACAGTCATATCGTTGTCGCCGACCATCATGTGCCAATACATTTCTTTGTCGATGAGACGGAAGATTACTGTTTTATCGCCAACAAGTGCTTGGTCGTGACTTTCTACATAGCTGATAGTCTTTTCGTCGGCGCGACGGTTGGTAAGCTCCCAGAAGATGCTCGTTGGATGCCAATCTTCGTCTTTTTTCTCTTTGAGTATTTTAATCCAGTAGTCGGGTATACCCATAGCCATGCGATAGTCAAAGCCCATACCTCCGTCAGAAATTGGAAGCGCTAATCCGGGCATACCACTCATTTCTTCGGCTATGGTTATGGCGTGACGATTTATTGAGTGTATGAGTTTATTGGCTAGTGTGAGATATGTGATAGCGTTCGTATCTTGACCGCCATTGTAATAGTCACCATAGCTGCCAAATGCCTGTCCAAGTCCATGGTTATAATATAGCATAGAAGTAACCCCATCAAAACGGAAGCCGTCAAAATGATATTCTTCAAGCCAATATTTGCAGTTAGAGAGCAAGAAGTGCAACACTTCGGTCTTGCCATAGTCGAAGCAAAGCGAATCCCATGCCGGATGCTCGCGACGTCCATCGCCATAGAAGTATAAGTCGGGTGAGCCGTCCAAACGACCAAGTCCTTCAACTTCGTTTTTTACTGCGTGGCTATGCACAATGTCCATGATAACTGCTATACCCAATTCGTGAGCGCGGTCTATAAGGCTCTTTAGCTCTTCGGGTGTGCCGAAACGCGATGATGCAGCAAAGAAGCTGGAAACATGGTAGCCGAATGAACCGTAATACGGGTGCTCTTGTATTGCCATTATTTGAATGGCATTATATCCGTCGGCTGCTATTCGCGGCAAAATGTTGTCTCGAAATTCGAGGTAAGAGCCTACTCCTTCGCGATCTTGCGCCATACCAATGTGGCACTCATATATGAGCAACGGTTTTACGTCGGGCACAAAATTGTCAACATGCCAATCATAGGGATGCTCCGGGCACCAAACTTGTGCCGAAAATATTTTGGTATTCTCATCTTGCACAACTCTGGTTGCGTAAGCGGGGATGCGCTCTCCCGAGCCACCGGGCCATGACACAGCCATTTTGTAGAGATCTCCGTGGTGCATGGCATCGGCTGGCAAATTAATTTGCCAAACTCCGTTGTCTATGCGCTTTAGATCGTATAGTGCATTATGCGACCAATTATTAAAGTCGCCTATAAGCGTGATTGCTTCTGCATTTGGTGCCCACTCGCGGAATGTCCATGAGCCATCTGCTTCACGGTGCAAACCGAAATAGTTGTGAGCATTTGCAAAACCGTTAAGGTTTCGTGATCCCTTAACCAGTTCTTTTTCACGGCGCAAAGCTTCGTTGTGTCGACCGGTGATGGCTTCGTTGAAGGGGACGAGCCACGGGTCGTTTTTCACGATATTAAGAAGCTTTTTTCGAGGCAATGCCTTTGCGGTATTTAATTTTTTGACAGTTGTCATGATGTATTACATTTATTTACGAGTCAACTATGCAAAATTACAAAAAATTTCGAAATGGTCAAGTAAGTGTGCATAAAACTCGTTATGCATACTTTTACACATTTATTTAAATAATCATAAAACAAAGATGCTTATTACTTGGCGCGCTGAATTTTTTGTTACATTTGCATAAAACAAAACTACGACTCTCTCAATGGAACAGCCACATATCATTATCGCATTGTTGGTTGTAGGTAGCATGCTTTTGGCTATATCTACAGCAGCTATTTTTGTGCCTCGCACTCAAGGCGCTTTGATAGCTTTTGCCGCAATGATTGTGTGCAATTGCAGCCACGCCGTGACCTTCGCTACTGAGACTTTTCTCTTTTGGGGCGTAGCTACGGCTATTTCTGTTGCCCTCGACTTTATGCTGCCACCGACTGTGTCTAAATCGCGTGCCGGTGTGCCGTTTATTAGTGGCGGCGCTCTCGTTGGTATGGTTGTAGGCATGTTAACTAACAGCATGGCTGGCATTATTGTCTGCTCTGCCATTGGCTCTTTTTTGGGCGCTATGGCTTTCGCTAACACTCGAGCCGGATATGCTATGCAATTCCCATCATCCAAATTTTTCAACTACCTGGCGGCTAAAGGTTTGCCATCAATTGTTGCTATGTCGATGGTCGGAGCCGTCTTTATTCAAATAATCTCATAACCACGTAAACTCAAAATGAAACGCTATATATTTCTGCTCGTCTCTATCTTAAGCTTAACTCTCAACGTCTCTGCCCAAAAAATCAAGGCTGAGCACCCAGATATGCAAAGCATCAAAAAAGAGTCGACTGACCCTAACTCTAAATACTACTACCCTAAGTTATTGGCTATGTTTATGAGCAACGACACTATCATGACTGCCGATGACTACAAATATTTTTACTATGGCACGATGTTTCAAGAAGACTACAACCCATATCGTGCTAACCCTTATCAACAAGAACTTCGTGCTGCCGAGCCTTTATACTACAAGCAAGAAAACCTCACGCGCGCTGAACGTGCCACTGTCGAATCTCTCGCTAAAAAAAGCTTGGAAAATAACCCGATTGACTTGCGCCAACTAATGTACAGAGTGTATGTGTACGAGCAAAATAAAAAATTTAATCTTGCAAAAATTTGGAAACACAAATTCGACCATCTGCTCCTTACTATTGCAGCTTCCGGCACCGGCTCCGACAAAGAAGGTGCTTGGGTGGTGGTTTACCCTAGCCACGAATTTGAGTTCTTCAACCTTTCCGGCGGCAGCGTCGAAAGTCAAGATTTTGAAGAACCATACTACGAAAAACTAACAGTACGCAACAAAAAAGGAGACCAAACAACCGAACACTATTTTGACTTGCACCACATGCTCGAGCAATACTATCTTAAGCATCCCGAAGAAAGCCAAGATTAAAAACCAATCTCCACGACATTTAGCTAACAATTAGGAAGATAGGCATTTTTTTCGTATCTTTGCAACCGATTTTTAAGAAGTAAAGAAGATTGTAAATGCCTAAATTAAATATTGCCGACAAGCGAGGCAAACAGCCCACGCTTGCCGTTTCTATTGCACCCGTCGCTCTGTTGCTGCTCTGGCTAATTGGTTTGATCATATTCGAAGGCACAGACGCTGTTAGTGAATACAGCCCGATAGCCCTACTTGCTAGCGCTGCTCTCGCTATGTTGTTGGCGGCAGCTTCTCGCTGCATTAACAAAGACGAGCTAAAAGACGGTTTTAAACGCAGCGCTCAGCAGATATTGCCTACTGTCCCTTTGCTGATTCTTATCGCTTTGGTTTCTACAACATGGATGCTCAGCGGCGTTGTGCCCACTTTTATTGACTACGGCCTAAAGGTGCTCAATCCTCAATTTTTCTTAGCACTCACTTGCGCAGTGTGTGCATTCGTATCGGTGCTCACCGGCAGCTCTTGGACAACCATTGCCACTATTGGCGTTGCTCTTATGGGCATTGGCACAGTTATGGGATATTCTGAAGGGTGGATAGCAGGTGCTATTATTTCCGGCGCTTATTTTGGCGACAAAATTTCTCCGCTGAGCGACACCACCGTCATTGCTTCAAGCAGCTGCGGTGTCGATCTCTTTGAGCACATACGATACCTCATGGTCACAACAGTGCCGGCTATGAGCCTTACCCTTATCATTTTCATGATAGATGGACTGTTTTTTAGCGGTGTCCACGCTCAAGAAGTAAACGACTCTGAACTAATAACCGCACTACACAGCACATTTAACATCTCTCCATGGGTACTGATAGTGCCAACAATCACAGCCATATTAATAGCCTGCAGAGTAAATACTCTAATCACTCTCGCTGCTAGCGCAGCAGCAGGATTTGCCGCAATGTTTATATTTCAACCCGAAATTGTCGCAAACATAAACGTTTTGCAATCGCTAGTTACCGACACTGTTTTTAACACCACAAGCGCTCGCCTAAACGACTTAGTTTCTACATCTGGCATAATGGGCATGATGGGCACAATAAAACTCGTATTGTGCGCCATGTTATTTGGAGCCGCACTTTTGGGAACAGGAATGCTGCGCACAATTGCCGAAGCATTCACTCGACGACTTGCTCATAGACGCTCTGTCGTAAGCGCTACGGTAGCCAGCGGATTATTCCTCAACGGATGCACTGCCGACCAATATTTGTCGATAATAATAAGCTCTAATATGTATCGCGACGTGTACGCCAAATTTGGCCTTGAACCACGATTGCTGAGCCGCACCATCGAAGATTCAGTTTCTGTGACCTCAGTATTGATACCATGGAATTCATGCGGCGTTACACATTCCGCCGTACTAGGCGTGCCTACACTCACATACTTCCCCTATTGCCTATTCAACATACTATCGCCAATCATGTCGCTAGTAATGATATGGACCGGATACCGTGTCCGCTCACTACTCCCCTCCCGCTAACCCACCATTACCTCACCCCGTCTCGCTATCCCCCGTGCCGCTCATACCGGTTTGACGATCCCCGTGCCGCCGCAC
>CAZJEA010000102.1:0-7918 GCA_964544895.1 uncultured Bacteroides sp. | reverse complement strand
TGGGAAATAATCATTCCCACATTTCACAAATAATGTCAAATTACAACTTATGCACCCCAAAAGGCGGTGTGCAACTTTTGGGGTGCTATCTTAATACGAAATGGATTCTATTTTATGTTCTCGCGCACGCGGTTTATAAATTCGTGCATACGCTCTGAGTCGCGATTTTCTACGATGTCGCTGAGTTCAGCCAACCGCTCTTGTATGAGTTTCAACTGATGCGGAGAATGTGGGTTGAACATTATTTCGGTGAGCAGATAATCGTCTTCGCTCATTAGTCCTCTGGCTATAGCCATGTGGCGTTTGAAGGTGGTGCCGGGAGCATCCTGATGGTGCATAACCGCGCCAAAGACAAACGTCGATGTAAAGGGTATTGAGAGCGAGTAAGCTATGGTTTCGTCGTGCTCAGCAAAGGTGTACTCTTCAATGTGCAAATGCAACCGCTGATATAGGTCGCGGAAGAATATTCGTCCCAAATGGTCTCCTTCTTTTATGATGATAGCGTTTTCGTTTGCCAAGTTACTAAGCGATGCAAATGTTGGGCCAAACATTGGGTGTGTTGACACAAACGGATGTCCGGCTTCGGCATAAAATTCGGGCAAACCGGTCTTTACCGAGGCAATATCGCTGAGTATGCAATTGGCAGGCAGATATGGCAATACGTTCTTAAATGCTTGTATTGTGTATTTTACAGTAGCAGCATTTATCACCAATTCTGGCTCAAATTTGCTGATTTCGGCAACGTCGGTGAAGCGCTGCACATTAAAGGTGAAGCGCAAACGCTGTGGGTCGGTATCTATGATGGCAACATCATGGTCAAACGACAGCAAATCGCAGAAGAAGGAGCCCATCTTTCCGGCTCCGATGATTAATATTTTCATAGTGCAAATACGGCTTTATTTTCTATCAAAGATATTAACTTGCTGACGCACTGACTCTTCGTGTATAGCAGATAGCACTACACGCATAAAGTCGGGACTCATGCCCATTTCTTCGGCTGCTTGCACGCGCGAATTCATGATAGTGTCGTAACGTTTTGTTTGCAACACGGGCATGCTATGTTCTTTCTTGTATTGACCGATTTCGCGGCTTATGCGCATACGGCGATTTAGCACTTCCAGCAACTCATTGTCTATGCGGTCGATTTCTTGACGTAGCAACGACAAGCTTTCGGTGCTCTGCGTCTTATCGGGCTGCACCAAGGTATTTACTATGAGATTGAGCACCTCAGGGGTTACCTGCTGATCTTTATCGCTCCATGCACAATCAGGGTTGCAGTGGCTTTCAATGATAAGGCCATCGAAGCCCATATCGAGTGCTTGTTGGGCTATTGGTGCTACAAGTTCACGCTTGCCGCCCATGTGGCTGGGGTCGCAGATTATAGGCAAATTCGGATAGCGACGACGCAACTCAATGGGTATGTGCCACTGTGGCATATTGCGGTACATGTGTTTGCCATAAGCGCTAAATCCGCGGTGAATTGCGCCAATTCTATGTATGCCAGCATTGTAAATGCGTTGCATTGCGCCTATCCACAACTCAAGATCGGGATTCACCGGATTCTTAACCAATACGGGCACGTCAACAGCTCTTTCTGCCAAGGCATCGGCTATTTCTTGCATAGCGAAAGGATTTGCAGATGTGCGTGCGCCTATCCAAAGTATATCTATTCCGGCATCGAGCGCTGCATAAACGTGACTGCGTGTTGCTACTTCTGTGGTAACAAGCATTCCGGTCTCTTCTTTCACGCGTTTTAGCCATTGCAAACCTTCAGCACCTACGCCTTCAAAGCCTCCGGGGTGTGTGCGGGGTTTCCATATTCCGGCACGAAATATTTTTATGCCTGCTGCAGCCAAGCCGCGCGCTGTGGTTAAAACTTGCTCCTCTGTTTCGGCGCTACAAGGACCGGCTATTACTAATGGTTTGCCTTCAGTATCGATTGTATCGAAAATGGGTTGTATATCTTTCATTGTCTTAATCTTTAAAAATTTATTTTTCAAATGGCTTGTTTTATTCTCTTTAGTGCTTCGTTTAGTTTTTCTACCGGCGCGCACAGCGATATGCGTATGTATCGCTCTCCGTTGCTGCCAAATATGAAGCCCGGCGTTATAAACACTCTTGCTTCGTGCAACATACGGTCTGCTAAGGCTTCACTTCCGATTTCTGTTTCCGGAATACGTCCCCACAAAAACAGTCCGCGTTGCGTGGGGTCGAACGTACAGCCCAATGCTTGCATGATTTGTTCGGCTACGGCACGACGCTCACCGTAGACTTTGTTTAACTCTACATACCAACTGTCGGGGGCGCTCAATGCTTTTGCTGCAGCCAGCATGACGGGCTTAAATTGTCCGGAGTCGATATTGCTTTTCACTTTCAATACCCAATTGATAAATTGAGGGTTTGATGCCATCATGCCAACACGCCAGCCCGCCATATTGTGGCTTTTGCTGAGTGAGTTCATCTCTATGGCAATATCTTTTGCTCCGGGCACCTGAAGCAGACTCAACGGTTTATCATTGAGTATGAAACTATATGGATTATCGTGCGCAATAACTATATTATGTCGACGGCCAAAATCTACTATTTTTTCAAATAACTGCAAACTGGCTTGCGCTCCGGTGGGCATGTGCGGATAGTTAATCCACATAAGCTTTACTCGCTCTAATGGCAAGCGTTCGAGAGCCTCAAAGTCAGGTTGCCACCCTGTTTCTGCTTTTAAATCGTAATTTATAATTTCGGCACCTACCAATCGGCTCACCGACGTATAAGTCGGATAACCGGGGTTTGGCACCAACACAGCATCTCCGGGATTGAGAAATGCCATAGATATGTGCAATATTCCTTCTTTAGAACCAATGAGGGGAAGAATCTCATTAGCCGGATTCAATGACACTCCGTAGTGCGATGCATACCAATCGGCAAAGGCTTTACGCAGCTCAGGCAATCCGATGCCTAGCTGGTAGCTGTGGGTGCCCGGTTTTTGTGCTTCGGTGCACAGAGTGTCTATCACTTCTGCTGACGGCATTCTGTCCGGGCCGCCTATGCCTAGCGACACAATGACTTGGCCTTGAGCATTCAATTCTGCGACTTCTTTCATTTTACGTTGCAGATAATACTCTTTGACCGTTGCCACGCGCGCTGCCGGTTGAATAACTAGTTTATTAGACATGATATATATGGTATTTAGTTATTTTTGGTAGTTAAATATTCTCTATTTTGGGTACAAATTCGATGTATTCGCCTAGGGCTCTAAAATCGTTCATCAACGGACGAACGGCATCTATAGCTTGATGATAGCGCACAACACTGTCAAATGTGAGGTCTACGTAAAAACGATATTCCCACTCGCGCCCGACAATAGGTGTTGACTGTATTTTTGACAAATTTATATCATAGAACGAAAATATTGTCAACACTTTTGACAAAGCTCCATTCGTATGGGGCAAAGTGAACACTATCGACGACTTATTAACTTCTGTTTCTTTCGGTCCTATTTCGTTTGCGACCAACGGATCTGCCAAAATCAGGAATCGTGTAGAATTGCGTTTATTTGTTTCAATGCCACGTTCTATAATGTTCAACCCATATAAGTTGGCTGCGAATTCGCCACATACTGCGGCGTGTCCCTTTATCTGCTTAGCTGCTATATCGCGTGCTGCTCCGGCAGTATCAAAAACTTCTACCTTGCGCATATTGGGATGACGATGCAAATACTGTTCGCATTGCATTAGAGCCATACGGTGCGAATTTACTTCAAAAATATCGTCTTCGGTTTGACCGGGTAGCGCGCATAGCACATGGGAAATACGCATTTTATATTCACCGATCACTCGCATATTACTGCGGCGCAACAATTCATGGTTTGGTAGTATGCTTCCGGCAATAGTATTTTCTATTGCCATGCAGCCAAGCATAGACGCATCTGATGACAGCACATCAAACATACCTTCAAATGTGTCACATTCTACAGTATCTATCTCTGTCTTTTCAAAATACTGGCGTGCGGCTGCATCATGGAAACATCCGGCGACACCTTGTATTGTTACACGTGGTCTTGAGCTACTAAGCGATAATGACTTTGTCATATATAGGTATTAAAATTAAAAATCCCGACTTCATTGAAGCGGGATTATATCGTTATTATCTAATTTTTAGCATACGCGAGTTCCCGCTTCTTATTCATGCGAATAAAAATAATAAGAAAACGAATATGCATAAAATCGTGTCATTTGGTTACTTTTTGTTGTTAATGCGACAAAGTTAATAAAAAAGAGTTACCATTCCAAACATTTTTCAAAAAATTTTTCACTCTTCTCTACTCTGCCAACACTCTCACTCTCTAACGCACCCCTACCCCGCAATAAAACTTGTAAACCTCAAGTCTCGGGCTAAGCCACATAACTTGAGGTTTACTTATCATTTTAGTAAGCGCAAAACCCTACTTTATCACTACTTTTGTAGCGGTTGCTCCTTGACGTCTAATGTATAGACCGGGAGCAGTCGGATTGGCTATGCGCACACCATTTAGATTATAGTATTCTACCGGTGCATTTTCATCTATGTCAACGACAAGATCGTTAACCCCGGCTGTATTGGTTGTTGCAAACACAGCAAAGCTATTGGCGGGAAGGCTAACGCTCACTGAGGTTGATGCTCCGGTTAACTCGGGAGTGATGCCCTTTGAACTTGTGATAAGCTTACAATTTGAGGCATTTAATTTTGTAGATGTACCCGATATTGTTACCGGCGCCTGTGATGTCAAGTTGGCATTAATAAACGCCATCACTTCTTTATCGCCATAAGATAAGCGCATGACGCGCGGTGACGACAAGCTCTCTACAAAACCCGAAACTTCAAACGTTGCTGTTTCAGCAAATAAGTCGGCATTATCTTTGCGCAGATTGCACAAGGCTGCATAAACATCGTGCAGAGCCAAACGATTTTCGTTGCTAAGATAATCCCAATTTACAATTTTCGGGTCAACGTTATTGCTGCTACCGCTCTTTTCGGTTTGTTCGTCGCCAAGTTCACCAAATTGCCAAATCATCTTCGGACCTGGAGTGAGAAGCATTTGAACAGCAACAGCGCCTAAACGATTCATGCGCACCAACTCATCTGTTTTTATAATGCCATTTGCCGACGAACTTCCGTATGCTATTTGCTTGTAACCCATACGTTCTTCGTCGTGACTCTCGGCATACGAGACGGTTGAGCCCCATGTGCGGCTGCTATTTGTAGCCAAGAAGTTTATCATCTTTGAGCCTGAAGCATAAGCCATAGCATATTGGCAAGCGTCGCTGTTTACATTGAGCCAATTTAATTGACCGTCTGCTGCCAATTCATTTTCTTCTTGAGCATAAGCCAAATCTTCATTTATATGAATACCGTCAGGTTTCACCTCTTTAATATATGAATGAAGATTTTTCATCACAGCTATGCGGCTCGCATTGTACATATTAGTTGATGCTTCGGTGCTAGATGTGTACGATGTACCCAAGCCTTTAACCAAATCGAAGCGGAATCCATCTACATTGTAGGCAGTGAGCCAATATTGCAACGCATCTTTCCATTGTTGTTGCACAAGCTCATTTTCTTGCTTCCAGTCATTGAGCACACTGTATGCATGGGGTGCTGTGGCGTTGTAGAATGGATTGCTTGACGAGGGATACATCTGATACCACGGATGCAAGCCGTCACTCTGATTAAATACAATATCCAATATCACAGCCATGCCGCTTTGGTGGCACAACTCCACAAACTCTTTTAAATCGTCGGGAGCTCCGTATGCCTTATCGGGAGCCATATAGAAATTAGGATTATAGCCCCACGAATTGTTTCCGTTAAATTCCATTACCGGCATTAATTCTACGGCATTTACTCCGAGAGCTTTCAAATAAGGTATTTTCTCTATAGCTTTTCTATATGTGCCATCAGCGTTTGCTTTTCCCTCTGTGCCTGTAAAATCGCGTATGAGCAATTCGTAGATCACCAAATTTGAATGGTCGGGAATGGTAAAGTTAGAGAATTTATAGTTATCTGCATCGCCACGATATACAGCAAGCATCGTATCGTCGAACTTGTCGTAAGGATACTGAGGCATATCCGGCCAAATGCTACTGTCAATCCATTTGTCGCTGTAGCAATCGAGCACCAAGTGTGCATACGGATCGGCTACTTTGTAAGTTGCATCTACATAATAGTAATATGGATAGTAAACATCGTCTTTCAAGCCGCTCACTGTTGTGAAGAAATATCGTTGGCCATTATAGTCCTGATAGTTCATCACATTTTTTGTGAGCACCTCATAGTTATCCCACGACGGTACAAGCACTACACTCGATTTACCTGGTGCTGCCAAGCAAAAGGTCACTGTGCCATCACTATTTTTCACTGCGCCCATTTTAGGAACGCCACCGGGATATGTCGATGCTGTCGATGCTGCCACATAAACCACGTTTAGTGTTTTTTTCAAGGTTTCGCTGCCATTGTTAGCAGTAGCCACAACCTCATAGCTTCCTATTGCAGAAAAGTTATAAGTTGCCGACAACGAGGTCTTAGATGTGCCGGTAGCGACCGTAGTG
Organism: uncultured Bacteroides sp.; assembly: GCA_964544895.1. GTDB lineage: Bacteria > Bacteroidota > Bacteroidia > Bacteroidales > Muribaculaceae > CAG-873. Next base: position 1,337 of record CAZJEA010000102.1, on the reverse strand, counting down.
CCGTTTACAGCAATACTGATAGTAGCAGCTTGTGATGTTGATGCCGTGAAAGTCATCGAGGTTGCTTTGTTGATAAGCAACGATGTTGCCGACGATGTGAAGTTTAGCTCAAAGCCATCTTCAGCTACATCAACAAAAATATCTCCGCCCGACGCTGTTTTGCCTTCTTTCTTTCCGTCGGAAGTGCGGAAAACTATTGCTATTTGCTTGACAATTTCGCTTGCGTCGGTAATGCCAAAATACGTGCGAATGTCGCCGATTGACAACGACCACGTGTCGGTGCTCACATACGTAAGCTTATACTTCGACGAGTTATCAAGCCATGTCGGTGCATAAGCCCAACTGCCATTGCTTTTATTGGTAATGACACCAATGTGGGCATACACAGCTGTTGTTGAGCTAAGTCCTTTCAATCCTCCATTACCAAGCGACGAATCGGCATGGTAAGTCAATACTACATTTTGCGAACTTTGCTGCAGCACTGCAGGCGAAGTCGTCACTATTTGCGCCAAACTTGTGATTACACAAGAAAAAATCAGCGCAAACATTGCGATAAATTTTTTCATGATTTTCTATTAGTGTGGTTAAAAATTTATATTTTCATGTTAATATGACAGCACATTCTTACGTGCTGCATCAATGCGAAGAAGAATAAATAGCAAAATGGTAAAGCCCCACAGTGACGAACCGCCATAGCTGAAAAACGGCAACGGAATTCCTATCACCGGACACAAGCCTATTACCATGCCTATGTTTATGCAGAAGTGAAATATAAAGTACGACGCCACACAATACGCATACACTCGTCCGAACGTGCCATGTTGCCGCTCCGCAATCGTGATTATGCGCAATATGAACGCCACATAAATTACAATCAAAAGCATTGTGCCCCAAAATCCTTCTTCTTCGCCTATTGTGCAAAAAATAAAGTCGGTGTGCTGTTCAGGCACATATTTAAGTTTTGTTTGCGTGCCATTCAAGAAGCCCTTGCCCAGCAGTCCGCCTGAGCCGATGGCTATCTTTGATTGGTTTACATTATAGCCTGCGCCGCGAATGTCGTCTTCAATGCCCAGCACTACCTTGATGCGTAATTGCTGGTGTGGTTGCAGATAGTCAAACGCCATATTCACTGAGAACATAAACATCAGCCCCAGCAACGCTGTCGCTACCGGCACAAACAATTTGTAGGCGTGATATTTCACAGCCTCAAAGGCGAGATACAATGCAGCAATAATAATTATAGACAACATGATTGGCATGCCCGGCAATTCTATATTACAAACACCGGCAAGCAACCACAGCACAACACCGGTGCCGGCAAACCAGCACAGCACATT
>CAZJEA010000101.1:0-8061 GCA_964544895.1 uncultured Bacteroides sp. | reverse complement strand
ACCTTCATCTTTAAAGTCAATTTTGCTGTTAGTTGGCAATTCTTTTTCCTCTGAGGCGTAGCTGTCGTTGGCGGTTTTGAACTGGTAGCGAATTTTCGAATTTTCGGCATCATTAGCAGTGACAGTTACAATGTCGTTTTCTTTGTCATAATCAGCGGTAAACTTATAGTCGATATATCCTGGCAGCTTGGCGTAGAAGCCATATTCAGCACTCCCGATGAAGTTATCCTCTGTAAGTCTAATATTTGACGGTAACTGATAGTTGCTAAGCTTATCAGTATTTCCTGTGAAATATTTAATTCCGCTCAATGCTCCTCTTGGTGCGTATGTCGTTCCATCGCCTTTTTTAAGCTCGTTATCGCTATAGAAGTAAAAATAGTAGTTTTGCGAATTGTCATATTCGGGGTTGTAGGTATAGAAAACGCTTTCTATGTACTTGCCGTTATCGTCTACTTCGTAACTAGTCATATTTACTTGTTGGCCTATGAGCGGACAGTTAACATATGGATTGACAAAACGGTATAGCGTTGGCTCTTCTACACACTGTTGTAATTCGACATTCCATTCAACGAGTTCTAGATTTGCGTATTCTTCTTCTTGGAACCACCATAAACGGTTTAGATAATTGCCCGAAACACAGTGCCATTGCAACATTTTATCTGCATATTTTGCTGTGCCTAACGATTGCCATTGTTTGCCGTCATCGTGCATTGACCAGTAATATTGTGTACCTGTGCTTATGGCAATTCCGTCGGCTGTGTAGTACATATATTGTATTATATACATTTGGCGGCCTTCAACGTCTACGGTTATTGAGCTCGCATCGTTGCCGAGAACTATAACACTATTGTCATTGTCGTAATCTATATTTTGTGCATAAGGAAGGAAGTCAGGATTAGGGTAGCCGGTCGCTGTGATTTTATATCTTATCTCTGCAACATTGTCTGTGCGTGTGATGTTGATGTTTGCTTGGCTCACTGATGCGGGATAATAGTCAAGTATAGTTGCTCCACTGCCTAAAATCATAGAATATTTAGGCATGTTGCGTAGCTGGATTGAGTAATTTACATAGATTGGAATGCCCATGCTGTGACTTGTACTGACAAAGTGCCAAATGCGCTCAATGTAGATTTTACCAAGTGCTTTTCTGTACGTGATGCCCATGCAACCGATGCTAGCCATATTATATCCGGCGTAAGTGTGGTCGTAGTCAATGAATTCGTTTTGGAGAGACACACTTGGTTGTCGGTCGTTTTCTTCGCCCCACAATATGGCATCATGACCGTCTAATATGCCGGGTATCTTTAATTGGAAAATCTTCTCGTGGCCAGTTACAGTGCTATGGCGCTGGTAAACAGTGATTTCCTCGTTTAAATCTGCATACGCATCATTTTGACTGGTCATGTCGCCAATGCCGAGTACTTGCCACTCTCCCCATGTCTCAGCATCGTTTATTTCGACACTTTTGGCTGGCGCTTTTTTCGGAGAACTGATTTTTTCTACATCCTCAACTTTCTTGATTAGAGTGTCATTCCTATTTGCTGATGCAATAGAAATGTTTTCGTCGTCAGAATTCAGAAACTGTTTTGCGGTCTCGCTTAGTAATGGTTTAAGCGGTAAGGTACCAGTTGATTGCCCGTAGCTGCAATAGCCTGTTAGCATCAAGGTAATACATGTTAAAATGCGGGCTAATTTTTTCATAATGATTAATGGTAATAAGGTGAATAAAATACAAATATAGTAAAAAATGTTAACCACTCAAAACTTTATGGCAAAATAATCTACTAATACACAATTCATAAGCCTCACCAATTCTTGTGAAATCCCGTTGAGTGTGTCGCCCAAAATTGTCTACAAACAAAAAAATCGCCAAATCCACTAATGAGGACTTGACGAACTATTCATTTTTTTAACTCGATGAATTCCTACACTCGTATGACGAGCAATGGCAAATCAGCATTGGCAAGTATGCGATGCGCAAGACCCGGATTAAATAGCCGAGCAAAAACATTTTTGCGCTTATTGGGCACTACTACCAAATCTATGTTGCGCTCATCTTCGATGCGTATGCATTCTTGCTGCGCCTTGTCAAGTGATAAATCTTCAATTGAGAACGTAAACTTTTGATAGTTTTGTGTGCAGTATTTAAGTAACGACTGCATACTTTGTTTGACGTTTGGCTCAAATATTCGTTTCTTACCCGGTATGTGGGCTATCGTGATATGTGCATCGCTATCTTTAAATATTCGAGATACGGTATCTATAGCCAATATGTCTTCTTGCTCCAAATTGCTAAACATAAGTATGTTTTTGGGCTTGTAAGGTGACATAGCGTCAAACGGCTCCGGTATTGAGAGTAGGGTAGTGCGACACTTATCGAGCACTTCGGCTGTTACACTTCCTATTAGTTCTGCACTTTTGCGTTTCGAACCGCGTGTGCCCATTACCACTAAATACGGAGTATTTTCTTTCGCAAAGTTAACTATCGAATCTTCGGGTACACCCTCAACTATTTTTGTTGAAAATTTTACTGCCGGAGCTTCTCCACATTTAATCTTTTCGCGTAGTCGCTCTGTAAAATGATGCATCATAGCTTGTGCCGTTTGCTCATTTTGCTTGCGGTCTTCGCTATCGGCGGCTAAATCAAATGTTAGTGTATCGCTGAGTTGCAGATTCCCACTTACGTATGGGTCTATATACGAATTCAAAAAGACAACGTCTGCTTTGTGCTCTGTTGCCAGCTGAAATGCTACTTTTGCTGCTTTTATGGAGTGCTCGCTAAAGTCTATAGGCACTAATATGTAGTGCGAGTTAGTCTCGGCTTTCCCCGTTTGTGAACTGAAAATGTCGGGATTCTCTATTATGCGTAAAGCGTGTGGCAAATCGTCTTCATTTATCCTTACGCGCACACCCGACGACACTACAGGTTTCTCTAGATTTACATTCTGTAGAACTGCAGTGATACCCTCGTTTTCAAGCCTGGTTTTAAGCTCTAACGCACGGTCGTATGTGTGTATTGCTACGGTTATCTGACGCAAAATGCCTATTTTTTTATGTTTAAATCAACTGATTAAGAGGAGTGAGGGAGAATGAGCAATTGAGTGGGGGTAATCAGTTGATTATGTGTTTGATGATACGTTGTACGCCTTACAAGAATCATTTTGATTCTTGCTCTTGCAGTATTTCAACTGCCATGTCGTAGATGGTAGGGTCATCAAGAACAACAATACCGCCATTTGGCCCGGGTTCTATGTGAACACCTTGATTTTTTCCAAAGTCGTAGTTGCTGCCACCGAAATAATTGCGTACGGTTTGAACAGTTACGTTTAGTTTGTCTGCAATGCGGTGCATAGAACCATCTGGCAAGCTGTCTTTTAAGTGACGAAGCTCATTGAAAGTAATTGTCTTTGTCATGATGAGTATTGATTTAATTGGTGAATTACCTGAGGTTTGTTATGTCCCAAAGTTAGGTTGTCTTTTTGAATTTTCCAAATAAAAATGATAAAATTTTTTGTTGTTTTATAACATATTATTTATTAATTCTTATTTTTTATTTGCTAATCGTTTGAATTTCAAAGAGAAAACCGTGTGCCGTGTTAAAGTCGCTCTACATCGCTTGAACTTACCCAAGCTCGTGTCGAGTTATTAATTTTTACATCATACCACATCATCGTTGCCGGGTCATCAGGAGTGGCTAGCGAATCAACGATGATTAGCTTGGTGCCTTCGTGTATAGGCACAACCTTGTCTGTCTTCGATTGTGCTGTCTGTGGCACTGACCGCAGATTTGTTGTTGGCACTATTACTACTGCTTGCTCGTGGTCGTCTATTGCATCAGCTGTGCTTTTTGCTATGCTTAGCACATACAAAAATACTATCAACATAACTATGCCTCCGAAAAAGCCCAACTTGCGAATGTTGATATTGTACGTGAATAAGTATAATGCTATGGCACCCATAACTATTACAAAGAGTGTAAATGCTATCCATGCCCATGCGTTTGGCGAGTGCCACGATGTGATATTCCGGTGTAAATTACTTAGAAAGGTGCTGTCATCTTCCGGCTTGTCTTGAATTTTTGTTTTTACAAATTCAAGATTTGTGCGTGCATCTTCGTTTGATGGATCTACTTTCAAGGCGCGCTCGTAGTTTATAACTGCGTGCCCAAGATCGTTAAGCCGAAAATATGTGTTGCCTATATTGTAATACAAGTTTGATGAACTGCCTTCTTTATTCAACGCTTCGGTGTAGTATCCCAGAGCTTCTGTATATGCACTTTTGCTGTAGGCCGAGTCGCCGCGTTCAACATTTGTCAATGCTAATGCACTGATTGCGTTGATTATCAAAACTGCTAAAATCAATATATTCTTCATTGTTTGTTGCGTTTTGTGGCCTCCAGGCCGTTGATTACATCTGTTGCATTTTGATAAAGTGTAGAAACTTCTGTGTCTGAGTGCTCGGGCGTAAATCGTGCCATTTCACATTCATCAAGCACGTGTATGGTTTGATCTATGAGCTCATTGGTCGCTCCGGCTTCCGTAAGTTTCTCGCTTATGTTGTCGCGTGTCAATGCTGACGATGGTATGCGCAATTTATCGCTGATATAACCCCATAGCGCAGCTGATAGCGCAGCGTAAAATGCTTCGTTGTTGTGTTTTTGCATTTCTGCGCGAGCTATTTTTAGTCGCTTGTTGGCTACTCGGTTTGCTCGAGCGGTACGTCTGCCCGCTACATCTGCGTTCAGCTTCAGCTGTCGGCGATATATCAATATTGTTGCAATAAGTGCTCCTGCTACCAATATGTAGCATAATAGGTAGAGGGTAGTGTAGAAGTCGCGATGTTGCTCTTCTTCAAGCTTCTCTCCCTTGAGCGGCTTAATATACAATATGTCGTCTATCTTCTGATCTATGCCGGTTTGTTGCACTGTGGTTGCAGCACTGGCAGTGCCTTTTGCTACACGTCGCGAATATGCCGGTATGTCTAATGTTACATATTGTTTTTTTGCCGGATCAAAGTATACAAATTTCTGCGCTCCGAGGTGGAAATCACCTACCTGTTGCGGCACAATTGTATAGGTGGCAGTAAATGCTCCGGTCATATCCGAACCATTGAAATGTGCATCGCTTTCGCTTTCCGGATCATATTCTTCTACTCCGGGGCCAAAATCAATATCCGGGGTCTTGAGATATTTTATATTTCCGGTACCATTTACTGTGTATGTAAATGTCGCTGCCTCATTAGTGCGCAATGTTTGTGGCTCAAGAGTGGTGTTTACGCTGAAATGACCTACGGCTCCGCTAAAATCAGCAGGCTGTGGTTGTGGTAGTGGCGAAACACTTACACTTACTTGGTTTGAAACTGTGGTGATATTTTGCTCTATCGGACGACGTGTTATGAAAAATCCATTCGATATTTCTTCGTATGTCTCTAACGTTACGTCATAGCGCCCTGAGTTTATTGTTAATGTGCCACTCTTTTGCGGATATAGCAAGCAGCGTTTGAGCACGGCTGAATAATAATTGTCTCCGCGGAAATGCTCAATCTTTGGCTGTTCGTGCACCTCTAACTCTTCGCTCAAGAATCCATCAAATGAGGGTAGGGTTGTCGCACGAAATGACGAGATGTTATGCTTGGTGTAAACTTTTATTGTAGCTATCACCGCCTCTTGCTCATATATATGATTCTTTGATAGTGTGACAGTTACTATTAAGTCGTTAGGACTAATCTTTTTAACGTTCCCGCTATTTACGCTACCTGCCGGAGCTCCATTTCCTGCGCTTTGTCGGCTATCTTGCTGCGCTGATTTGTCGGGCGGCAAAATTGTTATTGTCTTAGGCTGCGATTTTAGTGTCTTACCGTCAACATTAATGCTCATCGACGGAATTGTTACTGTGCCGGCCTTTTCTGCATAGTATGTGAACGAGTAATCGTATGTCGTTGTTGACGAACTTTTACCGTTTATAAATTCGTAACTCTGCATTGTCGATTTCGCAGGACCATAACGTAGCACACAGCCTTTTAATTCCGGTGCTGTGTTTATTGTCCCTTCGGCATTTACAAGCCTATATGTTACGGTGAAGTTCCGGCCTTGTATCACTTGTCCGGGTGCTTGCACGCTTAACGACGCTTGCGCAACTGCTGTAACAGCTGTGAAAAGCATCATTAATATTGTAAGTATGCTAGTTCTAATCTTTATCATCATTTTGTGCAACTAGTCGATTTTAAAACGTGTCAACAGAAGAATTGAATCGTGTGTGTGATTAAACTTTTAAGCGGATTACCAAGGCTTGTCGGTTACCTTACCATAAGCCGGATCTCCGGGCTGTTTTTTACGGGTCTTATTCTCTTTAGCTTGTACAGATTGCAAAATCTGTTTGTCATTCTGATTTTGTTGCCGTTGAGGCTGAGGTTGCTGCTGTTGCTGTTGCTGCTGTTGTTGGTCTTGTTGTTGCTGTTGCTGCTGATTTTGATCTTTATTCTGATCATTATTGTTGCCGCCACCGCCGCCTTGTTCCTCTGGGGGAAGCTTCAACTGTGCTATGCGCAGATTTTGAACAGCACGCAAATTGTTCGGCTTTTTGCGTAACAATGCCTTATAGTCTTCGATAGCTTGTTTGTAACTCTCAGTTGACATATTCTTGAGCGAGTCAGCAAAATTCTGATTCGCCGGATCTTCAGACGCCTTTTTTAAATAATCGCCCAAATACACTGCGTCGCAGCCAAGATTGTACAACGCTTTTTCGCTTATTGCTGCATCAGCACCGCTTTTTGCCAAATCGTTTAGCGCTAGTCGCGCATTCTTTAGCGCTGTCGAATCTGACGACTCACTATGCAATGCTGCCAACGCTTTATCATATATCGCAGCCTCACTATCATGGTTCGCGTCTAATGCTTTGTCGTAATCCTTGATAGCTTGGTCAAATTTGCTCTTATTGAAGTTGCGGTTTCCCGACTTAATCGCGTTGCGCTCTGCTTTGTTGCTCATGTCTGACTGCGTGCAACTTGTTAGAGCACATCCACATAGCCCTAATGCTATTATGGCGGCGATATTTATATATTTTTGTCGTTTCATTTTTCAGTCGGTTTTTTAGTGTTCTTGCTAAAGAAGTTGACGTTTTTGAGCCAGCTTATTTTGCGCTCGATAACCAAAATATCTATTACTAGTAGTATTAAGGCTAACCATGCAAAAACCGGAAATTGCTCTGCGCTAACTTTGTAGCTTATGTTTTTGAGCTCTGTCTTCCCTAATTTATCTAATTGGTCTGATAGCTTATCAAGTGCGTTCGGATTAGCTCCGTTTACATACACGCCTTTACCTGCTGCGGCTATTTCTGCTGCTGCTTTTTCGTCGACAGCCGTAATAACCTCATTGCCTTCCAAATCGGTCATATATGACTTCGATCCCTTGCCTAACGGTATACGTGCTCCTTTCGAAGTGCCGACCCCGACAACGTTAACTTGTATGCCTTTTTTAGCAGCCTCTTTGGCGGCTTCTACAGCTTGTCCCTCGTGGTCTTCAGCATCGGTAATAAGTATTATTGCTTTATGCACATCTTCTTTTTGGCTAAAGGCATTCATCGACATATCAAGCGCGTCGCTGATTGATGTGCCTTGGGTTGCAATCATTGAAGGCTCTAGCTCGTTGATAAACATCTTGGCTGAGTAGAAGTCTGTGGTCATTGGCATTTTCGTCTTGGCCTCTCCGGCAAAAACAACTAAGCCAACTTTGTCGTTGTCAAGACGGTCTACCAATTTCTCAAGCAATAATTTCGCTCTGCGCAAACGACTGATGCTTTTGGGGTCGTCGGTCGATGCTGCCAACATTGAGTTTGACACGTCAAATGTCACCATAACTTCTATACCCTCTACCGATTTGGTCTCGTCTTTCTCCCCATAGCGAGGACGCACCAAAATAAATATTATTGCTATGAGTGCTAGTAGTTGCAGCGTTATCTTTATTGCCGGTTTATATTTTGAAGCGTCTGGCATAAGATGTGCGTATACCGCAGGATTACCAAAACGCTTTAGTTTGCGTCGTCGTGATAATTGTGCAAGTTCGTA
>CAZJEA010000100.1:0-8076 GCA_964544895.1 uncultured Bacteroides sp. | reverse complement strand
TTTTGTTTTGGCTTTAGCTTTCGCCTTTGCTTTGCCTGATTTACCTTTTGCTGATTTTCGATTTAGGGCTTGAGGCACAGTAACTTGTTCGCCCAATTGGTCTAAAGAGCGAGCCGGGTTTTTATCATCGACAATAACAAAATCCAATTGTTTTTTATCGAGATTGGCACGAGCAACTTGAATTTTCACAGCATCGCCGAGACGATATCTATTATTGTGTCTGCGTCCAACGAGGCAATAGTTTTTTTCATCGAAATCATAATAGTCATCGGCGAGGTCGCGCATAGGCACTAAACCTTCACATTTGCTATCATTAATTTCTACGAACAAACCCCACTCTGTCACGCCGGAAATAAGACCGTCGTAAACTTCGCCAAGGTGGTCGCGCATATATTCAACTTGCTTGTACTTGATAGAAGCGCGTTCGGCACTTGCAGCCAGCTGCTCCATGTCAGACGAATGTTTGCAAAGCTCTTCAAGTTTATCGACAGTCACCGACCTGCCACCGTGGAGATAGCGCTCCAATAAGCGGTGCACCATCATATCGGGATAGCGACGAATGGGCGATGTAAAATGGGTGTAATAATCAAATCCGAGGCCATAGTGACCGATATTTGTCGTAGTGTAAATGGCTTTAGCCATGGCGCGCACAGCCAAAGTAGACAAGAAGTTTTCTTCGCCTTTACCTTTTATGTCGGCAAGCATTTTGTTGAGGGAGCTATTTACATCTTTAGCATCGCCTGAGGTGCGCAGTTTGTAGCCAAAGGTGCGCGACAAAGCAGCCAAGTCAGAGAGTTTACCGGGATCGGGCATATCGTGTACACGATAGACAAAAGCTTTAGGTTTTTTGCGAGGTTGCGGAGCGCCGACGAATTTTGCCACAGTCTTGTTAGCGAGCAACATGAACTCTTCAATTAGTTTATTTGCGTCTTTAGACTGTTTGAAATAGACATCAACAGGGTGTCCGGTTTCGTCGATATCAAAACGCACTTCAACACGATCGAATTCGACAGAGCCGTTGGCGTAACGCTCTTTGCGCAAGATTTTAGCGAGTTTATCGAGGGCTAAAATTTCGTCAGCGAAATCGCCTTTACCGGTTTCGATAACCTCTTGAGCTTCCTCGTAAGTGAAGCGGCGATTACTTTTAATAACCGTGCGGCAAATTTGCGAATTAACGACCTTAGCATCGTCAGACATTTCGAAGACCACGGAGAAAGTAAGTTTTTCTTCGTCGGGGCGCAATGAGCAAATGCCGTTAGACAAATGTTCGGGCAACATAGGGATAGTGCGGTCAACCAAATAGACTGAAGTAGCTCTACTTTGAGCCTCCTTATCTATAATAGTGTCGGGTTGCACATAGTGAGTAACGTCGGCAATATGCACACCTACTTCGTAGTTGCCGTTTTTAAGCTTGCGCATAGAGAGTGCATCGTCGAAGTCTTTAGCATCTTTAGGGTCGATAGTGAAGGTAGTGACATCGCGCATATCTCTACGCCGGGCAATCACTTCGTCGGTTATGCCGGCATCAATTTTGTCAGCAGCCTTTTCGACATTAGCAGGGTATTTATAAGGCAAGCCAAACTCAGCAAGGATAGCATGCATTTCGGTAGTATTTTCGCCAGTTTGACCGAGCACATCAACCACTTCGCCACGGGGTGATTTTTCGTCGTCAGCCCAGGTTGTAATACGCACGATAGCCTTATCGCCGGTTTTAGCGCCTTTTAAACTTTTGCGAGGGATAATGATGTCAGAAGCCAAATATTTAGAGTCGGTATTGAGCACGGCAAACTCTTTAGCGACCTTAATTGTGCCAATGAAAGTTTGCTCTTTTTTCTCTAAAATTTCAATAACGACAGCCTCGGGGTCAACGCTTTTACGGTGAGCGGCAATAGTAACCCTAACTTTGTCGCCATTGAGAGCGTGCATGGAGTTTCGTTCGGCAACGAAAATAGATTCGCCGTCGGCATCAGTGATAACGCTGTTCTTACCGTTAGAACGGCGAACAAAAACGCCCGTAGTCACAGCATCGCGCTGAGGCGATTTATATTTTCCGGGGGCAATTTCTAAAATAATGCCATCAAAAGCCAATTCAGCCAAATACAAAGCGATGGCGCGTTGAAAAGCGGGAGCATCAACATCTAAAAATGATGCAACTTGTTTATAATTATAAGTGCCGGTTTGGTGCACTACATACTGATCAATGGCATCTTGCAACTGTTTAAGTTGCTTCTTGCCGGGAGTTTTTGTCTTTGAACTTGCCATAAAAATAATTGGTTTAGACGTTATGACAAATAAGGTTTTAACTAATTAACATACAAAGCTAACAAAAAGTTATCAACAATTAGCAACTTAAGCAATAAAAATACTTTTGAACATAGTAAAAAAGTTTTGAACAGGTAATAAACAGAGTTACGAACAAGTTATGAACATTTTTGTTGATAACTTTCACTTATCGACAAGTGTTATAAACAAACACATCGACGTAGGGGTAAAAAAATAGAGCATGCATTGCTGCACACCCTACTTTAATTTACATATTTTGGCGTTAGTTTATTTTTAAGCGTCGATGTTAGCGTAGTTAGCGTTAGCTTCGATGAAGTCGCGACGAGGGGCGACATCTTCACCCATAAGCATAGAGAAAATGCGGTCAGCCGAAGCGGCATCGCTGATATGCACTTGCTTGAGCATGCGGTGACCGGGCGCCATAGTTGTTTCGCGAAGTTCTTTAGCGCTCATCTCACCAAGACCTTTATAGCGTTGGATGGTGATTTTTTCGCCGTATTTATCTTTAAATTGTTGCACTTGTCTATCAGTCCAGCAATATTCTTCGTTTTTACCCATTTTACATTTGTACAATGGCGGAGTTGCGAGATAGAGGTAGCCGTTTTCGATAATTGGGCGCATGCGGCGGAAGAAGAATGTCATCAACAGAGTAGCGATGTGAGCACCGTCGACATCGGCATCAGTCATGATGATAATCTTATGATAAGCCAATTTGTCAACGTTAGCTTGTTTGGGATCTTCTTCGGTGCCGATAGTTACACGTAGAGCGCGGAACATGTTAGTGATTTCCTCGTTGTCGAAAATTTTATGTTCCATAGCTTTTTCGACATTGAGTATTTTACCACGAAGGGGCAAAATAGCTTGGTATCTGCGGTCGCGCGCGTCAAGAGCGGTACCACCTGCAGAGTCACCCTCGACGATGAATATTTCGCAATCTTCAGCAGTGCGTGAAGAGCAGTCAGACAATTTACCGGGGAGACCGCCACCGCTCATTGGCGATTTGCGTTGCACATTTTGGCGAGCCTTGTAAGCAGCTTGGCGAGCTTGTGCAGCTAAGACTACTTTACTAACAATAGTTTTTGCTTCGCGAGGGTTTTCTTCCAAATAGTTAGCGAGCGCCTCACTAACAGATTGTTGAACAGCGCCAATAACTTCGTTGTTACCGAGTTTTGTTTTAGTTTGGCCTTCGAACTGCGGCTCCATAACCTTAACAGAGATGACAGCAGTAAGACCTTCGCGGAAGTCATCGCCGGTGATTTCGACTTTAGCATTTTTCAGCAAGCCGTTATCGTCAGCATACTTTTTAAGGGTAGAAGTCAAACCACGGCGGAATCCGGTTAAGTGAGTACCACCCTCAATGGTGTTGATGTTGTTAACGAACGAATAGATGTTTTCATTGAAAGAGCTATTGTAAGTCATAGCCACCTCAATGGGCACGCCATTGCGTTCGGTGCGCAAATCAATTACGCCATTGATGAGAGATTCTTTGTTAGAGTCGATATATTCAACAAATTCTTTCAATCCTTCAGCCGAATAGAACTTGTCAGATTTAGGATTACCTTCAGCATCGAGTACGCGTTTGTCGGTCAAAGTCAAAGTGATACCGGCGTTCAAGAAAGCCAAGTCGCGCAAGCGATTAGCCAAAGTGTTATAATCGTATTCGGTGACGGTGAATATAGAGCCATCGGGTTTGAAAGAGATCAAAGTACCGGTAGTGTCGCTGTCACCAATAACTTTCAATTCGGTTGTGGGATGGCCGCAAGAGTATTCTTGCATATAAATTTTGCCATTGCGGCGCACTTCGGCGCGCAAATAAGTAGATAGAGCATTTACGCAAGAGACACCAACGCCGTGCAAACCGCCGGAAACTTTGTAAGATCCTTTATCGAACTTACCACCGGCGTGGAGCACAGTGAGAACGACCTCAAGAGCGCTTTTGTGCTCTTTTTCGTGCATATCAACGGGGATACCGCGGCCGTTATCGACAACGGTGATAGAGTTATCTTCATTGATAGTAACTTCAATGTGTGAAGCATAGCCGGCAAGGGCCTCATCAATAGAGTTATCGACCACCTCATACACAAGGTGATGCAAGCCTTTAGCTGAAATATCGCCAATATACATTGCAGGGCGTTTTCGAACGGCTTCCAAGCCTTCGAGCACCTGAATATTACTGGCGCTATATTGTTCTTCGGGTTCAGACATATCTATGTTAATTTTTGATTTTTCTAGTGTGAATAATAACACACAAAGATACGTTTTTTTTATGGAAAATGCAAATATTTTCGGGCATATACACATTAATTATTTTAAATGTAAACAGTGCGTTTGCGATAAGCGACAAGGTCAATATAGCAGCCAATTTTGCCGGCATTTTCGCGCTTGTAAAGTTGGAGGAAAACGGCGTGCGATAGCCTCGTTAAAGAAAATTATAAAAATATTTGTTAAACATGCATCATTCCAAAAATTATTGTTTATCTTTGTGCTATTGAGAACACAAATTCAAATCCTTATTTGTCACCATCGAAACACTTGATTATGATGAGACAACATACTAAAAAACCAGAAGAACGTCGCCTTAACTTAGTCGTTGTCGGCAAGGCGGGCGTAGGAAAAAGCTCATTCCTTAACTATGCTGCCGGGAGAAAAGTCTTCCAAACCGGCAACGGTGACCCTATGACTCAAAGTTATTTCGAGCATATTGAAGTGGACACAGCGCTGCCCGGCATAACATACTCACTTTACGACACAAAAGGACTAGTAAGCAACGAGATAGACGAATGGACACACTCCATATTCGATGAGATAGCTCGTCGCGACAGTTCAGATGATATATACAGTTGGTTTCACACCATCATATATTGTATTTCGGCACAAGAAAACGATATCGAAGACTTTGAAGTGACAGCCATAAAGCAACTTATGGAGCGCGGCAAAGTTTCGATACTCATAACGAAAAAAGACCTTATAAGCATTGAGCAGCTAGAGCAGCTCAAAAATCTAATATACTCAAAACTCGGCAGCAATATCCAAATAATTGCCGTGTGTAACGGCACGCACCACAGCACAGCACCGGCATCAGGGCTTTCAGAAGTGTTGCGTGCAGGATTTTTGGGACTATGGGAAAAAGCGGCGAAAATAATTCCGGCGCGAGCGCTCGACGATGCCACGCGCGAAATACACCGCGTGACGTGCACGCCGACGCTATCAAACTTAGTAGCATTTATGGCTCTAGGCGGCACTACCGGAGTTGAATTTCCGACAATATTCAGCGTATTTCGTATGATTGGTTTGCCGACGACGTCAAATCAGTCGGAGTTTCTGAGCACAGAACGCATAAGCACCGGATTTTACGAAATACTTTGTAAAGAGACGCACTTCAAGCTCAAAGAAGCGTCGGCAAACAGAGTAGTACTAAACTACGTCACCACAAGGCGTAATGCACTCGCATTGCCACAGGTTATCAACCGCAATGCGTTGCAATACAGATACTATCAACAAGGATTACAGGCATGGATAGAACGTTGGGGTGCAACCGTAGAACGCCTGCTCAGTGCCATAAGTTCAGGCCGCATTAAAGATGTATTTTTAAACAGAGCTAATGCCACGGTATCAGAGATTTTAAAATTTTACAATGATATAACTCACAGCAACAAGCCGGCACTAGCTCAACATAAGACAGAAGAAATACTCGACTCAATACCCGAAGCTATCGAGGTAGATATAGCGCGCAGTCATATAGCAGACACACTGCTCAATCTCCGCAACAGCATAAACACTGTAGAACATTGTTTGATGTTCTCACGCAACGAGCGTATAGAGTCGGCAAACATCTACGCATCGCTTGTGCGCGAAGTTAAAGCGCTCAACAAGGCAATTGAACACGAGTTTAATAATGTAGCTCAAGCCTTTGAGACAGAGCTTCATGCATACGGTTTGTATTGTCTACAAGAAGAGGAGCAAAAGAACATCAGCAACGGAGCAGGACGCGAACTTATAAGCCGCCTGGTTTATATTGCCAGTCAAGACAACGAGCAAATAACCACTAAAGAGCGGCGCATGATTGAGACCGTAGCCGTAACATACGGGCTCAGCAGCCTCGACGTTGACAAAATCATTGCCGAGAGCGAAAAGAAATAAGTAAATACTAAAATACGAGCGGTAGCTCAATGCGAAAAGTAGTACCAACACCGGGGGCTGAAGATTTAACATAAATCCGGCCTCGGTGGTATTGTTCTATAATTCGCTTTGCCAAAGTCAAACCCAAACCCCAACCGCGTTTTTTAGTAGTGAAGCCCGGATTAAAGACATTCTTGAAATTTTTGCGAGCGATACCCTTACCGGTATCAGACACTTCAATAAACGCAATGTTTTGCTCTTTACCTGTGAGGACCTCCAACGAGCCGTGGCCTTCCATAGCGTCTACAGCATTCTTAATCAAGTTTTCCATGACCCACTCAAACAATGGTGCAGAAATTTGCGCCGGCAACTCCTCGTGAGTATAAACGGTTTTAAAATCAATGCGCGGCGAGACACGCGTAGCCATATACTCAGAGGCGCGACGCACTATCACACCGGCATCGTCTTGTTGCATTTGAGGTTTAGATCCTATTTTTGAAAAACGCGAAGCAATGGTGCTCAAGCGCTTCACATCTTTATTCATCTCCGAGCAAGTGTCATCGTCGACGCCCATATCGGGGAGTAGTTCCATCCAAGCCATCAACGATGAGATTGGAGTGCCAAGCTGATGTGCAGTCTCCTTCGACAGCCCCACCCACACTTTGTTTTGCTCGGCTTTTTTTGCGGATGTCACAGCGAAATAAACCACTACCAAAAATACAATCATCACCAACAATTGCACGTAGGGGAAATAGCTGAGACGTTTTAAGAGAGTAGAATCTTCGTAATATAATCGCTGCTCCACATCAGGGGCGATTTTTATGGGTATGAGGTGTTGCTGATTTTTTGAGAGCTCGGCAAGCTTGCTTTCCAGATATTTTTGATTTGCGGACGAGAGAGACATTGGTGACAAAGAGTCAATCGGTTCGGGCAACTCAAAGTTTCTGTAATTTATGATGTTATTGTGATCATCAGTCAATAATACGGGGATAGTGGTATTACTTTCAATAATGCGCAACAAGAAGTCAATATCCATGACGGGCATAGGTGTAGACGTGCTATCAGCATCGAAATGGTTATCTTGCTCAAGTTGACTTACAATTTCTTTAGTGGCATCAGCCCAAATCTCCATACGCTCACGCTCACGAGCGGCAAGATCTTTAACGAGATTGTTAGAGACATACAAAAAAGCGCCAACAACCGTAGCTGCCGTCACCAAAAAGATCCACTTACCGTAGCGCTGTATTTCGTATATATTAGCCATCAGACGACAAAAGTAGTAAATTCAACTTAGATTACAAAATTACTAAAGACAAAAGAGGCTGCGCACTATTGCGCAGCCTCAGGGTTTAGGTTAAAAAGGATTTCGTGTTATGGTTTATTTTGCTTCCGGTTCAACACCCCATTGTTGTTGAGCTAAACGACGGTAGTTGTTGTAGCGCCAACGAGCGTTTTCTTTAGCAGCGGCGAAGAGTTGAGCTGCTTCATTGGGATATTGTTTAAGCACAGAGGCATAACGCACCTCACCTTTGAGGAAGTTTTCAAACTCATCCCAGTTCGGCTCTTTAGAGTCGAGAGTGAACGGGTTTTTACCTTCAGCCTCGAGAGAGGGGTTGTAACGCCAGAGGTGCCAGTAACCGCAAGCAACGGCATTAGCTTCTTCTTGTTGGCTCT
>CAZJEA010000099.1:0-8083 GCA_964544895.1 uncultured Bacteroides sp. | reverse complement strand
CGAGCTACCACTGCTCTACTCCGCGATGTTTTCGTGATGCAAAGGTAGTAACTTTATATATACTGTGCAAGTATTTTAACAACTTTTTTATGTTAAAAAACATACTTATTGCGTAACGACCTGATTATCAGCGCACCGATTTTTCTATTTCAGCGATAAGATTTAGCGCATAATCGCGTCCGGCATTGATGAGGTCGGGATAATGGGCATCGCTGTTTACCACAATGGGCACATTAGCCTTCACCAGCTGCGGCAAAAAGCGCTCACCGGGGAATATGCGGTGGTGCTGTGCCAGCGCCTTCGTGTTAACCTCAATAGTCACTCCCGATTTTATTATTTCCGCAATAAGAGCCTGCACACACTCCTCATACCACGGTTGCTTTTCAACGTCGGCGCAATGATAGGCTGCATTTTGACCTATTTTGTCAAAATGGCCGAGGATGTCAAATCCGCCGGCGCGGAGCATAGCTATCGACTGCGCATAAAATGTTTCGACAACATAGCGTATGTCGTTGCGGAAATTTTCGCGCATTTTCTGAGCGAAATGCTCGTAGTGACCATCAATGTCTACGAACGTGCCATCTTGAGCGGGTATGAAATGCACCGAACCAATGCGATAATCGAGGGGCAGATTTTGGAAATAGTCGATAGCAGGACCCCAGTCGGCGCTGACATAGTCTATTTCCATCGACGCATAAAAGCGCGTACCATTGAAATTGTGCTTGATAAAATCGACCTCAGCGAGATAAGCGTCAACATCGTCGCTGCTCATGTTGCACGTTGAGGGCAGATTTATGGGGCTATGGGGGCTGAAGCCATAGTGTGTGAATCCGTCAGCCACAGCGCGGCGTGCGAAATCGCGCATTTCGGCATGGCCGTCGCAAAATTGAGTGTGAGAGTGGAAATTATAGAGAGAAGAGTTATCTAAAAGTGTTTTAAAATTTAGCATAGCATTTATCTATCATAATAGCTCCACAAAGGTACGCAAAAAAAAGAAAGTTGGCAAACATCAGTCGCATAGGAAGTTTTAAAGACGACGTTGGTTGTTACAGAGCAGTTAAACTTGTGTTACATTAACATTTCTTAACTAAATGGGGGGGGGTAATTTTTTAGTTTTACCTATATTTGCGGCGTACACCATTTAAAGGGCTAAATACTTAGTATTAGCAACGAATGAGAGCACACACCGCGAAACGCTGTCAAAGGAGCAGCAAAAGCGCATTTCACCATTATTTGCAGATATTTTGTTATTTTTACGAAATAAATTTGTAATACTACTGCAATTTGTCTAATTTTGCGGTGCTTTTATGATTAAAGGTTCAACTACGATAAAAAATTGAACTATTAGTGTTCCAAAAATGACGTCCCGCTTCTAGCGTCATCCCTCTACCTTATAAACGAGAAATACTAATCCATTTTTTACTAATCCTCAACACTAACACACATTTCTGTATCAACAAAAAAACTATGAGAATTTTTTTGATGAGTCTAATCCTGCTTTGTAGCATGCCGTTTGCGCAAGCGCAAGAATTGGCAAGCAAAGAAGACAAGCCGGTACACGTAGCACTCAAAACAAATGTACTCGCAGACGCATTTCTCAATGCTAACTTAGGCGTTGAGGTGGGCATAGCTCCTAAATGGACGCTAGACATCACAGGAGAGCTAAACGCGTGGAGTCTCTCTCACCAACGTCGTTGGAAGCACTGGACCGTGCAACCCGAATTTCGTTTTTGGCTGAAAGACCAATTTAAAGGACACTTTTTTGGCGTGCACGTTTTTGGCGGACAATACAATGTAGGACACCTAAGTAACAACATATCATTCTTAGGCACACACTTCAAAAGCCTCAGCGATCATCGCTATGAAGGTTGGATTTTGGGCGCCGGCGTGAGCTACGGCTACGCATGGCATTTTAACAAGCACTGGACACTTGAGGGCGAGATAGGCATTGGCTACGGAGGCTCGCACTACAGAGTCTACAAATGTGCCGGATGCGGCAAACGCATACTCGACCACAAAACTCACAACTATGTAGGGCCCACAAAAGCGGCTATCAACATGGTCTACACATTCTAAAGATATTTAATAAAAACACGCAATCTAAAAGTTATTACCACACACAACATGTTTTTATTAGAACAGCATGTTACAAATGAGCGACTACTCGCAATTTGTGACAGCGCCCTCAATACACGCTTTTTACATTAATTTATATATTATTCATCTCACTTAAACATCTATCTTACTGATGAAAAAGTTATTATTTACAGGTCTTATTGGCCTATTGCTAGCCTCATGCTCTAGCAATGACGTTGTCAATCCCGACAACAACAAAACTAACACAGGCGAACAGAAATATCTAGCCTTCAGTATCGTTTCTAACAACCTCGCAAGCCGTGGTGACGACGACGCTACTTCTACCACCGAACCGACAGCCGTTTACGACGCAGGTGACGAGTATTTAAACGTGAAAGACGGTGCAGTTGCATTCTTCTTCTTTAACGCAGACGGTAGCGCTTTCGCTATTGACGGCACTAAGAACTACAAAACAGGCACAGGCATCTCTTCATGGTCAGACGGCACAAATAGCAAAGTCAGCAACTATGTTGTTACACTCGAATCTATGAAAGGTGACACACCTACACACGTTATCGCAGTGCTTAACTCTACAGTCACTTTCGACGCTGACTCATATTCATTGGATGCTTTGAAAGCTATCGTACTTGACAACGTAGCAACAGAAGCTACTGAAACTGTTGCAGCTAAACCAGCTACTCCCGGCTACACCGAAACAAATGACACAAAATACTTTGTTATGTCAAACTCTGTATATGACAACAACGGTGATATCGTAGCTACTCCTATCGAAGCCCTCAACTTTGGTAAAACAGCAGATGAAGCTAAAGATAATCCTGTTACCATATACGTTGAGCGCGTAGTTGGCAAAGTCACCATCAAAGACGGTAAAGGCGGTGACGATGTTGTAAATTCATTCAAACTTGAAAACTCTGACCAATTAACCTATGCTGACGGCTCTAAGATTGGTGACGTTTACGCTGTAATACAAGGTTGGAACATCTTCAACACTGCTCGCAAAACTCCGTTGTTCAAAAAAGTTAACGGTTATACCGGCACATGGACTTGGAACGACAAAGCAAACTATCGTTCATTCTGGTCACTTCCTCTCGACGAAGTTAGCCTCAACGACATAACTTTAAACTGGGAGACAATGAAAGCTACCGACTTCAAAACAGGTCGCAACTATCCGTTTGAAAACACTTACGCAAGCACAACTGAAGACATCAATACAAACGCAGTCTTCGCTGTACAACTTCAAACAGCTGATGGCAAAGCAATTCAACTTGCTCGCTGGTTGTCAAAATACTACACCCAAGAGAACCTTGCTAACGCAATTGCAACATACTTCTCTAACACAGTATTCTATGCAGATGGCACTCCAATCAAAGCTGCAGACATCACATACACTCGCGTAGCTGCAGCTGCTAACAAAGAAAGCTTGAAATCTTATCAAGTAGCTATCCTTCTCAACACACAAAAGACTTGGTACGGCAGCGACGGTAAGCAACTTACTGAAGCCCAACTCAAACAACTACACAAAAACGCTCCAGTAGCTGAAATTTGGACAGACGGTATGTGCTACTACTACACTCCGATTAAGCACAACATTGCCGGTGACGTTAACGCAATAGTACGTAACCACTGGTATCAACTCACCGTTAAGACTATCACCGGTGTAGGTACACCTGTATTCGACAAGACAGAACCGGTAGATCCTACCAAACCCGATGATAACACCGACGACGAACAATGGTATCTTGATGCAAAGATCGCTATCCAAAACTGGCGTCTCATCACTCAAGACATCGACCTCGAATAATAATCGAACATAATCTTCTTACTTAAAGGCCGGGCAGCGGCGACAAATGCCGCCGCTGCCAAAAAGGCCCATTCAGCAACTCAACACACTCGGCTCAGAGAGCCACAACACAATAAGTGACATCGTTTATTAACATCAACTTCAATGAAAGCTCTAAAACAAATACTTTTACCATTGCTAGGCATTGCAGCCACAGCCACACTGTCATCGTGTCACGCCATTTACGACGATGAGGGCGATTGCGCTGCTAACTATCGCGTAAGATTTATTGACGACATGAACTTGAAGTATGCCGACGCATTCGACGCCGAGGTGCAATCAATGTCTCTGTACGTGTTCAACAGCAACGGCGAGATGGTATATTACGATGCACAAAATCAAGATGTACTTACCACCGCCGGCGACAACTATCACTGCATGGACATCTCGTCGTTAGCACCGGGCAAGTATCACGTCGTAGCTTGGGGAGGCGTGCACGAAGGCAGCAGTTTCACACTGCCAACAATGAGCAGCCGTGCCTCGCGCATGAGCGACCTCACCTGCAAACTTAAACGCTCGCAAACACTCGATAACGATTACGACCTTGTCAACGAAGACCTCGACGACCTCTTTCATGGCGCCGCAGACATCGTAATCTCCGAAGCCGACGAACCCGGCACACACACCTTTGACATACACTTAACCAAAAACACCCACCGCGTTTCGGTGGTGCTGCAACAACTCAACGGCGAAGCTTTAAGTCCCACCGACTACGACTTCTACATCGAAGCCAACAACGGACACTTAAACTACGACAACTCGGTAATGCACGACGAAAAACGCTTTTTGTACACAGCCTTCGAAAAGGCAGCCGGAAAAGCCGGAGTGTACGACGAGAGCGCACAAATTTCGAGCGTATCGGCAGTAGTAGCACGACACACGGTGTCGCGACTGCAAGTGCAAGATTGGGATAAATATGAGCGCCCCACCCTCACCGTCTACAATGCACACAGCGGCGAGAAAGTGCTCTCAATTCCTCTCATCGACTACGCTCTGCTCGTTCGTCCGAACTATCCGAAAATAACTACCGACCAAGAATTTCTTGACCGCCAGGACGAATACAACTTCGTGTTCTTCCTCAACGACGGACGCTGGCTCGACTCAGTGATAGAAATAAACTCTTGGCGCATCGTCTTCAACAACGACGACCTACAAAGTCAAAAATAGAGCACTTAAAAACTCACACTTTTTAAAGATACATAAATGCGACTTTATCGATACATACTACTAACACTGGGATGCGCGCTAACATCGTGCGTCTACGACGGCGAGCCCGAAAGCCCCGCTGTTGACGACGAAGACGAAATTGCGTTTACATTCACCCTAACGGTGAACAACGATGGTGCAACGGCGCGTGGCACTGGCACTACCTGGGGCGACGAATACGTTAGCCAGGAAACCACCTACGACAACAGCATAAACATCAACGATGTGCATGTTGCCATCTTCGATGCCGAGGGCACCTTCATGCAAAATGTTGACGACCTCAACTGCTACAAAATCGGTGAAGGTGTGTACCAGTATTATGGCAAGATAAAGCGCAAAACCTCCGACGACAAAGACTTTTTTGAGTATGGCAGCAAATATCGCTGCATGGTCGTTGCCAACTCGGCTCCCACTTCGGGCGATATCGACTTCGAGAAGATTAACGAAGAAACATTCCTGGTTTCAAACTTACCTCAAGGCACATCGTCTGACATATACATACCCATGTGGGGCGTGCAAACATTTGAGATAGAGAAAGGCGTAGACACACAAGACGCCGGCACCATTTGGATGCTCCGCGCCGCAGCAAAATGCCGTTTGCATTTCAGCGAAGAACTGCTTAAAGAAACCGGCAACGAAAATCTGCAACTTATCGACGTGAAGTTTAGATGCTCAAATGCCAACGGCTACGTGGTGCCCAACGGCTACGACACAGCCGACAACACCAGAAGTATTGACTACGTGCAATGTTTCAACCCCACCACTCAAGGCACAAGTAAAAAGAACACAACAATATCATTTATAAACGAAACCGCGCTTATCAACGGCACCGACGCGCTTACAATCTCCGAAGACAACGGCACACAAACGGCAATAGCCTATTTGCCCGAGTGCACAAACAAGTCATCGGAGGAGGTTGATATGGAGGTAACAGTGTTCGACGGCCAAAATAAGTCAGTGCACACTGTGCCACTGAAGCTGCAAGACATGGACCAATCGCTCACTCGCAACCACGTCTACGACCTCACTATTACCGGCATAAAATACGGCTTGACATTTACGTTGATGAACACTTGGACATTCACCAACAATACACACACAGTGTACTACGACGACGACATCACTGTTAAAGGCGGCATAGTGTGGTCCGGCTATGATAATACCATTGATGAGGAAAATAAAATTGTGACACTTAAAAAAGGATCAACCCTCATAGGCGAAATAGACATATCGTCTCCAATCGGTTGTCAATTGTTTACCTCGCTGACCACGCAAGACCCCACCGAGCCAAAAAGCTCTATAATATTTATAGATGGTGTTTCTGCAACATATGACACATCGGGCTTGATTGTTGGCACCACATACACTTCCAGCACTATAGATGGAGAAAACAAAGTGACTTTTTATATTCGTGCCTCAGATGAAGCCAGCAAGACCGAACACCGCTCTACATTAACCATCATGGTGTTATATGGCGAAGATAAGTCGTCTGTTATCAAAGATTTGTCAGGATGGACAATAGTACAAACTATAAGCTAACACAAAATAAGTATAGTAGTAAAAAAGTAAAGATTGACAATGAAAAGAATACATAAAATATTTGCATGGGCATTGATTGCTATACAACCGCTATTGGCGGGTTGTAGCGACCGTCTTGAAACCATCGATCCGCAATCGCACGGTGCAATGACGTTCACCCTCGTCAGCGGCAAAAGCGACGAGGTCTCGCGCTCGTTTTTCATTGGTGACAAGGAATATCTCATTGGCAAAACTCACTTTTTCTTCTACAAGCTCAAAGACGGCAAGAAAATCTCCGGTAATGAGGATGAGTATTTAAACGAAACGGCGGTGATACATCGCTATGTCAACGTCGACGACTACCAAATGAGCACATACACCATGTCGTTTACCGATGAAGAATTAAAAACTCTTTTCGGCGACGATGATACCACTTGCGGTGTCTACGCTGTCTCAAATGTGCCCGATGATGTTGATAAAAAAATAACTGAGAATTCTACAATAGCTGAAATTAAAGCGCTAGTTGTTGAATCGGACTTCTCCGAATACGAAAACTATGAAAGTTTTGTGATGGACGGCGCGGCTGACATAACCCTCGACCGTAGCACAACAACTATGAAATCTACCATATACTTCAAACGCGCTGCTGCAAAAGTTATATTTCAAGTTTACGTCACTCCAAAGATGTGGATAAACGCCACAGACTACTATGTGCCCAGCAACACTACCGACGCTATGTCAGTGAAAGTGTACAACACTATGAAGTGCGGCAAAATTGACGGCACGTTTACCGACGACGAGAAAACAGAAGATATGTACGCCGACTACACTCGCACACTTAAAACTCCCGAGCTCTTAACCAGCAACAGAGACGGCCGACAGTACTATCTATATCGACAATCATATCCTATATATACCTATCCTTCCGACTGGTCGAAAGGAGACAAAAACTTGCACGTAAACGTTAGCGTTGAGTTTGAAAAACATCTCGGCGATGATGATAAAAATCCGACAAAAGAGATTTACTACTATCAAGCCACCATACCTACAGTGGATATTAACAAGGTGGAACGTAACAACCAATATACGGTGAATTTTTATGTGCGTGCGCTGGGTAGCACCCTCGAAGGCTCGGTAATTGATGAGACTCCCCTCACTTACGAGGTTGCCGACTGGACCAACGACGGCGCTGAACTCACCGCTCAACTCGACCGCAACCACTATCTTGTTGTCGACGATAACAACTACGAGGTGTTCAACCAGAGCACAGTGGAGTTTAACTACCAATCGTGCACCGAAGATGTCTCGGCTTACATTGCCGACGTGAAATATGTGTCAACACGCTTCACCAACACCACCGACACCACCATATACTTGTATAAAGCGAACTACGATGAAACAACTAACAAGTATGTACCGCAG
>CAZJEA010000098.1:0-8146 GCA_964544895.1 uncultured Bacteroides sp. | reverse complement strand
TGCTGACAGCGTTAACATCTTTGAGGAAGCTTTCTTCTTTGATTTTCCAAGCGAAAGCAGCAGATGGGAATAGTCCCCAGCGGTTACCTTTAGCGAAACGAGAAGAACCGTCGTCGCGGAGGGTAACGGTGAACAAGTAGCGGTTAAGCAAAGAGTAGTTCAAACGACCGAAGAAAGAAACGAGGTAGTTTTCGGTTTTGTAAAGGGTGTTTTCAGAGGGGAGATAAATTTCGCCTGCATGCTCGATGCTGGTAGAAGGATAAGTGCCGTTGTAGAAGTAGTCGGTAACTTTGTGGAAGTGTTGCCACTCGTAACCTGCCATGATGTCGAAACGGTTGTTATCGTTGAGCTCTTTGATGTATTGAGCGTAAGCGTTCAATGAGAGGTTGTAAGTATTCATTTCGTTCCAACCTGCGCTACCATAGTAGTAGTTGTCAGTGTTGTAGCGAGAGTAGCTTTTTTTAGAGCGACCGTTTGTGATGTCGGCGCCTGCGTTAACGTGCAAGTGGAGGTCTTCGAAACCGTGGATAGAATAGTCAGCTTCAAAGTTGCCGAGGAATACTTTTGATTTACCGCGGTCGCGAGATGTGTTGAGAAGAGCGACGGGGTTAGCGGTAGCGAGAGAGTTTAGACCGTAGATCCAGTCTGTATCGCCGCGGTCAACGCTGGTGTAGTATTGCCAGTAGCCGGCGAAGTGTTTAGCGTAAATGTCGTTGTCGCCGTAAACGGGTTTTGTCGGGTCCATAGAGGTGGCAGCACCGATAGCGTCGGTGTTAGCGTAGCCTGTTTTAGAGTACATACCCTTGGCGTTGATGTTTAGTTTCAAGTGGTCTTGGAAGAGTGAGGGAGCGATGTTCGCGCTCATGGTGTAGCGTTGGAAGCTCGAAGTCTTCAAGATACCTTGTTGGTTTGTGTAACCAACGCTGAAGCGGTAAGGCATATTTTTGAGACCGCCGGCAACAGTGATGTTGTGGTCGGTGCTAACAGCTGTACGATAGATTTCGTCTTGCCAATCGGTGTCGGCGATGACGCGTTGACCGGCAGCGTTAACGTAACCGAGGGTAGCGTATTCGGCGCTGTCAGTGCCAAAGAGGTTGCCAACGAGTTGTTGGTACTCAGAGCCTGAGAGAACGTCGAGTTTGTTGTTAGCTAAGCTAACAGAAACATTACCGTTGTAAGATACTTTCGGACGAGAGTTAGAAGTACCTTTTTTTGTAGTGATGATAACAACACCGTTAGAAGCGCGGCTACCATAGATTGCAGTAGCAGAAGCGTCTTTAAGGATAGTGAAGCTTTCGATATCGGCGGGGTTAACGAGAGCCAATGGGTTAGAGAGACCTTGCACACCGTAGTTGTCCATAGCGAGACCGTCGATAACGATAAGGGGGTCGTTAGAAGCGTTAAGAGAAGATCCACCACGGATGCGGATAGTAGCACCGCCACCGGGCTCACCACCGTTGTTAACAACATTAACACCGGCGATTTTACCTTGCATCATATCTTGAGCAGAGGTGTTAAGACCTTTATTCATATCGTCAGGTTTGATGGCAGTCACCGAACCAGTGGCATCGGCTTTTTTAACCTGACCGTAACCGATTACAACAACTTCACTGAGTACTTGTGAATCAGAAACGAGTTTCACCTCAATGTTGGTACGACCATTAAGGGGAATAGTTTGGGTTTGGCAACCCACGTATGACACGACGAGAGTAGCGTTAGCGTCGGCTGATATGCGGAAAACACCGTCGATATCAGTAGCAGCACCAACACCGGGAGCGTTTTGCACCGTAACGCTGGCACCGATAGCGGGCTCACCGTCCGGATCAATAACAGTACCGGTAACTGTCACTTTCTGTGCCAAAGCAGGGAAAATCATGAACAGGGCCATAGCAAGGGCCAAGCATGCTTTCCGATTCATTTGCAAACAAATGTTCTTCATGCAAAAAGTAATTTTAGTTAAACTTATTGATTATAAAATTAAATTCGTAAGATAGATTTTAATATTAAAGAATAGTCAGAAGGAGTGCGTAATTAGGCACAAAACGAGCACGACGCCGAAGAAGTGCCGTGAGATGTTGGTTATTAGTTATGCGTCTACGTTCTGTAATTTGTTGTGAATTAACATGTTAGAAGATTTGTAGGCCAGAAGAGGACCTATTAGTCTAGATTGCTGATGCAAAAATAAATACTATTTTGTGAAAAAAAAATACTTTTCGTACTTTTTTTGCCGAAAAGTGATAAATTTTAAGGTTTCTAGCTGATTTTTATTCGGATAATGCTGTTGGTGAAATAGAAATAAAAAATGACCGCCCGCTATCACAGCAGTCGGCCACATATTAATTCATTAAAGGAAATGATTGAAATTAAAATCTTCGTATACCCATAATATGGCGCACTTCAGCAAGAGTTTTCGAAGCACGTTCGCGAGCGCGTTCTGCACCTCTTGCCAGTACCTTGCGTAGGTATTCGTCGTCATTTAGGATATCAGTAACTCGCTCACGTATGGGCGTAGTTACTTTGAGTATATCTTCTGCGAGTTGTTTCTTCAAATCGCCGTAGCGTATAGAGCAATCTGCGTATGCGTCGCGGAATTGTTGAACTACTGCCGGGTCAGATGTTAGTTCTAATAGAGTGAAGAGGTTTGCAACCGGTTCAGACATCTCTGAGTTGGGCGCTTGCGGACCTTCGTCGGTGACTGCACGCATAACTTTTTTGCGCAATGCTTTAGGTTCGTCTACCAAATATATGCAGTTGCCTTCGCTTTTACCCATCTTGCCTGAACCATCCAGTCCGGGCACTTTCACGGGTTTGCCACCAAAGTCGAAGCTCTCGGGCTCCGGGAATTCTTCCACATTGTAGAAAGAGTTAAAGCGGCGAGCAAAGCGGCGAGTTAGCTCAAGGTGTTGTAGTTGGTCTTTACCTACGGGCACTTTGTTTGCCTTTTGGATGAGGATGTCTACCGCCATTAGGGTGGGGTAGGTTAAGAGTCCGGCGTTAACACGTTTGTTGGTTTCAGCGCCGATGATTTGTTTTTCGAAGTCTTCGTCAGACTCGTTAGTGTTGCCTATGCCTAGAGCCTTGCGCGCTTTATCTTTAAACGACGCTGTGCGCATGAGTTCGCCTATGCCAACGTGCATATTCAACAACAGATACATCTCTGAAATTTCGGGTACGTCACTTTGCATAAATATCGTAGCTTTTTCAGGATCTATACCTGCAGCAAGATATTCGGCGACAATATTTTTAGCATTGGCGTGCAATGCGTTTGGATCCGGATTAGTAGTAAGTGCGTGCAAGTCTGCTACAAAAAACAAGCAGTCGTAGTCGTCTTGCATGCGAACGAATTTGCCGAGCGCACCGTAGTAGTTGCCAAGGTGGAGGTTTCCTGTGGCACGTATGCCGCTCAACACAATTTCTTTGCTCATAATATGTTGTTTATGTATTAATATTCTCTGACTGGCAAATTTACGAAATAATGTTCAATTAGCAAATACTATGAACGGCAAAAAAGACGAGGCTGCGTCTTTCGACACAACCTCGTAGCTGTGATATTCAGTTATTCGTTTATTTTTTGAAGTAGCGGTTGAAGAGACCTTCGAAACCTTTGCCGTGGCGAGCTTCGTCTTTAGCCATTTCGTGTACGGTGTCGTGGATAGCGTCGAGACCTGCAGCTTTAGCGTTGCGAGCGATGCGCATTTTGTCTTCGCAAGCACCAGCTTCAGCCATCATGCGTTTTTGTAGGTTAGTTTTGGTATCCCAAACAACTTCACCGAGGAGTTCTGCAAATTTAGCAGCGTGTTCAGCTTCTTCCCAAGCGTAACGTTTGAAAGCTTCAGCGATTTCGGGATATCCTTCGCGATCAGCTTGACGAGACATTGCGAGGTACATACCAACTTCGCCGCATTCGCCGTTGAAGTGGTCAGTGAGGTCTTTTATCATTTCGTCGCCGGTGCCTTTAGCTACTCCAATTTCGTGTTCAGTTACGAATGAGAGTGCTTCTGCGTCGTCTACTTCTTTGAATTTGCTAGCGGGAACACCGCAAACGGGGCATTTTTCAGGAGCTTCAGTGCCTTCGTAAACATAGCCACATACGGTGCAGATAAATTTCTTTTTCATAATGTAAGAGAGTGTTTTTGGAGTTGGTTAATAGTTTTAGTAGTTTGATTGATATGTGGCAAAGGTAAGACAAAAAAATGATGTGTGCAAGGATTTTGGAATAAAAATTGTAATGATTACAATTTTTTTAATGTTAACGAAAGATGTTAAACAAATCAGTAGTAAAAAAGCAAGAACTGCCATAGCGGCAGCTCTTGCTTCAAGTAATTATGGATGGAGAAATTAATCGAGTGATTGTATGCCTGAAATTGCTACTTCGCGGTTGATTTTAGCGATCATGCCTTGAAGAGCTTTTCCGGGACCAACTTCGGTGAAGTCGGTAGCACCATCAGCAATCATATTTTGCACTGAAGCTGTCCAACGTACTGATGCTGTAAGCTGAGCAATAAGATTTGCTTTGATTTCTGCAGGGTCTGTGTGAGGTTTTGCGTCCACGTTTTGATAAACGGGGCAAACGGGAGTTTTAAATTCGGTTTTCTCGATTGCTTCTGCGAGCTCAGCACGTGCTGGCTCCATGCAAGGAGAGTGGAAACCGCCACCAACTTTAAGGCGAAGTGCGCGTTTTGCACCGGCTGCGAGGAGTTGTTCGCATGCAGCATCTACGGCAACAATTTCACCAGAGATAACAAGCTGACCCGGGCAGTTGTAGTTAGCGGGAACAACCACGCCATCAATGCCTGCGCAAACTTCTTCAACTTTTTCGTCGGGAAGAGCAAGTACAGCAGCCATAGTTGAGGGGTTGATTTCGCAAGCTTTTTGCATAGCTTGTGCACGAGCTGAAACGAGACGGAGACCGTCTTCAAAGCTGAGTGCACCGGCTGCAACTAGAGCTGAAAATTCGCCGAGAGAGTGTCCGGCAACCATTTCGGGTTTGAAGTTGTCGCCTAGAGCTTTAGCAAGAGCTACAGAGTGAATGAATACGGCAGGTTGAGTAACAGAAGTCTTTTTGAGATCTTCGTCAGTGCCGGCGAACATTAGGTCAGTGATATTGAAACCGAGGATTTCGTTAGCTTTGTCCATCATTTGACGGGCTTCAGCATTATTGTCGTATAGGTCTTTTCCCATTCCGACAAATTGTGCCCCTTGTCCGGGGAATACATAAGCTTTCATGTTTAATGCGGAAATATTTCTGTATTTAGTATATTTTGGTGCAAAGGTACTCATTTTTTGCCATATAGACAAACAATGCTATTTATACCATTGAGAGTACATAAGGTAGTTGTGAGCAATTTTTTGATTCATCTCGCGGCTTTGCTCGGGGTCAACTTTCTTGATGAATTTAGCCGGAGCGCCACCCCAAAGTTCACCGGGGCCGATTTTTGTGCGAGAGAGAACAACAGCGCCGGCAGCAACAATAGCGCCTTCGCCAACTTCAGCGTCGTCCATGACAACTGCGCCCATGCCGATGAGAGCGTAGTCGTGTATTTTTGCGCCGTGTATTGTTACGTTGTGTCCTATAGAAACGTCGTTACCAATTTCGATAGTTGATTTTTGATAAAGAGTGTGCAGCACCGAGCCGTCTTGTATGTTAACACGGTCGCCGATAGTGATAGTGTTCACGTCGCCACGTATTACGGTGTTAAACCATACAGAACATTCGTTGCCAATAGTTGAGTCGCCGATGATAGTGGCATTCTCGGCAAGAAAGCAGCCTTCTCCGATTTTAGGTTGAAAGCCGCGAACTGGAATAATTAAAGCCATTATTTAGGTATTATTTAAAAGCGGATGTGCCAAGTTTTTGGGCCGGCACATCCGTGAGTTAGCAAAGATATGAGTATTTACATATAATTAATGTGTAAGAGGTTGGGTTTTCTCAGCCAGCCAGTTACGTTCTTCTTCTGTGTCGAGCATCGGGGTAAGTATAGTGCGTACTTTGTTGTGGTATGCGTTTACCCATTCTATTTCTTCGTCAGTCATAATTGATGTTTCGAACAGTTGTAAATCAAACGGGAACAAGGTGAGAGTCTCAAATTTTTGGAATTCGCCAAATTCGGTTGTCATTGCCGGAACAGTGAGTACGAGGTTTTCGCAGCGAATGCCATGAATGTCTTCGCGATATAGTCCGGGTTCGTTTGATGTGATCATGCCGAGCATGAGAGGTGTCGGTGTATTGTTAAGACGAACTGATTGCGGACCTTCGTGCACGTTGAGGAAGTGACCTACACCGTGACCGGTGCCGTGGAGGTAGGTGAGACCTTCGCGCCAGAGGAACATACGAGCTACGGCATCGAGTTGTGCACCGCGAGTTTCAGCCGGGAATATCATTGTGCCAAGAGCAATGTGTCCTTTCATCACGAGAGTGAAGTCGCGTTTCTGTTGAGCATTGGGGGTGCCGAGAGAAACTGTGCGAGTGATGTCGGTTGTGCCATCGAGATACTGAGCACCGCTATCAACGAGAAGCAAGTTGCCGTTAACCACGGGAACATCGCTTTCTTCGGTTGGTTCGTAGTGTACGATAGCGCCGTGTCCGGCATATCCGGCGATGGTGCCGAAACTTTCTTCAAAATATAAGGGTTGTTGGCTGCGGTAGCGACGAAGCACTTCGCAAACACCGAGTTCGGTGAGAGGTTCGCCTTGACCTGCTGCGCGTTTCTCAATCTCAATAAATGATTTAACGAGAGCAACACCGTCGCGAGCCATAGCAGCGTGTATGCCGGCAATTTGAACGTCGTTTTTGCATCCTTTGGGAACAGCAGCCACTGAAGCACCGCGAACTGCGCGTTTGCCAAGAGCTTCAACCACAGCAACGGCATTGCGAGCGGGTTCAACGAGAACGGTGTCGTCTTCGGGGAGGTCTGCAATAAATTCTTTCACGTCGGCATAGTTTGCTGTAGCAACACCTTGCTCTGCGAGATAAGCTTTAACGTCGTCTGTGAGCTTGGCAGGGTCAATGAGTAGGGTTGAACCATTGGCAGAGAGGTAAAGGAATGCGGTAGCAACCGGATTGTATGTTACGTCGTTAGAACGTATGTTGAGTGTCCAGGCGATTTCGTCAAGAGCAGAGATGAATACAGATTTTGCCATTTCTGCTTTGTCGGCAGCAGCGAGAAGACGTGCAATCTTGCTGGCAGCGCTTTCGCCGGCGTATTTAATGTCGTGTACGAAAACTTTACATTCGGGGAGGGCGGGACGATCGGGCCAAGCGCAAGCGGGGTCAAATGTTGTTACTACTTTTTTGCCGTGACGAGCCATGGCGTTTCTGAGATTTTCAGTTTCTGTGGCGCTGAAAACCATGCCGTCGATGCCTACGGTATCGCCGTTGTTTAGATTGTCACCAAGCCATTCAGCGATAGAGGGAGTTTCGCTGAGACCATCTTTCATGAGAACTATTTCCGTGCCGGCGAGTTGTTGTGAAGATTGAATGAAGTAGCGAGAGTCGGTCCAAAGCAGGGCTTTGTCGGCAGTTACAACAAGTTGGCCGGCGCTTCCGGTGAATCCGCTGAAGTAGCGGCGAAGTTGCCAGTGGTCGGCGATGTATTCGCTTTGGTGCGGGTCGGTTTGAGGAATAACAGTAGCTGCGATGTTGTTAGCAGCCATTTGCGCGCGCAACGAAGCGAGGCGCGAGGCAATGTCTTGTTTCATGATGGTATATTGTTTTTAAATTTTGGTTTATTATTAAAGTTGTGTCACAAAATTAGCAAATAAAATGATAATAGCAAAAAAAATGCAGATAATGGGCCTTCGTAAATCTCGAAATAACGCTGCAAAGTGAATGCCCAGATAGGTGAGTGATGAATTGCAAATTGGCTGTGCAAGCTAAACCTAGCGGCAAAACGGCAAAAATTGCGAAATTTTTTTTGTAAGTCTAAAGACGTGATAACTACGGTTTTAATTTGCGAGGCTGTAATTTTTCTGAAAAAAAAGTTTGAAATGTTTTGGTAATTCAAAAACTTGTTGTAACTTTGCAACCGCAAACGAGAGACAACGACACTCGAAAGAAATGAAGTTGTCACCGTAAGCGGAGAAAATTGAAATAAGCCTCTTTAGCTCAGTTGGCCAGAGCACGTGATTTGTAATCTCGGGGTCGTTG
>CAZJEA010000097.1:0-8177 GCA_964544895.1 uncultured Bacteroides sp. | reverse complement strand
CCACTTCATAAGATAAGCGGATATAGATTAAATTATCTTCATCAATTAGCGTAAAGTTGTTTGCGCTGACCCCTTGCCAGCGTCCATGTCCTGCATATTCGCGGAGCTGCTTGATGCTGTCAGACATAAATTCTTTAGCATGCATTTCAAACGAAATAGTACTCATATTCATCATTGTTAGATACAACTACATCGGCATCACGGCAAATGAATAGTCGTCGTAAGCTAGTAATCCCTTCGATATTAGGCTACTGATGTGCCTTCTGAAGTTAGCTTCATGATTCACAGTGTTAAGTAGCTTACTCAAGACATAATCATAGAAATCAAACGGAGCAATCACTTGCGAGGCTCTTATATAGTTCTCATTCTTGGTATGCCTTTCTATAGCATCTGCAATTTCTTTCTCATATTCGCTTTGATGACTGATCTCGTACATCATTAGCAGATAATGGGCAAGGGCATCACTTGCTGCGAATATGATAGATTCATCATTCGTAGAGAATGACCCGGTTCGCACGCCCTCTTTATTAAGCTCATCCTTGCAGTTAAGCAGGAATGGAGGATTGTCAAAGTCAGACAATTCGCCATATGAATGCTCCAACAAACCAGTACCTTGGTTATAGTGAAAGACGACACTGTCACCTATGCTAATCCATCGGCATTGTGTAGCCGACACCTTCCATACGGCTGCCAAAGTTGCAAATGATCCCTCATCATAGAATTTATTTAGTGCCATTCCTCCGATACTTTTTGCGTCATTCTCACATTGATTGTAATAAGGCTCCCATACACCTTCAATCCATCTGTCAAGTTCGTCAGCTGACATGATAGGAGTACCTGGTAAGTTCTCCAGTAGGTACTTAGACCATTTTTCGGCAAACAGACCGCCACCTCCAGCACCATCAGATACAGCGATAATGTTGGACTGTGATATTACAGCATCTTCATTGACGCTCTCGGAGTCTTTGCCGATAGTTATGCAGTTCTTTTTCATTGGTTTTGACTAATGTTCGTTGGGGTACCTATATCCATGAGCTTTATGAGCGTAGTTGCATCAGCGTTAACACCCATAGCGACATGACGTCCGTGTCTGTCATCATTAAGATACTTGTCAATGTCATCATTATAGCGTAATGGCAACAAACTTGACATATCAAATAGCCTTTCTGCATAGCTATTACCATTCAGCTCAGACTTTTCGATAGGACACACTATCTCTTCAGCAGACTTATTCGCGGTGAAGTGAATGTTGAAGAGAATAACGTTACCGTCATTAGTGAACATGGACTTCAGCTCGTTAGCCTGTTGCTGCAGAGCATCGTTTGTCGTTCCATTAAACTCTCCGTCTGTTATATTGATGATGGTTGGTGGATAGCAATCCTTCTCATGATGCTCTTCCATCCATTTGTCAAGTAAGGCTTTTGCTTTAACGAAGGCTTCATGCAGATGTGTCCAGTTCCCATCATGTCTGGCTTCCAGCCATTGCACCTTTTCAACCTCTTTGACGACAACGCCCTTCCTCGTTCTTTTTTCTTCTCTTGTTATAATCTTCTTATATGGATTGTCGCGTAACTCTTCCGGAGAAACGAAATCACGGCCCTCCAGATTTCCGTTCCATGCGCTATATGCATCAACGCCATATCCTATTACAGCAATATCATAATAGTGCCGAACCTCGTTTGTCTTTATGCATCGCAGAACAAGCTCGTTAATCTGACGGTTAACAATACGTGCAGCAGCTTCTGCCATCGTCATTTCCTCGCCATAAAGCATAGTCTTCTTTTGCATGCTTACAGAGTGATCTACCAAGAATATGAATGCAGTCGGAGTATTTCTGGTAATCTGCGCTGTATAAGGAATCTTATGTTGTAACTGTTGTGGCTTATTGGGAATGGCAATTCCGAAATTACCAATATTCTTTATGTATTCCAAAGGAATAAAGTTCTTCACCAGGACCTCTGCCTGGTAGAACTTCTGCTCATCATCATCCAAGTCAAAGTGCTTCGAAACCTTCACCGATTTAAAGTGGATTCTATTAAAATCATCTATGCCGTCACCGACCAATGCCCCATTCTTTGTCGCATTTCTGTCTGCATATTTAGAGCCTTTCCAGTAAATCACCTCAGGATCAATCTCCAAAATGACGGGGTTTGAGATTCTTCCGTCATTCATGGCAACATACATCATAGGGTGCTGCGTAACGAAACTTACTCTTACATAATCTTGCAAGTTATCACGCATATCAAGAGAACGAGATCCATCACTTCCACCGGGTTTCTGTATTTTGATTCCCTTTCTGTCGCAGTCAGCCCATGAATACAGTCCACCGTTGCGGATAATAGACTCAAGGTTATCTCTGTCAGTGAAATGATATAACTTCCTTATGCCATTTCTTCTGATTACCTCATCATATTCCTGCCAATTACTTTTCTTTTCCATTTCACCGCTTATTAGTCAAACAACGAGAGTTGCTTATGTTGTTTCATGTTATTATCATTTAATGCCAAATCATCATAGGGGTATATTCCCTCCGCGTAAGCCTTGACTAAATATGCGTGTGACAGTGGCTTGCGTTCATCATCCACATCACAACAAGTATTGTAGTCAAGCAAAACAATGTTTTTTGTTTGAGAGGCACTGCGAAGTCTCTCTATAATATCCATTGCCTTATGTTCCAACATCCAACGATATGTTGGTATGTATATCTGGTGTTTAGCTGCCACATATCCAAGTATCTCGGTTCCGTTTACACCCTTTCTGTGGCCTAACACTTCGCCAAATTTACGAACAGTTCGTTTAATATTCTTCATTTTGTCATTAGAAAACATGTTGATATCAATATCATCGTTTCTAAAGACCTTTAGTCCCTGCCATATTCCCTCTACGCACGATGCTGTGTAGCCATCACTGAACGGCACGGGAATACCGCCGTGCGGATAGAACGGGCTTAGTTTTAACAACCCATCTTTCGCCTGGCTCGTTACATCCGCGATTATCGCACCGGGATGTGCTTTAAGTATATTCTCAGGCTTCTTTCGTTTTGACTCTATTATTATCATACTTCTCTTATTCCTTTTATGTCGTTTGATTTCAGAATATAGTATGTACCGTCAATATAGAAGAAATTAATTCCATAATTAGACATACTAAAGAGCTTATTGAATTTGGTTTGATTTATATTTATTCCATCATACACGATGTTGTCATTCCAGTCTTTGGATAGACTAAGTATATTAGGATTAATATAAAACTTCTTATCACAAGAAAAGCCGATTATATAATGAGGAAGCAACCCACATTTTAGGCAAATTTCCTCCTGCTCAGGATAAACAGCCCCTATATATGCGGGTAGTCCCAACTTTTTAATTTCCAAATTCTTCTTGGTTATATCTGAATATTGGATTATTCTATCCTTAAGACCTTTCCTCGGAACCCACCCATAGATTATAATTCCACAACCTCCTCGGAAATTATGCGCAACATTATCACTGAGTGATGTTGATAAAAAGTAGCTATTAGGCATACAAGATTTCCCAATTGAATGTAATAGAGCGGAGTAATAATCCTTTATTAGTATTGCATTGGGACTGTTCACAAATCTTATAAAATGTTCTTTATTAGCTGTATTACTGAAATAGTCCTTAATCTTGGGATTCTTTAGCAAAAACGATTTTACTCTTTCTCTTGAATTTTGGTGAATAAATCCAAGATTGCAAATTTTCTCATGCATTTTCCCCCATATACGTTCAAACTCTTCACGAACAATATCCGAACTATTAGAGTCTATCCCCTTTCGCTTGTTGTCAAAGAAACATCTGCCTTTTTCTCCAATACAGAATATGAAATCTGATAATAAGTCTAAGTTGTCAGTAGTGGTACCATATTCGATATCTAACGTTTCATTGCCAATTCCACGGCAAATAAAACGTGCTTTTCTTGTGGCTTTCAAATATTTTAGGAAACTAAAAAAAAACTTTTCCTCTTCTTTATCTAAACAATCCTTACCATTTTGGACTGATTGATAAGCTTTTATTATATTTATGATATCCATTTTGATCAAATTTTATATTGAAGCTATACTGTTTCCCTCGCAGATTTGCGAACTTTTATTCTATCAGTTGACTAATACTAACCTTAGAACTTTTGATTATTACGATGTCTGATGTGTTACATCACCAGTCACCATCACTATTTTATTACGCAGATTCACACATGCATACAAATCATTATAAAGATGTTCTGTACACACGTAAATTCTCTCAATAGAATCATTAAAGAGCTGGTCTGCATCCTCAACGTATTCAACTGATTTAGGTAACGTTATTGTCTTTAGTTTCTCGCATCTATAAAAAGCCCTACGTCCGACACTAATCAAGCCTTCCGGCAATGAAAGTTCTTCAATTTCTATACATCCATCAAATGCGCTTTCTCCAATTTCGCGGATACTGTTTGGTATATATATTTCCTTTAATTTATTCCCAAAATACTTTTTCAATCCATTTCCGTTAAATAACGCATGACGTTTAAATGCCCAATTATCAATTCTGATACACCCTTCCAAAATATGATATTCTGTTATATTTGTATCAGCAGAAAATTTTAAAAGTTTAGTCTTATCTTCTGTGTATACGCCAAAATTTCCATCGACGAACAACATTTCATGAGATAATACATAAGTCCCTTTTACATCCTCTTTCCTTGAGAAACTTTCCTCTTCACAAATTTGTATATACGAAGGTACAATAACAGCCGGGAACGCATGTGCGTTATTAATGTTATCTAAATCGAATGAATTCGGAAGAATTAGCACTTTGGGAGTATGAAGAAAAACATTATAATTAATATTGCGTATTCCTTCTCGGAGTTTTATTATATCCTCTTTACCCCAGTAGTAAATTAATGACTCGTAGTTCTTTGAGTACAATGCATCACTTTCGAGTATATAATTAGAAGATTCATTTATGGTTATTGTACATCCGTAAAAAGCTCCTGGAGTGACTTCTCCCAATCCTTTTAAAATAGGGAAAATAAGGCGACAGTCGCAAAACACCCTATCTCTTATTTCCTTTATTTTACTATACGAAATGTTGGTTAAGTCATAACATTGAGAGAATGCTTCCACATCTATGCATTCTATATTTGACGTGAATTGTATTTCTTTTAGTCCAGTCTGACCAAAGAAACAATATTTCCCTATATATTTCAGCTTTGATGGGAATACTATTCTTTTAATTTTTGCCTCAAAAGTATCCGAAAAGCAAAAGTGACTCATATCAAAAGAACTATCGCCTATGACCTCCAATGCTTTTGGTAAAGATATTTGCTCCAATGAGTAGCACCCATAAAAAGCATTTTTTCTGATTTCTGTCACATTCTTAGGCAAGTGGACATTTTTAAGATTTACGCAAAATTCAAATGTACTTTCTTCAATTATAGTCAAGCTGCAGCTGTCGTTAAACTCTACGTTCTCTAATTTATCGCAATTAAGGAAAGCATACTGCCCCAAGCTCTTCAAAGTTGACGGAAGCTTAATGTACATACAATCAATATTATTAAAGGCCATTTGCGCAATGTTTGTAACACCTTCTGGTATTTCAAGTTTGAAGTGATATGTAGTACTTCCGAAAGCGTTAGCCCGTATTTTAATCAATTGTCTTGGCCACACGCCATGAAAAATCAAGTCGTTGTAAAAATTAAGGCCCAAGATTGACACTTTGTCATCTATTTTGGCATTATCCAAATATTTCAGTACACATATGCATTCTGTTTTATCCTTGGTATACACAACTCCGTTCTCACAAGTAAACCATGGAGATTCACAGTATACCGTTTTGTATTTGTAATCTAATGATTTAGAACTGAAATATCTTATGGATGAAGGAAGGTGCAAATGAAGTTTAGGCCCAGTGTAATCAGAAAAAGCGTAATCACAAATTGAAACAGTTCCTTCTCTTATGTATACATCTTCTCCATTATAGTTACTTGATCTAAACCCAATAACAGTATCACCGTCTTTATTGTATATTATTCCATTATTTGAAAACTCACCTTGTTCCATCATCTCCTGGTCATATAAAAAGGGCGCTAAAGGCCAGAAATCAAGTAAATCATCTATGTTTTTTTCACTGTCAATTTTAAAATCATTAGATGTAAGGATATTCCCGCTATAACATTTGATGAAGGAAGAATAGTAAAGTCCTAAGTCACGATCATTACAGATTAGTTCATTGACGTAAGAAAATAGTGCACTTTCCCTTATATTGTTAAGGTCTTCGCTCTTAAACAAAAGTCCATCTGTAACATTAAACTTATTGCGAATACCATATGATATTGATATAAGCTTTAATGACAAACAAATGACTGAAAGAGAGAAGTCATCAGCATGTCTGTCAAACGACGTAATACGAAATGGATGACGGTAGTCCGGACTACCTTTCTCTCTGGCGTTCTGCCCTTCCATTGACGGAACATACATGCCGTCATAGTCAATCAGTATAATCTGTCCATCGTCTTGGACCAGTATATTATCTGGTTTTAGGTCTCCATGAGCGAATTCCTGGTCTAAAAGCCACATCGCCATATGCCTAAAATTATAGCACAGTTCATATAGTTCAAATGGGTTACCATAATATCGATTGATGTACTTGTCTAACGTAACACCATCAACCCAATCCATCAATAGCACAGGGAACTCCGTCTCATCGGTTTGATTTGTATCTACATAAAGTTCGTTAAGTAGATACTCAACCTTGATTAGGTAATCTGATTTGATATTCTTAAGATACTTGCATATCTCTATATAGGCG
Source organism: uncultured Bacteroides sp. (assembly GCA_964544895.1). Classification (GTDB taxonomy): domain Bacteria; phylum Bacteroidota; class Bacteroidia; order Bacteroidales; family Muribaculaceae; genus CAG-873. The sequence goes on along the minus strand of CAZJEA010000097.1, from coordinate 1,371 downwards.
GTTTCTCGACCATATTGCTCACGCGTAAAGCACTTGACTGCATAGTTCTTCTCGCCATCTGTCATTTTAAACACAACAGCGAAGTTGCCACTTGACATAATGGGATTGCCGTTATCATCAAGTACCGGACGAAGATAACTCAGCTTATCGAAGTTGTCCTCGGCTGAGCGAATTGCATCTATATATTCAGATATTAATGGATACTGCATGGCTTAGATTTTATAGGAACAAAAATAAGTATTATTCATATTTTTATCAATATTTTGCCACAAATACGTTAATCTTCAATCAAACTATAGTATTTCCGCTCATTAGCGCATAGTGACCGTTATGCTCCGTAAGGACAGAGTAGCCGCATTTCTTACATTTGAAGGTTCTTAGTTGTGCCATGACTATTGATACTTAAAGTTATTACAAGTTATTTGTCAAGCTGAAAACAAATTATCCGGCTTGACAATGACAAAGTTATAGATAAATCTCTACCTTTGACCTATTATTGCAAGAAACTTAAAAACTAATGTCATGAAGACAATTTCAATTCAACAGCCATGGGCATCACTTGTCGCCTGTGGCGTAAAGGATGTAGAGAACCGCACGACACGTATGGTCACTCCGCCGAAAAGACTGCTTATTCATGTCGGTACTACATCACGTATCAAGATTGAAGATTTTCCCATGTGCTGGTATCTGCCGGTAGAGAATGCGGAGATACTGGGACAGTACAAGCCCGAGCTGGAGAGTATCAAGTCTGCAATCATAGGCTATGTCGATGTCGTTGATATAGTAGATGATTCCAAGTCAGTGTGGGCACAATACTCTGAGCCTGGAGATAAGCCGACTCTTCACTACATATTGAAGAATGCCCACCTCTTCCGTGAACCAATTCTTGGTGTAAAGGGAAAGCTGGGCATCTGGGATTATCCTGACATTGACGAGAACAATTTGCCTGAAACTGTAGAGATTCCGCAAGTGAAGCGCGATGGAAAGACTATCACATTCCCATGTTCGAAAGATGATTGGGATAGCATCAACGAGTGGAAGAATAATCCGCAAGGAGATGATTACGTCTACTTCGTTAATCTGCTTGATAACCTCAGACCACTGCTCGTTAAGCCCGGTGCAGGAAATGTTCCACTTGACACTACAAAGATAGTATTCATGTTTGGAGACAAGACTCTTGAACAGGATGTCGATGAGGTTTCTGTCGTTGAGAGGTGCTTCGAAGATAATGGAGAGAAAATCGTATATGATGATCCTGCAGGTAATACGTACCAGTCATACGCTGTTGAGTTTCTGATGCTGAGTCCTGAAAAGAAGTAGAGAACCCCCAAAAATAGAGAGAGCGAGTCGCCCGAAACTCCAATTTCGGTG
>CAZJEA010000096.1:0-8402 GCA_964544895.1 uncultured Bacteroides sp. | reverse complement strand
TGTAACCTTCTGATCCGTAGTCAGATGCTCTATTCAGTTGAGCTAATGAGCCAAGCCAGTTAGTATTTTAGAATTGTGACTCATACAGGATTCAAACCTGTAACCTTCTGATCCGTAGTCAGATGCTCTATTCAGTTGAGCTAATGAGCCATTTGTTCGGCTTTGCGGGTGCAAAATTACGATGTTTTTTCTAAATATGCAAATGTTTTGACACTTATTTTGCGAACTTTCTCCCACTTGTTTGTGCCTCAGGAAATTACGCTATAGCATAAATTTTACCTATCTGAGTCGAGATATAAAAAAACTAAAACATATCTATATATTACGCATTTTTTGTAATTTTGTATTGTATATTTAAAATATAATGACTTAAATCATGACAACTACAGTTCAACAACTGAAAAACAAAGTGCTTGAAGGCCAATCATTGACCACAGATGAAATATATTGGCTTGTAGATGCTCCCGATAAGGCTGCAATTCGCGATGCTGCTGCCGAAATCACAAAGAAGTTTGTGAAGCCGGTGTTTGAATCGTGCTCAATAGTAAATGCTCGTTCCGGAAAATGCTCGGAAAATTGTAAATGGTGTGCTCAATCTGCACACTACAACACTGGTTGTACCACTTACGATTTGGTATCGCGCGACGAATGTATGAAAGTTGCTCGTTACAATCATGAGCGTGGAGTGAAACGTTTTTCGTTGGTTACCAGTGGTAGAGCCGCTAAAGGTGCAGCATTAGATAAAATTTGTGCTATACTCAAAGAGGTTAAAGACACTGTGGGTATTGACACTTGTGCTTCGTTAGGTTTGCTTAACGAAGAAGAACTACAAAAACTTTGGAATACAGGCGCTCGTCACTATCATTGCAATTTAGAGACTGCTCCTTCTTATTTCGAAAAGTTGTGCTCAACACATACTATCGAAGATAAACTTAAAACCATCCGCGCTGCACGCAAAATCGGTTTCGCTATTTGCTCCGGCGGTATCATTGGCATGGGTGAGACTGCACATCAAAGAGCTGAATTAGCAATTACACTCCGTGAAGCTCAACCTGCATCAATTCCTATTAATGTATTGTGCCCGATTCCGGGAACACCGTTGGCAAACCAAGAGCCAATTTCTGTCGATGAGATTCTTGACACAATTGCAATATTCCGTTTTACACATCCCACTGCCGAACTCCGTTTCGCAGGAGGTAGAGCACGTTTGCCACGCGAGGCACAACTCGAAGCTATGCGTGTTGGCATGAATGCCGGTGTGGTTGGCGATCTTCTTACTACTGTGGGATCTACTATCTCTGAAGATAAAAAAATGGTAGAAGAAGCCGGATACGAATTCTAAGAAACTACATATACAGACAAACAATAATATTTAATGGAACTCACAAACGCCTTACGCAAGACTGTGCGCGGTCTTAACGAGACCAAAAATCGTAGAGAACTTCAGCTATTTGTGGCTGAAGGCTCTAAATGTGTATTAGACACACTCGATGCTTTTACCTGTAAAATGATAATTGCATCGCGACAATGGGCTGAGGAGCACGCATCAGTGTGCGAAGGGCGCGAAGTGTTAATAGCTACGCGTGCTGATTTTGAGCGAATGAGCAATCTGTCCACGCCTCCGCAAGTGATTGCTGTTTACGAAATACCACAGCAAAAACTGGAAGTGCAAGCATTGAAAGGTCAATTACTTTTAGCTCTCGACCGTATTCAAGATCCGGGAAATCTTGGCACAATAGTGCGTCTTGCCGATTGGATGGGCGTACATACCATCTTGGCATCTGCTGACACTGTCGATTTGTATAACCCAAAAGTGGTGCAAGCTACTATGGGGTCAATATCGCGAGTGAAAGTACACTATGTTGACCTTGAAGAAACACTCGCTCAATTGCGCGGTATGGCTATGAACATCTATGGCACATTTTTGGATGGCACCTCTCTTTATGAGACAACATTAACACATAGTGGCGTTATCGTTATGGGTAATGAGGGCAGAGGTATTAGCGATGGTGTGGCAAAATTGGTCACTCACAGACTGCTTATACCAACATTCCCGGCAGATGCTGTTGGCGCTGAGTCGCTAAATGTTGCAACTGCAACTGCGATAACTGTTTCTGAGTTCCGACGCCAATCTCTCACCTCAACCAATGGCAAAGGCTAAATACAAATCAATATGGGGTTGCACCGCATGCGGTAATACCTTCTCTAAATGGGTTGGTAAGTGCCCTGAGTGTGGCGAATGGAACACTATTGTTGAAGAACGTGTAGCTGCTACGTCAACCACACGCTCACCGTCACCCGTAGCCGGATTGCAGCGTAGCACGCCAACACCGGTTTCTCAAATCGAAGCTTCAAACGAAGCGCGCATTCGTATGCCGAGCAACGAATTAAATAGGGTGCTTGGCGGCGGTCTCGTGCCGGGTTCGTTAGTGCTAATTGGCGGCGAACCGGGCATCGGAAAGTCTACGCTGGTGCTGCAAAATACGCTATCAATAAAAAGCAAGAAAATACTTTATGTGTCGGGTGAAGAAAGTGCCTCGCAGATAAAAATGCGTGCAGATCGAATAGGGAAGGGCAGTGACAATGTTTTCATCGTTTGCGAAACTTCGCTGGAACGCATCTTCGAGCACATAGAAAGTGTGCAACCCGATATTCTTATTATTGATTCGATACAGACAATTGCTTGCGATGCTATAGAGTCATCAGCAGGGTCAATAAGCCAAGTGCGAGAATGTGCAGCACAACTGCTGCAATATGCTAAAAGCACCATCACTCCGGTGATGTTGATAGGTCATATTAACAAGGAGGGAAGTTTGGCTGGCCCAAAAGTGCTTGAGCACATTGTCGATGCTGTGCTACAATTTGAGGGCGACAGTAAATATATGTATCGCATACTCCGTGCTATAAAAAATCGTTTTGGTAGCACAAGCGAGTTGGGCATATATGAGATGTGTCAACGCGGGTTGCGTGAGGTCACAAATCCCTCTGAATTATTGATGCATAGCGGATCGGAAGAGCTGTCGGGTGTGGCGATAGGTGTCACTTTAGAAGGTATTCGCCCGTTTCTAATCGAAGCTCAGGCTTTGGTTAGTACTGCAGCCTACGGCACACCTCAGCGCTCTGTTACCGGATTTGATGCAAAGCGCATGAATATGCTCCTTGCTGTATTGGAAAAACGCGTTGGCTTTAAGCTGGCACAAAAAGACGTGTTCCTAAATATTACCGGAGGCTTACGTGTGAATGACCCGGCAATAGATTTAGGCGTTATTTGTGCAATATTATCGAGCAATGTTGATATGGCAATTGCAAATGGATGGTGTATGACCGGTGAGGTTGGGCTTTCCGGCGAAATCCGTCCTGTGACACGCCTCGAACAGCGCATCTTGGAGGCTCAAAAACTAGGAATGACCGACATCCTTGTGTCACGCGGCAATCTTAAGGGTATTGATACCTCAAAACTTACTATCAAAATACATGAGGTAAGCAAAGTTGAAGAAGCCTTTAGAGCGCTCTTCGCATAATAACAGAATAGAATATTACTTTTCTAAGACGATAAAAATGGGTACAACTATGGCTACTATGGCTGTAGTTGTAACTTTTTTTCAATAATATGTTCTAAAACATAGTTATTTTTGTTTGAGTATAACGAAAAAAAATGTAAATTGCGGGGCGTTTAGAAAACACTCTCGTAGAGATATCTAATAACTTATAAATTCATATTATCATGAAAGTCTATAAAACAAACGAAATTAAAAACATCTCTTTGCTTGGTAGCAAAGGCTCCGGTAAAACCACACTCGCTGAAGCAATGCTCTTTGAGTGTGGAGTTATAAAACGTCGCGGTTCTGTCGAGGCTAATAATACTGTGAGTGATTATTTCCCTGTTGAAAAAGAGTATGGCTCTTCAGTTTTCTCTACTGTGGCTTATGCTGAATTCCTAGGTAAAAAACTTAATGTTATAGACTGCCCCGGTGCTGATGACTTCGTCGGAAATGCTATTACTGCGTTGAACGTGACTGATACCGGTGTTATACTTATTGACGCCCAATATGGCGTAGAGGTTGGCACTCAAAACATTTTCAGAACTTGTGCCAAATTAGAAAAACCTGTGATCTTTGCTCTCAACCAACTCGATGGCGAAAAAGCTGATTATGATAATGTCATCGAACAAATGCGCGAAATCTTTGGCTCGAAAGTGGTGCCCATTCAATATCCATTATCTTGTGGCCCCGGCTTTAATGCTATGATCGACGTGCTTTTAATGAAAAAATACTCGTGGGGTGCAGACGGCGGTGTGCCTACAATCGAGGATATCCCCGCCGAAGAATTAGAAAAAGCTCAAGAGCTACATAAGGCTTTGGTTGAAGCTGCTGCTGAAAACGATGAGAGCCTTATGGAAAAATTCTTTGAATCGGAACACCTTACCGAAGATGAAATGCGCCTTGGCATACGTGAAGGCTTGATTTCTCGTTCTATCTACCCGGTATTTTGTGTGAGCGCACTAAAAGATATGGGCGTTCGTCGTATGATGGAGTTCTTGGGCAATGTTGTCCCATTCGTTGAAGATATGCCGGCACCGGTAAATACAGCAGGTAAAGAAGTTAAGCCTGATGCCAACGGCCCGTTAAGCGTGTTTATGTTTAAAACTACGGTTGAACCGCACATTGGCGAAGTTAGCTACTTCAAAGTTATGTCTGGTACTCTCAAAGTAGGTGTTGACTTGGATAATACAACAAGAGGTTCGAAGGAGCGTATCGCTCAATTGTACTGCGTATGTGGTCAAATAAAGACTCCCGTTGATGAACTTCAAGCCGGCGATATTGGCGCTACAGTTAAACTTAAAGATGTGCGCACAGGTAATACGCTAAACGAAAAAGGATGCGACTTCGAATTCGATTTTATAAAATATCCCGCACCTAAATATCAACGCGCTATACGTCCCGTGACAGAGAGCGATGCTGAAAAACTTATGGCTATCCTCACCCGCATGCATGAGGAAGACCCGACATGGCTTATTGAGCAGTCAAAAGAACTCAAACAAACAATCCTTTCTGGTCAAGGCGAATTCCACTTGCGTACACTCAAATGGCGTGTAGAAAATAATGATAAGTTACCAATCGTCTTCGAAGAGCCGAAAATACCATATCGCGAGACAATAACAAAGGCTTCACGTGCCGATTACCGTCACAAAAAACAATCTGGTGGCGCCGGCCAATTTGGTGAGGTACACTTGATTATTGAACCGTATGTTGAAGGTATGCCCGCTCCCGACACTTATCGCTTTGGTAGCCAAGAATATAAAATGAACGTTCGCGATACACAAGAAATACCTTTGCAATGGGGCGGCAAATTAGTAGTTTGCAACTGTATTGTTGGCGGTGCCATTGATGCTCGTTTCATCCCGGCAATCGTGAAAGGTCTTATGGACCGTATGGAACAGGGTCCGTTGACAGGTTCGTATGCTCGCGATGTTCGCGTATGTATTTACGATGGTAAAATGCACCCCGTAGATTCAAATGAAATTTCATTCCGCTTGGCTGGCCGTAATGCATTCAGTGAAGCTTTCCGCAATGCTAATCCAAAAGTTTTGGAGCCCGTTTATGATGTTGAAGTTCTTGTTCCGGCTGATGTAATGGGCGACGTGATGAGTGACTTGCAAGGTCGCCGCGCTATCATTATGGGTATGTCTAGCGACAATGGTTTCGAGAAAATTTCTGCTAAAGTGCCTCTCAAAGAAATGTCAAGCTATTCTACCGCTCTTAGCTCTATCACCGGTGGCCGTTCTTCGTTCACAATGAAGTTCGCAAGTTATGAACTTGTTCCCGGTGATGTCCAAGAAAAACTTCTCAAAGAATACGCTGAAAAGAATACCGAAGAGTAATTTTTGTAATTTTAGTTCCAATAAAAATACCCTTGCTGTCAATCTAACTTGATAGCAAGGGAATTTTTTGATGTATTATATGCGAGTTCCTAACCACAATCCGGCCATGCACAGTGCTATGCCAACGAGAAGTGTGAGCAAAATATATGCGATGCCAATAAGTGTGTCGCCATTTTCAAAATAGCGCACACTATCAAGAGCAAATGAACTGAATGTGGTGAACCCACCGCAGATTCCTGTAATTAGAAATAGACTTGCGGCATTTTTTATGTCAGAACTAAAAACAATGTGAGTAATCCACCCGCAAAATAGGCCGATGGCAAAACAACCAATTGCATTAACTACAAAAGTGCCTATACCCGCCAGCCATCCATTGCCTTTTATGGCGCATTCGAGTGCGTATCGCAATAGCGCACCTATTGCTCCACCAACAGCAACAATAATAAAATTAACCATACACGTTCTTATTTTGAGTGAAACATGTATGGTTAACAATATCTTTTTGTGGTATGTTCAAATATCAGAACTTAAAATCGGCAGTGTTGTCAACAACGTAGTCGCAATGCTCGGCTACGATATTTCGCGGATTGGTTGTGGCAACGCCTACAACTTTCGAACCTGAACGTCGTCCGGCTTCTAGCCCGGCGAGAGAATCTTCAAATACTAAACATTCTTCCGATTTACATCCAAGAGTTTCGGCTGCAAGTATATACCCTTGTGGATCTGGCTTTGAGCGAGTCACATTCTCTTCTGTCAATACGGCGTCAATGTAGTTGAAAAGCTCCGGAAGTTGTTCACGCACATGTTGCATCTTAATAGCATTGCTGCTGGTGACTATGGCTGTGCGTTTGCCATTGTTGTGTAGGTTGGCAATAAAATCGATGACGCCATCAAAAGCACAATATTTCATCTCTTCTTCGTGTTTCTTTAGCGCGATAACAATGTCGTTTTGAATGTTTTTATCCGGAAACCATTGGTTGAGAATATTGCCAAGGGTGTTACCTTTTATAACGTGTGCAAAATCTTCTCCACCGACGTTGTATTTGCGCCCAATTGCGCCCCAAAATTCAGTGTATGAAGGTTCGGTATCTATAATGACACCATCAAGGTCAAATAAAGCTCCTTTAAATTCAGTCATAAAGTAGTAGTATTTAATTTTTCTACAAATTTAATACATTAATCCCACACAATTGCTATAAATGTACTAATTTTGTAACTCAATTCATTTATCTATAGTTATTACACATGACACAAACCTTACAATTACGTGTTGATCCACGTACCGCTCACGAACAAAATATCTTGGCTATTGAGGTGTCTAAGCAACTTCGCATATCTGCAGATAGGTTGAAACGTGTTGATATAATGAAACGCTCAATTGATGCGCGTCAACGTCGTGTCATGGTTAATTTAACGGTAGTAGCACATATAGATAGCATTGATGAGTCGGCAGTTGAGCCGGAGGTAATTGACTATGCTCCTATTGCTTCTGATGCTAAGCAAGCTGTTGTCGTTGGTGCCGGCCCTGCAGGTTTGTTTGCTGCCTTGCGGCTCATTGAGCTTGGCGTGAAACCGATAGTGCTTGAACGTGGCAAAGATGTAGATTCTCGTCGCAAGGATATGGCTAAAATAAGTCGTGAGAATTTAGTCAATCCTGAGTCAAACTATTGTTTTGGTGAAGGTGGCGCCGGGGCTTATTCCGATGGTAAACTCTATACGCGAAGCAAAAAACGCGGTTCTGTAGATAAAATTTTGAATATATTGCATCAGCATGGGGCATCGCATGATATTCTTGTTGATGCGCATCCACATATTGGCACCGATAAGCTTCCCGAAGTGATAAAGGCTATACGTCTCACAATAATACATTGTGGTGGCGAAGTGCATTTTAATACACGTGTTGATGGTTTGGTGGTGCACGAAAATACTGTGGTTGGTGTGACAACTGCAGACGGTGCGCAAATAGATGGCCCGGTGATTCTTGCTACAGGTCATTCTGCGCGCGATGTCTATCAGTTCCTTCTCAATGACGGTGTTGATATTGAGCCAAAAGGATTGGCTGTCGGTGTGCGATTGGAGCATCCACAGCATCTTATTGATTGCATTCAATATCACTCTCCGCAAGGACGAGGAAAATATTTGCCTGCTGCCGAATACTCTATGCTTACTCGAGTTGATGGTAGAGCTGTATATTCATTTTGTATGTGTCCTGGTGGTTTCATCATTCCTGCTGCCAGCGCACCCGGACAACTTGTCGTAAATGGCATGTCTCCGTCAAATCGTGGCACGCGCTGGTCAAATTCTGGTATGGTTGTGGAAATTTTGCCTGAGGATGTTGAGGGGGATAACCCGTTGAAGATGATGCACTATCAAGAAGCAATTGAACAGCGATTTTTTGCAGATGCTAATAACACTCAAAATGCTCCGGCACAACGTATGTTCGATTTCGTGCAAGGGCAACCGTCAGCTACTTTGCCTCGCTCTTCTTATGCTCCGGGCATACACTCAGCGCGAATAGACA
>CAZJEA010000095.1:0-8499 GCA_964544895.1 uncultured Bacteroides sp. | reverse complement strand
CAACCTCGGTAAACTTTACATAGTGCGAGGTCTTGTATCCCAACGTAAATTCAGCGTCTGCCGGAACTGTCACGGTGTAGTCTGCTCCCATTGTTATGGCATTCGAGATTGTAACGCTGCTAGTAAGCGTACCGGTCTTAAATGACTCCATATAACCTTCTGCTTTATGGCTCTCTGAAGGCGTGAAATAAAGCATATACGTATCTCCGTTCAGAGCTAGAAATCTCTTTTTTCCTTCTGTTGTGTCGTCACCTAACGTGATTACTCGTCTATTGCCCTCTTTTGAGCTCAATACAGCGTTAATTGTGTAGTCTGTGCCATACACCCAATCCTTATTGGTCGCATAAGTCATAGGGCTCAGCACGGTGAAAGTCTGCTCATCTTCACTGTCGGTGACGTTAATCTCAATTGTGCCGTTCACTGTTGTGCCATTGCTCGCATAGCCGGTGAGCACGTAGGTGCCCGCATCTGCGTTAAATGTGTATGTGCGCGTACTCGGTTCGCCCACTTCTACGGCATTGCCTGTAGTCTTTTCTACAAGACTCATGGTGGTCGATGTTGTGTTCATCACCACCTTTACTTTCGCGGCTTCGGCTATGTTAAAGCATGCCACCGAGGCCAACGCTAAAGCAAGATAATGTTTCATCTTGATTTTAATTTGATTGATAAAATTGGTTGATTGATTTTAGTTGGTTTTTTTGATTTATTTCTGTATAAATTTCTTTCCGTTTCTTATATACAATTGTCCTTCAACCGGATTTGTTATTTGCATGCCTTGAAGATTGAAAATCCTATCGTCGGCAGCTCTGCCTTTGCTATCTACCGTTATATCTTCAACTCCATCGAAATGGCCATCCGGCGGAAGTGCCAATATTGTTCCGGGGTTAATATAAACCTGATATTTTTTTTTGTTTTTACCATTCGGGTCCCATTGATACAAATAACCGGCGCTCGCGTTGTCCGATTTTGCATCTGTTGCATATATATAGCCGGTATACGGATTCACATATATGCAATACGGATTTGTCGATGCCAAATCGCTGCTGATGCTACCCGGCAAGCCCACTTTAACGCCGCTGTCTCCGTTTTTCATTACTTCTGACGGATTTATCGTATAAAATTCCATTTCTGAGCCTTCGAAGTTGTAGTATGAAAAAGGGTTTCCTACGATATAAAAATTGCCATCTATATTTGTGCAATTATATGTCGATGCATGGTCGAGTGCGGTGTAGCAATTGCTGTCGCCGTTGAGCGCTGCCTCGCAATCGAAAATTATTGTCGACGGCTTAATGTCATAATAGTCTCCCGCTGACGTTATGCATAAGTATTTGCCACTTTGCGACATTTTGCCGTACAAGTTTATTTTCTCTACGTCTATATCTTTTTCTTTTTGCATTGTCGATGCATCTACAATGCTTACGGTGTGTTCGTAGTCGTGATTCTCTGAGAACGCATATCCGCCGGTGTTGGCTATGAATAGCTTCCCCCTATATAGCGCTACGCCGTCAGGTTCATATCCTACCTCACATGCCGCTACTACTTTATATGTCGATACATCAATCTTTGCTACATAGCCTTTCTCAAAAGTCACGTATTTATTGCCAACTTTGCACTCATGGCCATACGATGTTACGTAAATATATTTCCCATCGCTTGCCATATATCTATTGTTGGGCACATCTTCTGTCGCGCTAACGGCCTTGCCTTCCGGTGTGATAAACTGCACTATATTCGATGCGTTCACGGTTATGGCAAGTAGGTTGTCGTTTATCTGTATTATGTGGTTAGGCGTATCTCCTATTGTTGATGTGCCGTTTTTTTCGCGAAACCAGTCATTACTGACTATCGCACCGTTTTCAAAATACGATAATCTGCCGTTATTATGATTATAGATCCCTTCGTTGAGTATGATTAATTTCTCGTCAGCATATCCTACTATTGCTGACATTACTGTTAAGCTGCATGCTGTGAGTATCGATTTATTCATAAATATATAGATTTTGTAATTATGTTTATATTGACATCGAAAGTGTTAATCGCATATTGCGTCCCGGCATTGGGTAGCGTGGTATGTGCTCATATTGCACTCCTAAAAGATCAAATATCTCTACCGAGGCTCCCCATTTTCGCCATTTGTATGATATTTTTAAATCTACGTTATTATAAGGTTTAAGTACATCATCCGGATCGGCGTACGACCACATACGTTTCCCTACAAACAACTCCGAGATTGTTACTGATAAATCTCTCCATCCAACTATCCCGGTTACGCCTGTCGAAAATTTTGGCGAGTAGCATATTGATCTGTTATATGTGTCTTCGTCTTCCGGATCTGTGCGGTTTAAATCTCGTTGCCATGTTATTGAGGCTAGTAGCGAGAAACTCCAGTCGCCGGTATGGTATCTCCCCGAAAGTGTAGAGTTTAGCCCCTGACAAAATGTCTCTCCATAGTTTAACATTGACCATGTGTATGTGCCTTTCATTGGCAAGCATACTATTCGGTTTTCTATGCGATTTTGATACACGTCAACTTGTGCCGATGCATTCCAATTGTGACTGTCGTAGTGATATTCTGCACCAAAGTTAAGCTGTTTGGTGTATTCCGGCTTCAAATTACGATTGCCCACTTGTGTGTAGTATAAATCGTTGAGGGTAGGGGCCCTGAAGATGCTCTTGTACCAGCCCCTGAAGGTCACGCCAAATAGCGTATATGACAATGACACTGCAGGCGTAAACTTGCTCAATGGGTCTGCTGCTCCCACTTTTTGCTTTGTGTGGTCTTTGTAGTGTTGATACAGCATTGAAGTGGCAAAGCGCAAGCCTTTGTAGTCAACTTGTGCGGCTAATACTGCCTTTTGGTCTTCGCGACGCACTGTCGAGAAGTTCTTCAAATCTGCTTTCAACCACGACACTCGTGCGTCGTAGGCGGTGTTGATTGTCAGCCATTCAAACGGGCTGTATGCATACGACACTGAGGCAAACGCATCATTTTGTCGGTAGTGATTATCTACACGTGCTGTGTTCTGATTCTCTGGATAGTCGGTGTTGTAGCGCAAATATTCATTTGTGTATTTCGCATTGACCTTAAACTGATGTTGATGGTTGAAGCTTTTCTTATATGAGGCTTGCCAAAAAAAATCGCGGTCCCATTCGCGGCCCACATTTATATATTTATCCGACAACCTTCGCACTATGCCTCCCGGACATCCGCGCTCTGAGATATAATAGTATATGTGCGACGAAAATCCTTTTTTGAATATTGCGGCTTCCATCCTTCCGTATTCTATATCTGAATTCGCTCTTCGTCCTACGGTGTCCTCATATTCCGACTTGTATTTGAATTTATAGTTGCCTTTCGAATTCATATACTCACCGTCAATAAAACCGCTCCAACCTTTGTGACTAAACTGGGCATTAAGTCTTGCTGTGTACGTCTCAAATGAGCCTGCTCGCAGCATTACTGATATTGAGTCTGATGTTGGTCGTCGTGTGCGCATATACACCGTCGCACCCGACGCATATTCTGACGCCGATTGGCACGCTTCCAGCTTATTCGCATTGTATAGCGACACTGACTCTAATGTCGATAGTGAGTATTTTCCCAAGTCTACTGTCCCATTTTGCGCATTGGTTATGCGTATGCCGTCTATATACACGCCTACATGTTGTGACCCTAGCGAACGAACATTTATCGTCTTTAGCCCTCCCATGCCGCCATAATCTTTTATCTGCACCCCGGCGAAATATTTTAACGCATCTGCTATTGATGTCGTTGATAGCGACTGTAGCTCTGCACCTGTTAGTTGTTGCACGGTCGCGATTGGACGTTTCTCTCCGGTGACTGTCACCTCTTTCATCACTACTGCTGTGCTGTCTACCTCGTACATCTCTGCAGTCTCTGCAAACGATGTCTCTACGCTATTCATCATCATGAATAGCGACACAGCTAAACTAATCTGTATCGTTGATCGTTTTTTCATTCGTCTTGTTTTTATTCGCAGCGTTAGCCCTCGAACGCTTTCCGCGAAATTATCGTTGGCAGGTCTTCTGACTCGTCTTTCTTCGCATGACGCCTTCCCGACCGTCGCTCTCTTGCTTGGCCAGTGGCTTTGTGCCATACTATCTTTTGTCGACTTACAGCAGCGAGACTGTTTGAGATTTGCACTCAATTCCCGTTTTAATCGCTTCCGCGAACCAACGCTGTGTTTATTTCTCGGCAAAGTTACGCATTTTTTTTAAATTCCAATACTTTATGCACTTATTTGCGTATTACAAATGCGTTACAGTTGTGTACCTCGATTAATTTGACTAACTTTGCACTAAAATAATAACGTTGATTTTAGAACATGATTCATTGTAACAAGTTGTGGTCAACGGTGGTATTCTTATTGGGTTTTTATGTTCATGCTAATTCTCAGTCGGTTACGCTTACCATCGAGGACCTTTTTGAGCAAGTGGAGAGGGCTAATAGTGAAGTGAATTTAGCTCGTAGAGATGTAAATATTTCAGCAATGAGGCAGTTGGCAGAAAAAGATGGCAGACTCCCAGACATTGCCTTAGCTTTAGAGGGTGACTATTTGGGCAATACTTTTGTGCTTGACAGAGACTTCTCTAACGCGACACGCTCGCCTATGACGCACTGGGGCAATTCTTTCGCCCTTTCGGTTTATCAGCCTTTGTATACCGGAGGCGAGCTCACCGCTAAAATTCGCAAAGCCGACGCACAAACTAATGTCTTGCAAAATAATGTCGATGTAATTGAAGATCAAATGAAGATGCTTATCTTGCAGTGCTATCTTCAACTCTTCAAAAATCGCAACTTATTGTCGGTTTACGACGAAAATATTCGCATCACGGCCGAACTGATTGATGAAATGAGAGCACGTGCTAATCAAGGTCTTGTTCTCGCTAACGATGTTACCCGCTACGACCTTAATCTCTCCAACCTTAATTACGACAGACTAACGGTGCTCAACTCCATCAAAAATCTAAACTATAGTCTCGTTAGTTACTTGCATCTCAACGAGTGCGACACTATTGTGCCGACTATTGATTTCGACCGCATTAACTTTTCTGCCGCGCCTCTCGCCGAATGGATGTCTTTGAGTAGACAAGAGTCTCCGGCTCTAAAAAATTATGACTTGCAAAAAAATGTGTCTCTTGCCAATGAGCGCGTCATCAAAAGCGAAACTTTACCTAAAATAGGTCTTAAAGCCGGTGCTTCTGTTGCTGCTCCCATCACAACTCATACTCCGGTCCTTGACAAAAACCTTGCGCGTTGGTATGTGGGGTTCAGTGTCACGTTCAATCCGTCTGCATTCTATAAGTCTAACCATAAACTTCAGGCTGCTCGTTTGGAGTCTGAACGCTTGGATGACGCTCGTTTAGCTCACGAGGAACAAATTGACCGAAATTTAGACCGAGCTTACAAAAGTTACATTGAGGCTATTGAACACGTCTCTACTCAAAAGAAAAATGTTGAGCTCGCTTCCGAAAACTATCGCATCATTGAGCGCCGTTATAATAACGATTTGTCTCTACTGACAGATATGCTCGATGCTTCAGCACAAAAACTTGACGCTGAAACTCGTTTGGTTAACGCTCAAGTTGATGTTTTGTACTTTTATTTTCAACTTAAATATCTTTCTGGAATTATTTAATAGTTATGAATCGTAAAACAAGAAGACTCACTCAAAATATTTTTGTCCTTTTAGTGCTCGCTGTCGGCCTCTGGTGGATTGCTGCTGAATTTATTAAATTCAATGTCTCTACTTTTACCGACAATGCTCAAGTGCGTCGACAAATAGTCCCTATTAACGCGCGTGTGCAAGGTTTCATCAAAGAAATACGTTTCTCCGAATATTCATACGTTCACAAAGGAGACACGCTCATTATTATCGACAACACTGAGTATGCTCTCGCTCTCGCTCAAGCTAATGCTCAAGTGCAAAATGCCGTTTCCGGCAAGTCTGCCGTTAATGCTTCTATTACCACTACCGCTAGCCAAATTAGCGTTAGCGACGCTTCTATCGAGGGTACTCGCATTGAAATGGAAAATGCTGCTCGCGATTTCGAACGATATAAGTCTCTTCTCAATGACAAAGCTGTTACCCCAAAACAATACGACGACGCTCGCACTAAATACGAAACACTTAAGGCTAAGTACGATATGCTCTGCCGTCAAAAGCAATCTACTGTGCTCACTAAAGACGAAAAAGCGCAACAACTCGGTCAGCACGACGCTAGCATTGAGCTCGCTAAAGCTAGTGTTGAGCTTGCTAAACTTAACCTCTCGTACACTGTAATTACTGCTCCTGTCGATGGATATACTTCACGATTATCTCTTCAAGTCGGTCAGCTCGTTCAACCCGGTCAAACTCTGCTCTCTATTGTCGACGAAAACGATGTCTGGGTTATCGCTAACTACAAGGAAAGCCAAACTTCCGAAATGAAAATCGGCGACAAAGTTAAAATTACTGTCGATGCTATACCCGGCAAAACTTATATCGGATATATTGAGGCTATCTCTAATGCTACCGGTGCTCAATTTTCTCTCGTTCCGCAAAACAACGCTACCGGTAACTTCGTGAAAGTTGAGCAACGTCTGCCTGTAAAAATCCGATTCTCTAAAGACAATTCTGCTGACGATATTAAACTGCTTCGTGCCGGACTTAATGTTGAATGTGAAATGTTTAATTAATGGCTAATAATATATACCCCACCGGAAATTCTATCATTCGCACTCGACAACTTCTCATGTATCATGATTGGGTGCCGCGACGCCTGCGTGTTTGGCTTATCCTAACTTTCGGATTCTTATACCAATACGCCGGGAGCATTAACTTATCGTCTATGAACCAGATGGTAAGCGAAATCTCTTTCCTCAACGAAGATGTGCAAATGGCTGGCTATTGCATGATCGCTGGCATTACCGTTTGTTTCCCGGTGATGTATAGATTAAAGTTCGCTATGTATAGCCGCCAACTATTCTTCATTGCCGGAATAGGACTCATGTTTTGCACGGCTATTACTATGAGTTTCAATGTGCCTTGGATTGTTTGGAGTGCTAGCTTTGTGGCTGGCTTCTTCAAAATGCTTGGCATGTTTGGATGCACTAGCAACTTCCGACTCTGTGTCACTCCCTCGCGAAATTATTGCGTCTTTTTCCCCGTAGTCTATTTCTTGGTTGTTGGTGGCACATATCTCTCCGGTTTAACTACCGCCTATTTAACTTACTATGGTAACTGGCGCCTCATGAATTATTTCGTTATAGCTCTTCTGATGATTCATGTTGCCTTGGTTTACTTCCTCATGAAACCCGACCATCGCCCCGGTCCGTATATGTCGCTAAAGGGTATTGATGTGCTCGGTTTTATCCTCTGGAGCGGATTTCTAATCTCAGGCATGTGGCTATTTTGCTATGGCGAACATTTTGAGTGGTGGCGCAGCAAGCCTATATGGTATGCCTCTCTGCTCACTGTCATCTTTTTTATCTTGGCTTGGTGTAGATCGCGTTTTCACGAAAAACCATACTTCGACTTAAAAATCTTTTCTTTCTCTGCTGTTTGGAAAATCATTATTTGGCTTTTTATTGCCGGAATTCTCCAATCTGCACCCCGTCTTTTGCAGTCAATCTATCTTAACGCTGTCCTGCAGTACGACTCTCTTAATGTTATCTCTTTAAACTATCCCATACTTTATGGCGTGGTTCTCGGTGCTATGCTCGCTTTCTACACTAAAGTAAAATGGGGTTGGAACACTAAACAATATCTCGTCTTTTCTTTCGGTCTATTGACCCTTTATATCGCTTGGATGTATTTCCTTATTGATGGTAATACAAACAAAGAAGCGTTCTACTTGCCTTTAGTTGCTGTCGGCATTTCTGAAGTTATGATTGGCTCTATTACTAATGTCTATCTATCGCAAAGTTTGCCATTCTCTTACTTCTTTGCCGGATTGTGCGCTGTCGGATTCTCGCGCTGTGGCATTGGTAATGTAGCCGGTGCTGCCATTGTGCAACGACTTTATAACTGGTCTTCGGTTAAAAACTCAATTGACGCCGCCGAAAATATTGACGGCTCGATTTTGCCATTCGATATGCCTTCGTGGAGCGATACAATCTCTGAAGTTTCGCGCCAAAGCGTCATGCTATCTCTAAAAGAATGTTACGGTTATCTCGTCATCTTTGGCATATTCATCATCTTGTTGATTATGATGAGCTCCTATCGTAACTCCGTTACTCGTCTCATCCCGCGCATGGCTTCTATTCGCCGTTGGATGAGCAACCCAACTACCGACGACCCAGCCGGATCCGTCATCAACAAAGAAAACAAATAAACACTCCACATCCCCCGCAAAATACCGCATCGCCTCTACCGCACATCGTCTCGCTATTCTCCGTGCCGGGAGACACTATTTTGTAGGTAACCGCGGAGAAAGCGCTTGCGCGTCTCCGTGGAATAACCTATGTTAATTCGCACCACTTGCAAAATTAGTGTG
>CAZJEA010000094.1:0-8688 GCA_964544895.1 uncultured Bacteroides sp. | reverse complement strand
ACGACCCTCTGATTAACAGTCAGATGCTCTAACCGACTGAGCTATTGAAGCATTAGCGACACCCTCTCTCGAGTATTGCGGTGCAAAGTTAAGCGTTTTTTTTTAGATGTGCAACTTTTTTGAGAGAAAATATTGGTTAAAGAGAAAAAAGGATGACGTCAATTGGCGCGTGAAAAAAATTTTTTCACAGAAAATTGTCAGATTATTAGGAATTTAGGAATTGAAATTGTATCTTTGGAGCGTGGAAGAATTTTTACCGTTAAAAATTCTTTAAGACACAAGACGTGCACTATGAACGAATGGATCAACAACGAGCGACGACGTATATATGCGGCCGGGCTGGATGTTGTGGCCGTTGAGAGGCTGAAGTATTTGTTCAGGCATTTTGTGCGCCCCGATTTGTTTGACAACGAATCTGATATAATATTCGAGAGAGTTGACGAATGGGATTCGGCTTATCCCAAATATGGCTCGATAGTGTTTGTATATGTTCGGGGGGAGAAGGAACAAGACCTAGAAATAACATGTAAAGCAGAAGTTTACTATGAATGTAAGTTGGCCGTAGATTTAGATCCCCGCATGTACACAACGAATCCTTCAACCGTAAATCGCGCATGGATGGAACATAGACTAAAAAAATAGATAGATATATACATGACAGAAAAATTAAGATGCACTGATGACGGCTTGACTGTATTTCGGCAAGGCGGATATATCGGGCTGAGAGATGGCGATGGCGTTGTGACATTGCCACCTGCATTGTGTTTTTCTGCGATTAAGAGAATTGAGGAAAGTCTTAATTACATAGCCGTTCGCAACAAGCGATACAGCATCGTCACGAGTGCGGGCACTGCTGTGTCGGCGACAGAATATGACAAAATAGAAGACGCCGGTGGCGGTTATTGTGTAGCAAGGCTCAAAAAGAGATACAATATGCTGGATGGCGATGGCAAAGCCGTGCTGAGCAAGTGGGTCGGATATATTGGAGAGATACACAACGGATTTTTCATTATCGGCAAGACCGAGCGTAAGCCGCAGACGGGTAAAGCCAGACGTTTGTATGGCTTGGCGCATACTGACGGCACTATAATCTTTTCACCAATATTTGATGAGCTGAGTTGGCGTGAGCACAGTTTCTTTTATGCCGAAAAAGATGGCCATCCGTATATCATCAAAGAAGATGGCAGCATAATCGACCTCACGTTTGAACATCTGCCGGTGCGGCTGGAGGTAGACAAGAAAGTGTTTGTTGAGAAAGCACTTGACTGGATACTGAGCGGCATGCACATATACTATAGAGATTCGGAGGCGAACATAGATGCTACAAAGATATATCAAGTAGGCAAGGTCATCAGAGCCGGATTTTTTGTTGATGTAAGTTCGCGCCTGCGCAGGCCGCTAACAAAGCTGCGTTTTTTGATATGCTCGGCGCACGTAGCCCCATGGGAGGCAATAAATGAACTTGTCGCAGAAAATCCGAATATCGGCAACTGGGGATTTTGCACCCTGCACTGCAATAGCTACTACATTGTGCTCGACATCTATGTTAAGGGCGGTGTGACACAAGTGTCGCTGTTGCACATACCACCGGCAGTAGCCAAAAACATTGGAGAATCGGCTCCGGCATTGCTCGATATAATAAAGCAAATACCATCCGACAAAGGGTCGCTGGTAGACATCACGCGCAAGTTGCTGGACAGACATATGCGATTGAAGCGCACCGGCGAGATGCGCGACGAGTATTTGTTGCAATGCATGCGCCATCCCGTTGGGCTAAACAACGTGTTTGACCCCGTGCCGTTAGAGCCGGCGAAACTAAAAGGCGATGCTGCAGCGCTGGGGCGAATGGTGACACATTTTGCCAAAGATGGCGATATCGACAACTTCTACACCGGCAACCTTGAAGATAACTTTTTGTGGCACGGTCTGACGGGCAGCGTGTGCGAAGGTTGCGTTTACTCTAAGGATATAGCAGAAGGATACCGTGGTTGCGGCAGGCTCACAACGGGCTCATTTAGACGCAACTATATGCGAAATGCGTGCGAGTATCGCAAGGCGGATTTGTCGGTATTTTCGCAAGCGGAGATTGATGCCAAAAATCGATGGTCGAAATATCAGGAGCAAGCCGAAAAGAGTTCGCACGTATATGCGAAAAATCTTGTGCGAAAATTTGTAGACGAATACCTTGACGGCGACATAGACCAGCTGAAAGATTTTGATTTTCGCACATTGCCACGCGATTCGAAATACATAGACAATATGACCAAGCTCACCCATAGCCCGATAATCAGAGCATTGATGTCGCTGATTTATGACGAAGCGTGGCCCGACTTGACATACGACTTGCTGGAGCGCGGCGACTTTGAGTGCGACACAATACACTCAACTGAATTGCAACTTGGAGCACCGGTGGGCACAGAGTTTTTTTTCGGAATGCAGAAGCTCCACCCCTCTCCACAACAAACATTTGAAGCTTTTGAGCTATACAATATGCTGTTCACGTTGGGCAACTTTTGGGTATTGCCAAATCACGGCACACGCACCACGCTGAGCAAGATACACAACAGTGAGCCATACAACGGATTTATAGCGCAATTTTTGTGCGACCTTTACAAGGTGAAAGCCTCGCCCAAAGATGCGCCGAAAGACATAATGCAAACAGTGCGCGCAAATAGCTCATATTTCAAGAAATACCGGGGCGAGCACGGTTTTCGCAAGCTAATGCAACGGTTGATGCTCGACGACTTGCTCGACACTAATTTTGATCCGTGCACAACATTTAGCAATGTCACCTGGAAAGACACCGAAAGTGACTTCTTTGAGAGCTTAGCGGCGAGTCACGATTTCTTCATGAAGATGCTCCCGCACAGAGGGGCGCGCATGGTAGCTAAACTGAAGACAATATTGAAATAAGGATATCGAATTTTAAAAGCGAAAAAAAATTCCTGCCCGGAACAATGCCGAGCAGGAATTTTTTATATTGAATAAGAGATTGCCTTATTTAGTTACTCGTTCAAGCCATTTCACCATGCCAAACATAGTGCCCATAGAGATGACACAAACAGCAAGGAATACTGCCCAAGCAACCCATATTGGATAAGCATTGTAAAGGAGTGTGCCAATCCAAAGCACTGCGTTACCAACTGCAGTAGCGCCAAGCCATAATCCTTGGCAAAGACCTTGCAAGTGCTTGGGAGCTACTTTCGATACGAACGATAAGCCGAGGGGAGAGATGAATAGTTCGGCAACTGTCATAAAGAAGTAGTAAAGTATAAGCACCCACGGGCCAACCATCATGCTTTCTTTTTCAGCAACCGGCAAAGCGCGGAATTCTGTGCCCGAGGGGAAAGCTTCGATCAAAGAGAGACAGGTCATGAAGAGATAAGCGATGCCGGCGATACCCATACCGATAGCAATTTTTTTAGGGGTAGATACCTCTTTGCCTCGGCGAGAAAGAGCACTGAAGAATAGTACGATTATTGGAGTGAGAACAATTACGAAGAACGGGTTAACTGCTTGCCAAACTTCGGGAGCTATTGATGAAGAGTTGACGAAGTCGCGAGCGAATACCGACATTGATGTGCCGTTTTGGTGGAATGAGAACCAGAAGAAAACAGCAATGCCGAGCACTGCAAAGAGTGCGTACATGCGTTGACGTATTTCTTTTGCCATAGCTGCTTTTTCCTCAGCTGTATAAGAAACGGTAGCAACCTCTTCTTTTTTAGCGGGAGTGGGAAGTTGTTTTTTGGTGATCAAGAAAATTGTCAATGAGATGAGCATAGCTGCAACAGAGGCAATAAATGAGTAGTGTATGCCGGTGTTGAAGACATCGAGGTATTCAGAGCAGAAAGCTTTGAGAGTCTCAGCATTTTCTACAGCTGTGCAACCTGCAGCGGCAGCAAGGTCTTTGAGGTTTGTCATTACATCGGGAGCGAGCACCCCGGCTGCGTCAATGTATTGGTGACAGAGTGCCGGAAGAGCTGCATTGTATGCCATTTCGTGAACGCTTAGCCACCAGCTGCGGAGAGCGGGTGCAACAAACGGTGCAATAAGGCCACCAACGTTAATGAAAACGTAGAAAATTTGGAAGCCGGCATCGCGTTGAGCACTGTATTTTGGGTTGTCATAGAGTTGACCAACGATAGCCTGCAAGTTACCCTTAAATAAGCCGTTACCAAAAGCGATAAGGAAGAGGGCAAAACAAGTGAAAGTTAAAAGCCAAGCTGTGTTGTCGTTTGTAGCAAGGATAGGAATAGCGAGCAGCACATAACCGGTTGTCATGATTATTAGTCCGGTGATGATTGTGCCCTTATAGTTGCGTGTTTTGTCGGCAATAAGACCGCCCACGAGTGAGAGCACGTAGATGCCACAATAGAAGCAAGAATAAACGATAGTACTTGTTTCTTCTGCAAGTCCGAATTTTGAACAGAGAAATAGAACAAGCACCGCATTCATAATGTAGTAACCAAAGCGTTCGCCCATGTTACTAAGCGCAGCGGGGATTAGCCCCTTGGGATGGTTTTTAAACATACAGTAGGGTGTGAATTTATGGTTTTATAAATTTGGTTTTACAATAAAGGAATTTAACACTGCTAAGTTAGTAAATAAAATTGAAAATCAGTAGCTATGTGCTTATTTTTTTTGTTGAGCATCAAAAGCTAATGCATACAATTTCATTTGCTTAACCATTGCGAGGAGGCCGTTAGAGCGGGTGGGCGAAAGGTGTTCGCTGAGTCCGATTTGGTCAATAAAATGGAGGTCGGCGTCGAGAATTTCGCGTGGGGTATGGTCGTTAAGCACGTCAATAAGCAACGAGATAATACCTTTTACGATTATAGCGTCTGAGTCGGCAGTGAAGTGTACTGTGCCTTGTTCAGAGAGCTCTGCATTGAGCCACACTCGGCTTTGGCATCCTTCAATGATGTGTTGCGGCGTTTTATATTGCTCATCGATGGGAGGTAGCGCGTTACCTAGGTCGATGATGTAGCTATATCGATCCATCCAGTCTTCGATGTCTGCAAATTCGTCGATAACTTGTTGTTGCTTTTCGTTAATTGTCATAATTATACTGCTAAATCAGAGTGAGTATATAAAATTTATAAGAGTTTGACCAACAGCTTCAAGAGTGTTGGGGTCTATATTTTCGAGAGTATCGTTAGTCGTGTGCCATGTGGGATTAAACGAGCCGGTTTGCGGATGGCCGATTTCGATGATGTCAATTGCGGGAATACCGGCAGCGATGATGTGCAAATGGTCGTCGGTGACAGCCCCGCCTATGGTGCTCACGAATCGGTTAGAGAAACCGGCATCGGCAGCTGTTTGCCATACTTTGTCGGCTATATCTTTGGCAGACTGATAACTGAAATATTCGTGTTTAAAAACGGCATCTTTACCGCCAACCATATCAAGGAGTATGGCAAATTTCGGAGCGGAAGCCGGAGTGTAGGGCATATTTTGCACAAAATATTGTGTACCCAGACACCACGTGAGCTCGCTTTTTGCTTGTTGTTGCTCGTCTGCGCCGTCGGGAGCGGAAACGCCAAGGTCTTCAGCGTCAACCATGAGTATATCTACGCCAACTTTCGGCGCTTTGTTGCTGATGATGCGAGCAATTTCGAGCAGCACCCCCACTCCACTGGCGCCATCGTTAGCCCCATCTATAGCTGTGTTGTGCTTACTCTCGTCGGCATCTTCGTCTGCCCAAGGACGAGAGTCGTAGTGTGCGAGAAGTAGTATGCGCTTTTCTGCGCCACGATTAAATTGAGCAAGTATATTGTTTATTGGTTGCTGCTTGCCTGAATAGTCAACGACAGAGGCTCGTTGTTGCATTATTGAGTCGGGCTTGCAATGGCGAAGTTTAGTGTATATCCAGTCTTCGCAAAGGGCGTGGGCCTTAGATTGCAACGTGCGTGGGCCAAAATCGGTTTGTGTTTTAATATACGAGAAAGCCGAATCGGCATTAAAAGATGGCGCGGCAACATTTGCCACGTGTTCATCGGCTTGATTGTCGGCTTTAGCTCTTCCTCCGCCACAAGCAACTGTGATTGCTGACAATGCGATAATAGCTAAGTTTCTGAGTATGTGGAAAGTCACGGCTAATTACGGTTTGTAAGGTATATAAAAAAAGGGTAAGCTTACTACATCGCACCGCTACAACCCTCTACCCTTGCTTCGGTCAAGACCTGGGGGAGTTGGAGGGGAGCTGGTCGTGTAGGACTTACCCGGCTGCAAAAGTACAACAAATTTGTTGCCTGAGCAAATATTTGTATCAATTTTAAATTTTATTCACTAGCGCAACATAGCTAGTAGCTCGGTGTGCTACTTCGCTGCTGCAGCTTTTTTGAAATTAAGTTGGAAGAACAACAATTGATAAAGTATTGAGTTTTTCCAATAGTCCATATTGTGTTGGCCGGGACGAGAAATGAAGTCGTGAGGCACTTTTGCTTCGAGCAGAGCTTGGTGCAAATCGTTGTTTACTTTAGTGAAAACGTCGTCGGTGCCACAGTCAAAAATAATATTTTGGTTGTTAGCTTTAAAAAGGTCTATTAGGTTTATGACGGTGTGCTCTTCCCAAAGCTGCTTATTTTCCTCGTAAGCACCGAGCATATTTTTCATATTCCAGTTTTCGGGGAAAGGAAGTATGTTAACACCTCCGCTGGTGGCGCCAATGTTCTTCCAAATGTCGGGGTGATGCAAGCCGAGCCACATTGCGCCATGTCCGCCCATACTGAGTCCGGTGATGGCACGTTTTTCTGCCGATTTAGTTACAGGATAGTGATTATTAATATAAGGCACCAAATCGTTAACGAAAAACGACTCCATTTGCATTTGAGGATTTACCGGTGAATCCCAATACCACGAATTTCTTCCTGAAGGCATAACGAAAACCATGCCATAGTAGTCGGCATAACGGCCTAAGTCGGGTCGGATTTTGCCCCATGAGCGATAGTCTCCGCCATGTCCGTTGAGCAGATAAACCGTTGGCAAATCTGCACGTTTTGATGCAACCTCGGGCACGATGACCGTAACTCGCATAGCTCTTTCCAGATACTTAGATGGCACCATTATAGTGTCGGTAGTGAAGGCGTTGGCAACGGCTGAACACATGATTAGCAATGCCAAAGCGCAAAAAGCTTTAAACTTCATTTTACAAAAGCGTTTATTGAATTGTAGGTTATTTTTTTTGATTTGAAGCGTCGAAACGCACATATAAATATTGCACTATTAAATCTGCAATTTTTTCAAGTGAAAGCACCGACGAGTTAAAGGTCAAATCGTAGCTGGTAGAGTCGCCCCAACGCTTGTCGGTATAAAAATTATAGAAATTAGCGCGAAGCTTGTTCGTTTTCTCTACAAACTGGCGCGCTTGTTCGGCTGTTTTAGACGAATCGCGACTCATGACACGACGAACACAGTCTTCTTTTGTTGCATGAACGAACACATTAACAAGATTGGGTACATCGCGCAAAACATAGTCGGCAGATCTGCCAACAATGACACACGGTCCTTGCTCGGCTATGTGATGCATAAAATCGCATTGGGCTTTATATAATGCATCGTCGTTGATAGACGAAGCGTTATCAAACCAGGCCACGGGATTCATGCCCATATTGAAAGAGAAAAGACCACTGATGAATTGCGGTCGACGCTCATCGTTACGCTCAAAGAACTCTGCTGAGAGTCCGGCAGATGCCGCTGCTTGCATTAGTAACTCCTTGTCGTAAAAGGCTATGCCTAGTCGTTCTGCCAAAAGTCGGCCCAAAAGTCGGCCACCACTTCCTAATTGGCGGCCAACGGTAATTACATATTTTTCCGGTAAAATATTCATTGGTTTGAAAAAATAGTTAATATACAGCAAAATTACAAATTATTTGCATTTATGAGTAATATATGATTTATTTTTTGAGCTTTAAGTATTGTTTTTTTAGGATAATGTTGTAATTTTGCGCCTAACGTAAAACAAAAAACAATAATCTATTTCTTATTATAAACTTAATGTTGTGCCCGACACAAAACAGGGCTTATTTATTATGAAAAAACTTAGCTTGATTGTAGCAGTAGCTCTTAGCTGCACAATGTTCTCTTGCGGAAACGGAGAAAAAGGAGCAAGCACTGATTCACTTGCCGAAGCAACTGAAAATGTAGAAACAACAGTTGAAGATGCCGCCGAAGGCGCTGCTGCTGCCGTTGAAGGCGCTGCTGCTGAAGCAACTCAAGCAGCCGAAGGCGTTGCTGCTGAAGC
Source organism: uncultured Bacteroides sp. (assembly GCA_964544895.1). Taxonomy (GTDB): domain Bacteria; phylum Bacteroidota; class Bacteroidia; order Bacteroidales; family Muribaculaceae; genus CAG-873. Next base: position 446 of record CAZJEA010000094.1, on the reverse strand, counting down.
AACTGAAGCTGCAGGTAAAGCTGACGCATCACAAGCATCTAGCCTGTTGAGCAAATACGAAAGCCTTGTAAACGAATATACTAACCTCGCAAGCACCATCAAAAGCAGCAATGCTACTCAACTTGCTAGCAAAGTAACTAGCCTTGCAAGCCAAATCTCTACTGTTCAAAACTCTCTCAACTCTGTTAAAAGCAGCTTGTCTTCTGACCAATTGAGCAAACTCGCTTCTTTGACAAGCACTTTCACTAACTCTTCATCTAAAGTATCTTCTTTGCTCAGCGGTAGCTCTCTCAAAGAAGCTGCTAAAAGCGCTGCTAGCTCTGCTGTAGAATCAGCTAAAACCAAAGCAACTGAAGCTGCAGCTAACAAAGCTGGTGAAGCAGTAGGCAAACTCCTCGGTAAATAAAAAAGTTACTGATATATTATTGAGAGCGACAATAGCGCCA
>CAZJEA010000093.1:0-8744 GCA_964544895.1 uncultured Bacteroides sp. | reverse complement strand
GAAATTCGTGTGCCTTCTGGCTTGATGAAATTCGAAATCGTTAAAATCGCTTTCTAATTAAAGGTCGTTTAACTTACCTTACATAAAACTAAACCGTCTTTATTATGGCTTCAATTTTCTCACGCATTGCCGCCGGCGAAATTCCTTCGTTTAAAGTGGCTGAAGACGAAAATTTCTTCGCCTTTCTCGATATAAACCCTGTCGCAAAAGGACATGTACTTGTTATCCCTAAAAAAGAAGTTAGCTACATCTTTAATCTTGATGAATCTGACTATTTAGGCCTTATGTCTTTTGCTCGTCGTGTTGCTAAAGCCATCGAGGCTGCTATCTCTTGCTCTCGTGTTGGCGTCGCTGTTATAGGTCTTGAGGTGCCTCACACTCACATTCACCTTATCCCTATTAACACCGAAGCTGATATGGATTTCCGCAAACCTAAATTGCAGCTTTCTGATGATGAGATGAAAGCAATTGCTAATGCTATTGCTGCAAAATTTGTTTAACTTCACATTAAACGCAATCGTTTTATGAGCAAATTGATTCACTCTTTTTGGCTAGTACTTGCCCTGTTGTTATGCGCTTGCTCTAACAACAACGGCTGGAAACTCGAAGGCTCTGTCTCTGACGCTGCCGATAAAACTATTTATGTTGAGCAATCTACTTTCAACAACTGGTATGTTGCCGACTCTATAAAGGTCTCTGCTGATGGTAAATTCTCTTACCAAGCTCCCGAGCCCGCTGCCGTGCCTTCAATTATTCGCCTTCGTCTCGATGGCAAATACATATATTTACCTATCGACTCTATCGAAACTGTTACTGTCTCAGCTAAAGGCAAAAATTTCGATAGAAACTACTCGCTTTCAGGCAACGCCGCTGCTCCGGTTTTCGCTACTGTCGACTCGTTGATAGCTTCTTCTGTCGAAAACAAAGGCGTAGCTGCAACTCTTGCCGATAAAGAACTTAAACGTACCCTTAACATAATCATCAACCAAGATACTACTTGCTTGGTGTCTTACTACGTTATCGGTAAATTTGTTGGCACATCTCCTCTTTATAACCTTACGGTTAAAGAAGACCTCCGCATGTTGGCTAATGCCGCTAACAACTATAAACGTATGCGCCCGAACGACGCTCGCGCTAACGAGCTCGAACAACGTTGGGTGAGCGCGCGCCGCGCCATTGGCAACGTCCCGCAAAAAGAAATGGAAGCCACAGTTAACAAACGCCCGTCTGTTGATCTTAAACGTTACGATCGCAACGGTAAAGAGTATGACTTCGATAAAGTCGCCGACCGTGGTGGTGTGACAGTGCTCAACTTCACTCGTTACGACGGTGAATACTCGCAAGCTAATACGGTAGCGCTAAAGCAAGTTTATGATAAATATAAAGCACAAGGCCTTCAAATTTATCAAATAGCTTTCGACCCCGATGAAGTTTCATGGAAACGTTCTGCTGCTAACATGCCATGGATTGCTGTGTGGAACTCTCCAACCGATCCTCTCGACGCTCTTGTTAGCTACAATGTCGACCCGGTTAACGGCTCTCCGGTTTCGTTCGTATTCAACAAATCCGGCGAATTGGTTGAACGTGTTGTCGATCCCTCGAAACTCGAAGCTGCTCTAGCAAAAGTTTTATAATTCTTATATTGGAGTTCTTGTTGCGCGTATTGCGCAATTAGAACTCTTTTTTTTAACCTTTACACTATCAACATCATGCATTTCAAATCAGCTATTCTTTTGATTGCCGCCATGATGGCGTTTTGCTCTCCCTCTCAGGCTGTAGCAAAGAAAAAAGCACCAACTAACATTTTTGAACGTACTTTACTCTTTAGAGGTGGTGATGCCGGTTCTAAGTTCTATCGCATTCCGGCAATTGCTACTGCTCCCGATGGCTCAATTGTTGTACTTGCCGACAAACGTTGGGAAAGTATCAACGATCTTCCCTGGCATATCGACGTCGTGAGCCGTCGTTCTACCGACCTTGGTAAAACTTGGTCTGACGCTGTCACTGTTGCCGGTCAAGGCACTACTGAAGGTTTTGGTGACCCCGCTATAGTTGTCGATAAAAAGCGCAAGCAAGTGCTCTGCATAATGACTCACGGTAGTGGCCTCTGGGATGCTACCTACGAAAAACATGCTTACATCTCTGTCGCTCGTAGCTTTGATAATGGCGTAACTTGGTCTGAGCCTCTCGATATTACCAAACAACTTTACGGCTCAAAATGTGCTGATGAGAAACGCAGCAAATGGATTACGGCGTTCGCCACTTCAGGCGCTGCTGTGCAACTCAGCGATGGCCGCATCATGTTCGCTCTTGTTGTGCGCGAAAAAGAAAGCAGTAGGTTGACTATTTATTCTGTATATTCTGACGACGGTGGATACACTTGGAGTGTTTCTGATAATTCGGCTTGCCCGGATGCTGACGAATCTAAAATCGTTGAGCTCAATGATGGTAGACTCCTTATGAGCATTCGCAATCGCAAACGTGGCGCTCACTTATATTCTGTTTCTTCAAACCGTGGCAAATCGTGGGGCAAATGCTACGAACAGCCACAAGTCATAGAGCCTGCTTGCAACGGCGACATCATTCGCTACAATTATGGCGACAAAAATGTTCTCTTGCAAACAATTCCAAACCATCCCACTCGTCGTGAAGATGTCTCTATATTTGTTAGCTTCGACGAAGGTAAAACATGGCCCCTCAAACGTGTGCTTTGCCCTTACGAATCGGCTTACTCTTCTATAGCTCAATTAAAAGACGGCACTCTTGGCGTTTTCACCGAAGAGTGGAGCGATGAAGATCAAGGATACCAACTTTGGTTTACTCGCGTTTCTCCCGATTGGCTATTTTCGCAACTGCCAGAAAGCAACCGCTGATGCTGCTGCAACGTTAAGCGAATCTACATTGTGCGCCATCGGTATGCGCGCAACATAATCGGCTTCACTTATAACTTCCGAAGCCAACCCGTCGCCTTCAGTGCCCAACACCAGCGCAAGTTTTTCTTCTGCGCAAAGTTTGCTATCGTCTATCGATACTGACTTGTCTGTGAGTGCTAAGGCGACGGTCTTATATCCATACTTATGCAAACTGCTTATCGGTTCGTCAAGCCATGTCCAGGGCACCAAAAATACCGACCCCATAGACACTCGCACTGCACGTCTGTTCAGCGGATCGCACGACGATCGAGTCAGCAAAACACCATCTATACCCAATGCTGCAGCCGACCTGAATATCGCTCCGATGTTTGTCGTGTCGACAACGCTATCTATTACAGCTATTCTTTTCCCTCCGTCACAAACTTCAGCTACTGACCTGTCTTGGCGTCTACGCATAGCACAGAGCACACCGCGTGTTAGTTTGTATCCGGTGAGCGAGGCTAAAACTTCGCGCTCACCCGTATAAACCGGCATATCTGCAGGGCAGCGCTCCAATACACTCGCTGCATCTCCGTCTATGTGCCTACGTTCGCAGAGCATAGCCACAGGTGTATATCCGGCGTCTAATGCCACCTTTATTACCTTAGGACTTTCTGCTATAAATAAACCTTTTTCAGGGTCTATGCGATTGCGCAATTGAGCCTCTGTGAGTGTGGCAAATATTGACACTCGCTCATCTGCTGTTGACGTGATTTCTATAATATTCATATTGCAAATGTAGTTAAAATCACTCTCTTTGCAAAATAATGATTAACTTTGCGTACTAATTCATTTAGCAAATGGAAAAGAAAACTAAACAAGAGCTTGACGACCAAGTAAAGTATAAGGCTGCAGACCGTATGCGCGATGTTGTCTCTCGCGACTATAACCTTCTTCCGGCACTCAGCCGTTTTGGCATTGCTCCGGGCTTTGCTGACGATCCGGTTTGTAAAGTCTGTGCTGACAGTAATGTCGACTGCAATACTTTCCTTGCCATAGCCAATTTTATTAGCGGCTACGGCATTGCTCCGGCTTCGTCTATTTCTTTGTCGTCGCTAATTAACTATCTCAAATCTGCACACAGCTATTTCCTCGATTATCTTCTCCCGGCTCTGAGACGTCGTCTCGTTGAAGTCGTGACAGGTACCGGAAACGACGATTTGACGCTTATGATTATGCGCTTCTATGACGATTATGTTGAGCAAGTGCGCACCCACATGCAGTTTGAAGATAAAACAGTATTCGACTACGTTGAGCAATTGCTGAACGGCCATCTTGATAGTCAATTTTCTATCGCACACTTCAAAGAGCATCACACGCCAATTGCCGAAAAGCTCCACGACCTTAAAGAAATTTTCATTTCTCACTATCGAGCTCCCGGTGGCACTGCCGATCAGGTTAATACTGTGCTGTTCAATATCATCACTTGTGAGCACGATTTGCTAACTCACTGCAAAGTGGAGGAGGCTCTCTTTGTCCCTGCTGTGGCTAAACTAGAAAAGGAGTTGGCGCGTAAATCAAAAAATATGCAGTCTAAGCCTGCCAACGATAATATCGCTAATAACTCTAACCTAGTAGTCCTTTCCGACCGCGAAAAAGACATCGTTTGTTGTGTGGCGCGTGGCCTTTCAAACAAAGAAATAGCAACAAATTTATGCCTCTCGGTGCACACTGTCACCACTCACCGTCGCAATATCTCTAATAAACTTAACATACACTCTCCGGCTGGACTCGCCATCTATGCTATTATACACAAACTCGTAGACCTTTCTGAAGTTAAAGCTCAATAATTCTATATATGATACTACTTAACTCACTCAACTTCTCAGGCCTCCTTGTCGGCCTTGCCACCTTTATCATTATTGGCATTTTTCATCCCCTGGTAATTAAGGGTTACTATTATTTCGGCCTAAAGTGCCGTTGGTGGTTTCTTTTTGCCGGAATTTTATCTTTAATCGCTGCTATTCTAGTGAAAAACTTTGTAGCGTCTTCTTTGCTCGGAGTCACTGCTTTCAGCTGCTTCTGGAGCATCAAAGAGGTTATCGAACAAGCTGAGCGCGTTCGCAAGGGATGGTTCCCCGATAACCCAAATCGTAAGTAAAACGTTCAGAGGCGACCTTCCTCACGGAGGGCCGCCTCATATAGCTTACGGGTTATTTTTTTAATCAAACTATTGTTTACTAAAACACTTACTTACAGTTGCAAAGTTACAACCATATTGGCAAGTGTACAATACTCATTTTTTAGTATTTTATTCGTGCTAACTATCTCTATTAATACCCAAAAATAGCTACTACACAAACTAGTCTTTGTCTTTTGCTCGGTTTTTATTACCTTTGCCTTTACATTCTTTCTGTCGGTTAATATCCTTCTTATCACATGAAACCTAAAAAACGTATATTCTGCCTGGGTTGCAAGCACACTAAAATGCTTTTTGAGTCGCAAGCCAAAGCAGACAATTTTATTAAGTTTAATAGCGATGCTATTGCCGAGCAATCTACGAAAGTGCCCTCGCGTAGCTATTATTGCTCTTTTTGCTGTGGTTGGCACATCACGAGTATTGCAAACGAAGAGGTAGCTAAAGCTCGCGATGAACGTGATGAACAGATATGGGATATAATTGAGCAAAATACTAAAGGGAAAATTAAGGTGAAGAAGACTATCCCGTCTTATGTGCAATATGATATGCACAAACGAGATATATCTGCGCCCGAGACTCCTATTGTTAGAACTAAAAAGGTGCCTTATTCGTCGCCGGGTGGCGTCGAAATAAATATCAAACTAGGCATAATTTCGACTTTAGTGACTAGAGCTGTTAATTTTATCGCATCCGTGCAATACCAATCTGCCGAAGAACTGATAGCCAATGCCGAAACGGAGTTTGACGCCATAACTGAGCTCGCCCAAAAGGGTAGAATCAGCAGTAAAGCTATTGATAGATGTGGCGAAAGCATTGCAAATCTACACAGCGAGCTTTGCCTCTTGCGTCGACTTGTAAATAATCCTGATGCGCGTGCTAAGTTCTTCGAAACTAAACCGACAACACATCATGAACGCCATGTTGATATGATGGTGCGCAATTTAGACTGCATTGAGCGGATTGAGGCTCTATTTATCAAAGCTGATGATGATTTAAAGGCTAATAATTTGATGGATGTGAAGAATTTGTGCGAACAAATCTATCAACTTCTGAAAAATATAAAGGGTGGGGGTGTATCGAGCCTTAAAAGTTCTATCAATAAACGTGTTGAACGTCTGAATGCTCAAGTGCGCGGCTTTGATGATGACAACCATTCCGGACAATCTTTCCGTAAACAAGTTATTTATGTGATAGACCTTTTGCAAGAGGCGTATAAGGCTTTCGATGACGGCGATTTTACTCGTAGTGAGGACTTGCTTACAACTGCTGAAGACATGATGCCTAAATGCAGTGGTACAGTAAAGCATACATTGAAAAACGAAATCGAAAACCTTAAGACTAAACTCGCTCAACAATTCGATCCCGACGACACATCCGACACCTCTGCAGATTCATAGTGCGGATCTACGCATTTGTGATATGTAATGATACCACCCCATTGCTTGCGAATTGCCGTGTAGAGCCTTACACCATAGGTCCGAAATGCCGTGTAGCGGCTAGCGCTCCGCATCTTCCAGCCTGCTCTTGTTTCGAATTGCCGTGTAGAGCCTTACACCATAGGTCCGAAATGCCGTGTAGCGGCTAGCGCTCCGCATCTTCCAGCCTGCTCTTGTTTCGAATTGCCGTGTAGCGCCTCGCACCATAGGTCCGAAATGCCGTGTAGCGGCTAGTGCACCGCGTGGCGGTGCTAATAATGTAGCCTCGGGTAAGGCCGGCAGAGCCGCCGCAACCCGAGGAATGCGTATCCCACACATATCGCGCTCCGCGTAGCGGTGCGTATAAAAAAAACTGCGTCTCTGCATCCCACCACTCTGCACTAGATATGAAATAAAAATGGAAGCTCAAAAGAGCTTCCATTCATCTAGGTGATCCGCCTGGGGCTCGAACCCAGGACCCCAACATTAAAAGTGTTGTGCTCTACCAGCTGAGCTAGCGAATCTCCAACTTGTCCGCACTTGAAATGTTATTTCCCAAATGCTTTGCAAAGGTAGTAACTTTTTTTTGAATGTGCAAATTTTTGGCCACAAAAAGTGTTTTATAGCATGTTTTTGCCCTCTGCTTACCATCTACTTTATTAATAAGCTTATTTTATGTCACCTCCCTTCTTTTCATAATATTCATGCGTTATTAATATTTTTGAAAATATATGTATTAATGTATTGTAATTATTCAAATAATTTGTAATTTTGTGCATAATTACTAATCTGATTATAATAACTCGATCTATTAATCAATCAATCTTTTTTTATATATCATGAATTTGAAATTTATTGCCTCAATGGCTATGGCTTGCGCAACTTTGTTCGCTAGCGCTAAAATCAATACCCCGGTGCCTGAACGACCTGCCGGTCAATCCGATATGGTCGAATTTGCTGCTGCACCAATTGAAACTGTTCGTGTTGGTTTTATTGGCTTAGGTATGCGTGGCCCTGACGCTGTAGACCGTTTCGCTCACATCCCCGGCACTAAAATTGTTGCCCTTTGCGATGTCGAACAAGCTCGCGTAGATAAGGCGCAAAAGTTCCTTACTAAAGCCGGTCTCCCTGAGGCTGCCTCTTATGCTGGCGATACTGCCGTGTGGCGTAAACTTGTAGAACGTGATGATATTGACTTGGTGTATATCGCTACTGACTGGGTGCATCACTATCCTATTGCTAAATACGCTATGGAATGTGGCAAACACGTTGCAATAGAAGTCCCGGCTGCTTTAAATATGGAGCAAATTTGGGGCCTCATTAATACATCTGAACGTACTCGCCGTCATTGCATGATGCTCGAAAATTGTGTTTATGACTTTTTCGAATTAAATACTCTTTACATGGCTCAGCAAGGTCTCTTTGGCGAAGTGCTTCACACCGAAGGTTCTTACATTCACAACCTTAAAGAGTTCTGGCCATATTACTGGAATAAATGGCGCAGCGAATATAACAACGAATTTCGTGGTGATGTTTATCCAACTCACGGCGTGGGCCCGGCTTGTCAGCTACTCAACATACACCGCGGTGACCGCATGACTACTCTCGTAGCCATGGATACTGATCCGTTCAATGGCCCCGTTGACTACGAAGAAGCTACCGGAAAAAGTGGCGCTAACTATCAAAATGGCGACCACACTATGACTATGATTCGTACTGCTAAAGGTAAAACAATTCACATTCAACACGATGTGGTTGATCCCAGACCTTACAGCCGTATGTATCAACTCACCGGCACTAAAGGCTTTGCTAATAAATATCCGAAAGAAGGATATGCATTCCAACCTGAACAAATAGCTAGTGATGATATTCCTGACCATCAAAATCTAACAGCTCACGGTTTCATCTCTGCCGAACAGCGCAAGGCTCTCGAAGAAAAATATACTCACCCAATCATTCGTGAAGTTGGTGAGTTAGCTAAAGAAGTTGGTGGCCACGGTGGCATGGATTACATCATGGACTATCGTCTCGTTTATTGCTTACACAATGGCTTACCTTTGGATATGGATGTGTACGACTTAGCTGAATGGTGCTGCTTGGCTCCACTCTCTAAGATCTCTATCGAAAACGATTCCGAACCTGTTGAAGTTCCCGACTTCACTCGCGGTGGTTGGCAAAAAGTTAATGGCTACCACCATGCCTACAAGAAATAAAGGATGTTTATAATAAGTATGTGAAAAGAAGCGGCTCGGCTTTTAGCAGTGCCGCTTCTTTTTG
>CAZJEA010000092.1:0-8775 GCA_964544895.1 uncultured Bacteroides sp. | reverse complement strand
GTGCCAAACGAATCCATTGCTATGTAAAGAGCTATAATTAGGGCGTTGTCGGCATCAGAAAAGCCTAGCATACTCGACAATAGTCCCAGCGAAGCCATTATAGCTCCTCCTGGCACTCCGGGAGCTGCAACTATTGTTAGTCCTATCATAGCAATAAATCCGGCATACATGGCGAAGTCATAAGGTTGTCCGAGTGTAATCATTAAAGCCATGGCGCAGGCTACAATCTTTAGCGCTGAACCAGACATGTGAATTGTAGCGCAGAGAGGTATCACAAATCCGGCTACGTCTTTGTCTATACCCATGGCTATTGTTTGTCGCAGTGTTACCGGTATTGTTGCTGCAGATGACTGAGTGCCTAAAGCAGTGAAATATGCGGGGAGCATAGTCTTAAGACATTTAAACGGATTTTTGTGCGAAAATAGTGCCGCGATGCAATATTGAGCAACGAGGAGAACTACGTGCATCACAAATATTACGACTATGATCTTGGCAAATGTCGCCATTATTGTAGCTACTTGTCCGGCAATTGTCATATCAAGAAATATGCCGAATATGTATATTGGCAATAGTGGAATTATTATGCCACGTATGGTCATCTCTATAACTTCACGAAAATCATTTAGCCCGTTTCGCAATGATGTGGTTTTTAGGCGAGCCACGCATAGCCCTAACGTAAATGCAAGCACCAATGCTGACATCACTGACATAATCGGATCTATGCTTATGGTGAAGTATGGTGTGAGATCTGCTCCTTCAACAATTTTCTCTAAGTGATGAGACGGCTCTATCATGGATGGAAATAGAGCGTTGCTGGTGAAGTAGCTGAAAAAGCCGGCACAACAAGTAGCAAAGTAAGCTAATAGAGCTGTAAATACTAGCATCTTTCCGGCGCGATTACCGATGTCGGCAATGGCAGGTGCTACAAATCCGACTATCAAAAGAGGTATGATAAATCCCAGGAAAGATGAAAACACACCATTAAATGTTACGAAAATGCAAGCCAGCCATTCAGGAAAAATAAATCCGGCTCCAATGCCTGCTGCAATAGCGATGATGATGCGAAGTAGTAGTGGCATAGAATTTAAGTTGTTGAAGGGGTAATTTGGGTTTGTTTGTTAAGGAAGAAGAGAGGATATGTCTTTGCCATACGACTGAAGTTCGCGAACGAGCGAAGATGATATGGCAGATAGTTCCGGAAGAGAGTAGAGAAGCACGGTTTCAATGCCACTTAGGCGGCGGTTAACGTCGGCGAGATCTCGCTCATATTCAAAGTCGCGAGTCGAACGCACTCCACGCAGCAAGAATTTAGCACCTTCGCTTTTTGCTGCGTCAACGGTGAGCGTGCTGTAAGTAATAACTTTTACGCGAGGCTCGTGAGCGTAAATGTTGCGTATTTGTGCTGCTCGTTGTTCTCCGCAAGCTTTGCTTTCGGGCTTTTCGGCATTGATGCCAATGCCGATGACTAAGCGGTCGAAAATCTGCAGACCACGTTCTACTATTGAGGCGTGGCCTATTGTGAATGGGTTGAAAGACCCGGCAAACAGAGCAATTCGCTCATTAGATAATGTCTGTGTCATCTTCTATAACAAGATTATCAATGATGAAGTTTTGACGCTCCATAGTGTTTTTACCCATATAAAATTCGAGGACTTCAGCAACGCCGTCATCTTTGCGTAGAGTCACTCTATCGAGACGCATTTCCGGACCAATAAAGCGACGGAATTCTTCAGGTGAAATTTCACCCAAACCCTTGAATCGAGTTATTTCAGCATTAGCAGTGCCAACGGTGTCTATTGCTGCTTGACGTTCTTCGTCAGAGTAGCAATAGTATGTGTCTATATCGTCTTCGCCGGCTTTTTGTTTGCCACGTCGAGCGGTTTTGCGATTGCGCACACGGAAGAGAGGAGTTTGCAGCACATATACGTGACCCTTCTTTATTAGGTCAGGGAAAAATTGCAAGAAGAAAGTTATCATCAGCAATCGTATGTGCATGCCGTCGACATCGGCATCGGTAGCAATGATAACGTTGTTATAGCGTAGGTCGTCGAGAGAGTCTTCGATGTTTAATGCAGCTTGAAGTGCATTAAATTCGTCATTTTCGTAAACAACTTTCTTAGTTAATCCGAAAGTGTTTAGCGGTTTACCGCGAAGTGCGAATACGGCTTGAGTGCGAACGTCTCTAATCTTAGTGATAGATCCGGCAGCAGAGTCACCCTCGGTGATAAATATCGAAGATGCTTCTTTGAGCTCTGAGTTGCCTTTTGTGTCAGAAAGGTGTATGGTGCAGTCAAGCAACTTCTTATTGTGAATGTTTACTTTTTTCGCTTTCTCGCGCGCAAGTTTTGTGACACCCGCCATAGCCTTGCGCTCACGTTCACTCTCTTGTATTTTTTTGAGAAGTGTTTCTGAAGTCTCCGGCTCGCGGTGCAAATAGTTGTCAAGTTCGCGTTTTATGAAATCGCCGACAAACTTGGCTACGGTAGGGCCTTCGGGACCAATGTCTCGCGAACCGAGTTTAGTCTTTGTCTGAGATTCGAATACCGGCTCTTCGACTTTGATAGCGATGGCAGCTACTATGCCGTTGCGAATGTCAGAGTACTCAAGGTTCTTGCCATAAAACTCTTTGATTGTGCGTGACACCGCTTCTTTGAAAGCAGAGAGGTGTGTGCCGCCTTGAGTGGTGTGCTGACCATTTACAAATGAGTAATACTCTTCGCCGTATTGGTTAGCATGGGTTATCGCAATTTCTATGTCATCGCCACGTAAGTGAATGGTGGGGTAGAGCGGCGTGTTTGTCATATTTTCGCGTAGCAAGTCGAGAAGACCATGGCGCGAAACAAATCGTTTGCCGTTGAATACCATCACCAATCCTATATTTAGAAATGTGTAGTTTTTGAGTAAAGGTACGATAAATTCGTCTCTATATTGGTAGTCTTTAAATATAGACGCATCGGGAGTGAATTTTACGAAGGTGCCGTTTTGTTCGTCGCCTGCCGACACAATGTCACTCTCCTCAACCAGGTTGCCGCAACTAAATTTAGCCCATTTCATTTGCCCGTCGCGTACAGATTTGATTTCGAAGCTGGTTGATAGAGCGTTTACGGCTTTAATGCCGACGCCATTTAAACCTACTGATTTTTTGAACGCTTTAGAGTCGTATTTACCTCCGGTATTCATTTTTGCAGCCACGTCAACAAGCTTGCCAAGAGGCACACCGCGGCCAAAGTCGCGCACGCTCACTTCCGTGTCTGTAACATCAACAACAATTTGACGACCAAACCCCATCATATATTCGTCGATAGAGTTATCAAGCACTTCTTTGAGAAGCACGTATATGCCGTCGTCAGAGTTGGTGCCGTCGCCAAGTTTGCCAATATACATGCCGGGACGTCGGCGAATGTGTTCTTGCCAATCAAGAGTCTTAATGTCGCCTTCGTTATAGTTGGCGGCATCGGCGTCAACAGGATTAGAATTAATGTTTATGTCGTCGTTGTCAAAACTGAATATGTCGGGGTTTGAATCGGAGCTCATGGGCTTTATATCAACTTTATTTTATATATTTAATGTATAGGCTTGTTATGGCTTTAATGTGCAAAAGTAACAATTTTTCGCCAAAAACGCAACTCAAACCTTTTTTCGCGCAATTTAAAAATCGAAAATAAAAAAAACGCCGTTAATCGGCTAATTTATCCAAGATATTGAGTAACTTTGCCCAACAAAACAAAAATCAATATTAATTATTATCATAAATAACAATGGCAAACTGGTTTGAATGTAAAGTGCGCTACGATAAAATGCAAGAAAACGGCGCAATCAAAAAAGTAAGTGAACCCTATTTGGTTGATGCACTATCTTTCACTGAAGCCGAAGCTCGCATTATTGAAGAGCAAACTCCTTATATTTCAGGCGAATTCTCTGTAAATGCTGTTAAACGTACAAAAATCTCGGAAATATTTTACGATGAAACCGGCGACAAATATTATATGGTTAAAGTCGCTTTCATCACTATCGATGAAAAAACTGCAGCAGAGAAAAAAACATCTACACTTATTCTTGTTCAAGCTTCTGATTTTAAAAATGCTCTTGACAACTTTGTTGAAGGCATGAAGGGAACTATGGCTGATTATGAAATACAATCTATTACAGAAACTCAGCTCATGGATGTTTATCGTGTGAAACTCGATAAAGGCTCTGAAGCTCCTAAAACAGAAGCAGCAAAAGCTGAATAATAAACATTACTCTCCGCAATGAGCAATATAGCAGAACGCTTAACAGACATCAAATCAGCACTTCCTGAAAGTGTTGACTTGGTGGCTGTATCAAAATTCCACCCAATTGAGGCTTTGCAAGAAGCTTATGACGCCGGACAACGCATATTCGGCGAAAGCCGTGTGCAAGAGTTGGTGGCTAAAATACCACAAATGCCTGACGATGTGCGTTGGCACTTTATTGGCCACTTACAGACAAATAAGGTTAAGCAAATAATCGGGAAAACAGCTCTCATAGAGAGTGTCGATTCGTTGCGTTTGCTAAACGAAATTGATGCGCGTTCGCAACAAGCAGGCGTTGTAACTCGGGTTTTGCTGCAATTGCATGTTGCTGCTGAAGAGACAAAAACCGGATTTACTATCGAAGAGATGCTTGACTATTTCAAAACTCGTCAGTTTGAAAAGCTTAAGGCTACACATTTGTGTGGCGTGATGGGAATGGCTAGCAATACCGACGACGAAGAACGTATATCGTCAGATTTTGCTGCCATCGCCGATACATATCGTCGAATACTTGAAATAGCTCCAGACTTGCGTGGCTTTGACGAAATCTCAATGGGTATGAGCCATGATTATCCCATAGCCATAAAGCATGGAGCCACTCTTGTGCGAATTGGTACATATATTTTCGGTGAACGTGAATATTAATTGAAAATATTTTACTAACTTTGGCACAACAAACTCGACCACAGTAAATTTATAACGTTTTTAATCTTAAATTTCAAAACACTAAAAAATAATACCACTTAATTATGAGTAACCAATCAAAACAATGGGGTGCAATTATCGTGATGATTGCCCTCTTCGCAATGATTGCCTTCGTGACAAACCTTTGCTCACCTATGGCTGTGATTGTGAAAAACCAATTCGGTGCATCAGACACTGCAGCACAAATTGGTAACTACGGCAACTTCATTGCCTACTTGTTGATGGGTATCCCTTCAGGTATGCTTATCAAAAAATTCGGATACAAAAAGACTGCGCTCATGGCGCTTATCGTAGGTATCATCGGTATCACAGTGCAATGGATGAGCGGCTGGGAAAGCATGCAAGAAGCAGCTTTCGGCGTTTATCTTGTTGGCGCATTCATTTCAGGTTTCTGCATGTGCATGCTCAACACCGTAGTTAACCCCATGCTCAACATACTTGGCGGCGGTGGTAACAAAGGTAACCAGCTCATTCAAATCGGTGGTGTGTTTAACTCAGCAGCAGCTGTAGCTGTTTACATCATCATGGGTGCGCTCATCGGTGATGCAGCAAAAGCTCACGTGTCAGACGCAACTCCCGCTCTTTTCATCGCCCTTGGCATCTTTATCGTTGCATTTATTGTTATTCTCTTCACCAAAATTGAAGAGCCCGAACAAGCAGTTGAAAAGAAAGAAACTGTTGCTGCCGGTGGCAAAAAATACAGCGCATTCTCATTCCGTCACTTCAACCTTGGCATTCTTGCTATCTTCCTTTACATGGGTATCGAAGTTGGTGTGCCTACATATATGTTGCAATACCTCACCACAACACAAGGCATGGATGCCGGTATCGTTGGTCTTATTGTAGCTGTATATTGGTTGATGATGCTCGTTGGCCGTTTCGTGGGTGGCGCTATTGGTTCGAAAGTGTCTTCGCGTGCAATGATTACCTTCGCTTCAGGTTTGAGCATCGTTCTTATCCTCTTTGGAATGTTCGGTCCTGAAAATGTAATGGTGAGCGTTCCCGGTATCGACTGGGCAAACCTCAATGTTATATGGCCAAAAGTACCCGTAGGTATTTTCGCATTCATCCTTGTTGGTCTTTGCACATCAGTGATGTGGGGTGGCATCTTTAACATGGCTGTTGAAGGTCTTGGTAAATACACCTCAATTGCATCAGGTGCATTTATGACAATGGTATTTGGTTGCGCAGTTATGGTTGCTATCCAAGGTTGGGTTGCTGACATAACAGGCGACTACCTAATCAGCTACGTTGTGCCTTTGGCTTGCGCAGCATACATTTTGTTCTATGCATTGGTTGGATCAAAGAATGTAAATACAGACATCCCTGTAAACGACTAATATTAATAGCAAAATAAGCATAAGGAGAGCGTCGGCATACAGTCGGCGCTCTCTGTTTGTTACTGATCTGTAATATTTAACGCTTATATACGGTGTGAAAATTAAAAAAAATGACCTTAGTAAACAAAAATTATCGCGAGATTGTTATTTTTTTAAAAAAAATTAAGTTTATATCGCGAAAATGTTGTATCTTTGAGGCTTGAAAACAACGTTTACAAACGCTTATAATAAATTAACTAATTCATATTCAATCGTTTTAAAACATTTTTCTATGAAAAAAAGTGCACTCCTAGCTGCTGTATGCGCACTTTTCATTGGTTCATCAGCTGTTGCTCAGCAAAACCAAGAAGTGACATACGTTGAAGATGCCTCACAAGGCTATCTTTTCAATGACTTTAAGAGCAATTGGTTCATCACCGGTGAAGTTGGTGCCGGAGTTTATATGAGCCCGCTCGATCAACACCGCAGTCTTAAAGACCGCTTCACACCTGCAGCCGGCATCTACGTTGGCAAATGGTTCTCTCCCATCATTGGCGCACGCCTTGGTGGCCACTGGCTACAATCTAAAGGTTTGTCATCAGTTGACACATTCAATCCTTATGGAAAAGTAAACGGTTACTACAAACAAAAATTCAACCACTTCGGCCCTGCTGCTGACGTAATGATCAACCTTACCAACTGGTGGTGCGGTTATCACCCCGGTCGCGTTTACAACGCTACTGTATACGCTGGTCTTGGTGGCTTTTGGACTCTTGCAAAAGACGACAATGGCGACTGGTCAAACACAACAGATAACGTGCTCACAATCCGTGCCGGTATCATCAACTCTTTCCAAGTTAGCAAACGCGTAGGTTTGTCTCTCGATATCCGTTGGAACGGCATCGACAACCACAAAGATAAAGCAGGCGATTCTTGGAATGAAACAGCTAGCCAAATTTCAGCTTATCTCGGCGTAACTTACAACTTCGGTAAAACAACTTGGAATGCTCCCGTTGTTCCTGTTTGCCCCGAACCCGAAAACTGCGACGCTCTCCGTGCTCGCCTCGCTTCAGCTGAAGGCCGCATCGCTGACCTCGAAAACCAACTCCGCGACTGCTTGAACCGTCCTGTTGAAAAATCAGTAGAAAAAGCTCCTCTTGCTACTATCTACTATCCTATCAGCAGCTACAAACTCACCAAAAAAGACGTTAACGTTCTTCAAGCTGTTTCTGAAGTAATGAAAGAAAACTCTTCTAAGAACTACGTTCTCACAGGTTGGGCTGATAACTACACCGGTAACGACCAAATCAACACACGTCTCCGTCAAAACCGTGTAGATGGTGTTCAAAAACAATTGGTTAAATTTGGTGTAAACGCTAGCCAACTTACAGCTACAACCAATAACGGTAACCTTTGCGACCTCGGCGAAAAATACGTTGCTCTCGATCGCGCCGTTACAATCGAAGAAGCTGAATAATATTTATTCATAGCAAATTATAAAAAAGTGTGGACCCTTGGGCCTGCACTTTTTTTATTGTCAGTGAGGCGTATTTGCGAAAAACTGCGTACCTTTGCAAAGTTATCACTATCGATAGTTTATGAAATCTAAATTATGCTGTGTTGGGCACATCACGCTCGATAAAATTATTACACCACGCCATCAGGTGCATTTGCCTGGTGGAACTGCATACTATTTTGCTCATGCTTTGGCTCAATTAGATCCGAAAGTTTGCTCTCTAGTTACAGCTTTGGCTAAATCAGAAATGCAAGCAGTTGACGATATACGTAAGCTAGGCATCGAAGTGGCTGCTATGCCTAGCCGACATTCTGTTTATTTTGAAAATTCGTACGGAGAAAATAGCAATAATCGAACTCAGCGTGTTCTCGCTAAGGCCGATCCCTTCACCGTAGAAATGTTTGACAATGTAGAGGCAGAAATTTTTCATCTTGGCACGTTGCTAGCTGATGATTTTTCTCTCGATGTCATTAAACATTTATCAACTAAAGGACGTTTGTCTGTTGACGCCCAAGGATACTTGCGCGAAGTGCGCGGCGAAAAAGTGTATGCTGTGGATTGGCAAGGTAAAGAACAAGCGCTAAAGTATGTTGATATCTTAAAGGTCAACGAGCATGAGATGGAAGCTCTCACCGGGTGCACAGATGCGCACATTGCAGCGAAGTGCCTTGCCGGCTACGGAGTGAAAGAAGTACTGATCACATTAGGTGATATGGGCTCGCTTATTTATGCAGACGGCGAATTTTATGAAATACCTGCTTTTAAAGCCTCAGAGATAGTTGATGCTACCGGATGTGGCGACACATATATGGCCGGGTATTTGTATAAGCGCTCACTTGGTGCATCATACACTGAATCCGGATCGTTTGCAGCGGCTATGTGCACACTTAAGTTAGGGGCTTCAGGGCCTTTTTCCGGCACTTTTGCCGATATAAATACTGTGATGCAACAAATTTGAAAA
>CAZJEA010000091.1:0-8814 GCA_964544895.1 uncultured Bacteroides sp. | reverse complement strand
TCTTTACCGGAACATAGCGGCGCAAGAATATTTCTGTCGGGAAGTGGTCCGAGTACCCATTTAAAAATATCCCCGACGAATATGTGCGCAACGGATATCCTTGACGTGTACCTTCCGTATCCTTTAAAAACTCGCGATTTAGCACCTCTGCGCGCCAGAAACTCCATCTATTTTCCGGCCCGTTGGCTATATTCCCCGATACTATGATTTGGTCAAATAAGTTCCACGAACTTTTATACGCAAGTGTTCCGATACCCTGATCTAGCTTTTCCCAAAATGCGTTGTAAAATCCGTGCGGCTCGGCGTCATCGCGATCTCGTTTTGCGTTTAGCACCTGTGCACACGATTTATTTTGTGGATCATCATTGAGGTCGCCCATTATTATTACACCCATATTCGGGTCTACATTCCATAGCGAGTCGCTGATCGCTTTACATAAGCGTGCAGCGGCTTCGCGGTTGGGCGATGATTGCTCTTGACCGCCTAGTCTCGATGGCCAGTGATTTACAATCACAGCTATGCGTTGTCCCATTAGACGTCCTACTACACACATTTGGTCGCGCGTGCGAAAATTCACTTCGGTCAGTCGGTGGTTGGTTACATTCTCTACTTTAAAATATTTCGGATTATATAGCAACCCAACGTCAACTCCACGTGCGTCTGGACTATCGTGATGCACTATTTGCAAATCCCAGGCACTGATCTGCGGATTGGCTACCAAGTCTTCCAATACTGAGCGGTTTTCTATCTCGCTAACACCGATTATGGCCGGTCCATTGGGCGTTGTCTTCGACGTAAAACTTGATATGGCTCGTGCCAGGTTATTAATCTTTTTCCAATACTTATCGCCGTTCCATTGACGTGACCCGTTGGGCGTAAATTCTTCATCGCGCCCTTCGGGATTGTTTGGTATTGTATCAAACAAGTTCTCAAGGTTATAGAATGCTATACCTGCTACTTGGAGCTTCCGATTATTGTCTTGAGCGTGTAATAATGCCGGAAAGAAGAGTGTAGCGATTACTACAATTGTAAATAAACGTCTCATTTTGATGAAGTTTTTGTTTGTTTTTTTGATATCGGGTTTATATTACCCCAAAGTTAGCGTTTTTTATTGTATTTTCAAAACTACTCTTTTGCCTCTTTCGCACTTACTCCTACCAACTTAACTTTGAAGTTAAGTGCCGCATTTCCAGGCACTATCCCACGTATTCCGGTCCTGCCGTATGCTAGTTCCGATGGTATCACTACGCGATAGGTGCCACCTTGGCGCATCATTTTCAGACCCTCGGCAAATCCTTTTATTACGCCCGTAACATCGTAGTCATCCGGTTCGCCTTCGGCTGTCTCGTAAAATACCGAATCGTCTGAAAGTACGGCATAGCACTCTACTGATACTTTATCGGCATCTGTCGGTGTCACTCCGGTGCCTTCTTTTATCGTTGTGAAGATTATTCCTGATGGCATGCGACGTGCTCCCGGCTCTTTGGCCATCTTGTCTAAGTATGCTATTTGTGATTCCGGCGTAACGGTGTCGGGCATTACATGATTGGCCTTGCGTACGGCTTTGTCCAGATATTGCTCTGCTTCTTCCACTGTAAATCCGGTGTCTCCGCCGGTGAGCGACGTGTATAGAGCTTTCGCGAATGTGGCGCGATCTACTTCCAAGCCTAAATCGCTCATATCGCTGATGCTTTTATTTAATGCCGTTGTCAGCGCCGTCGCTGCTGCGCGCGACAGACTATCTGTTTCAGCACTGTTCGTTTGTGCATACGTTGCCGAGCTGAGACTCAACGCTAATGCCGCAATTATAAGTTTTATTTTTTTCATAAGTTCAAATTTTTAGTGTTCCAAGCAAAGTTAATGCTAAATATTTAATTTTCAAATAAAACTATAAAAAAACACAGTTACCGTATTTCGGGTAACTGTGTGAATTAATTGTGTTTTATGCTTGTGTTATGCTGTTATGCCGCGTTTGGGGCGAACGAACATGCGCTTCGCTACGTCTACCACATTTATTATATAGTCACCCGTGCGCTCTAAGTCACTGATGATATCCATATAGTAGATGCCGGCTTGATATGCATAGCGGTTTTCGTTGATGTTGTTTACGTTTGATCCGCGTAGCATATTGCGCATATTATTAATCTCGCGCTCTTTGTTATAGCTGTCTATGATGTGATGTTCGTCTACATTTTCTATATCTCCAAGCAATTGCAACATCAAGGCCATTGCGTCATTCAAGTAGACATACATATTATCTATGTTCTTGTAGATCTCTTCTGTAAACTCGGCCTTGCTTTCTATCTTTCGTGACATGATTTTGCCGATGCCGTAGCAGCAGTCTGCTATGCTTTCTATTTCTGAAATGATGTTTATCATTCCTGAAATCTTCAGCTTACCTTCATTTGAAAGTCGTCCTTGTGCACACGTGTTCAAGTAGCGTGCTATCTCTAGTTCCATACGGTCCGATATATCTTCGTATTTCTCAAGCCGTGAAAGTAGATTATTAAATTCTTCGCTTTGCTCTTTCGTGTGTATCAACGTGTGTGCCATTACTATCATGCGCCCAACACGCTCTGCGTATACGGCTATCTCTTTTTCTGCTTGTGCTATGCTAAGTTCTGATGAGCTAAGCAAACCTCCTTGTATGAACTTGAGCCCAAATTCGTCGTCGCTCTTCTTGCGAGTCGGCACCAAAAACTCTACTACCTTCACATAAAAATTTGTAAACCATATCATTATTGTTAGGTTGATAAACTTGTACACGGTGTAGAATATTGATAAGCATATCGACGCGCTCGCTTGCATTGCTACTATTTGATGCGCTGCTTCTGCTATGCGTCCCTGTGCCGGATGGCTCGATGACAATGTGTTCGTGAACACGTTGTTGTAAACTACCGGGTCTGTCGCTTTAAGCTCGTTGACAAAATTGTATAGCCCGTTCGGATCTCCGAGTCCCAGACATCCACAAAGCTTCACTATCATTGAGATGAAGAGGTAGAATATTGAGAGACACCATATCGATCCAAAGATATTGAATAGCAAGTGACCCATTGCGGTGCGTTTCGCACTTACATTTCCGCTCAATGATGCCAACAACGGTGTGATTGTTGTTCCTACTGCTGATCCAAGCACTATCGCACAAGCTAAATCAAAGCCTATCCATCCTTTGGCAAACATTACCAAGCAGATAGCAAACGTAGCTGCCGAGCTCTGTATCACCATGGTCACTGCCAAGCCCACAAACCAAAATATGAGCACTGACCCAAAGCCCATTGATGAAAAACGTTGCAAAAATGCAAACATTTCCGGGTTCTTCTGTAAGTCCGGCACATACGTGCTTATCATGCTTAGACCTAAGAAGAGTAGGGCGAAACCAATTAAGAATTCACCTATAGACTTTGTCCTTCCTTTCTTTGAAAATAGCATTGGCACCGCAAACGCCATTAACGGTATCGCGAAAGCCGAAATGTCAACTTTAAAGCCTAGCAATGAGATTATCCATGTCGTAAACGTCGTTCCTAAGTTGGCTCCGAAGATTACCGCCATAGATTGTGATAGCGTCATTAGTCCGGCATTTACAAAACTTACTACCAGTACTATTGATGCTGATGAACTTTGTATGAGTGCTGTGATGAAGAAACCGGTCATTAATCCGGCCAGTCTGTTACGTGTCATCACTGACAAAATGTTGCGTAGGCGCTCTCCCGCTACCTTTTGCAGACCTTCACTCATTATCTTCATGCCATAAAGGAATAACCCTACGGCACCTAGAAGCCCGAGAAAGTCAATAATCGAATAATCCATGTAATGTTAGTACGAAATTTTCTATCTGCAAAGATACATTCATATTATTAAATATTAAAGAATTAATCGCCAAATTTTTTTCTTTTTGATTTTTTTATTCAAAAATAGTTAGCTGTTTCTGACTATTTGGTAACTTTGCAGTCTGAAATAAATTTTCGTATGGTTGACGATAAAAATGTAATCTTTCCCGAACCTCTGGCCGATGGCGATCTAATCGCTATTACTAGCCCCGCTGGCCCTATCGCTTCTCACAAAGTCCTTGGCGCTAAAAAAGTGCTTGAAGACCAAGGCTGGCGTGTGCGCGTTATGCCTCATGCCCTTGGCAACTACGGCAACTACTCCGGTACTGATGCCGATAGATTCGCCGATTTGCGCGATGCTTTCCTCGATAAAGAGGTGAAGGCTATTATTTGCAGCCGCGGCGGATATGGCATGGTCCATATTATGGAGCGGCTCGATAAGGTCGACTTACGCGCTAATGCAAAATGGGTTGTTGGATTCAGTGACATTTCGGCTCTGCACGCTGCTTTGGCTTCGAGTGGTGTCGCTTCGTTACACGCTTCGATGACCGGTCATATTATGCTTGGCGCTGATGATCCCGACAACGCTGCACTTTTCGCTATGCTCCGCGGTCAAAGACAATCGTTCTCTTTCCCCTCGCATAGCTACGACAAGCTCGGTTCGGTTGACGGTACGCTGCTTGGCGGCAATCTCGCTGTCCTCGCTGGCTTGGTAAACACTCGCTACGATATCCTCTTACGCGATAAAATCTTATTTATCGAAGATGTCTCTGAGCCTATTTATAAAATTGAGCGTATGCTCTATCAATTGCGATTGTCGGGTGTATTGCCTAACCTCAAAGGTCTCATCGTTGGCCAATTTACCGAATATCGTGCCGATGCCTCATACAAAAATATGTACGACATGATTGCCGATATGGTCGCTCCCTATAAATATCCCATCGCTTTCAATGCTCCAATTGGTCATGTTGATCACAATATCCCGGTTATTGAAAGTTCTCATGTTACTCTCAAAGTCACTAACAACGGTCAAAACCATTTAATCTACTGGTAAGAAAATGTGCAATCTCGCTATTACCGTTTATGGCGCTTCTAGCCAAAATATAGCTCAAAAGTTCTTTGACGCTGCTTCTGAGGTCGGTCGTATTGCCGCTTCGCGTGGCATTACTATTGTCAATGGCGGTGGCAAAATGGGCCTTATGGGGGCTGTTAACGATGCCGCTATCAATGCCGGTGGTAATACTGTCGGTGTTATACCTCGGTTTATGGTTGAACACGGTTGGCAACATCCCGGGCTATCTCGCTTGGAAGTTACTGACTCTATGCATTCGCGAAAGGAGTTGATGGCTAAGCTCGCTACTGGTATCATTGCCCTTCCCGGTGGCGTTGGCACTCTTGACGAACTTATGGAGATTATCACCTGGCGTCAGCTTGGTTTATTTAGCGGCAACATAGTCATCCTTAATGTTGACGGTTATTACGATAACCTTATCGCTATGTTGCATACTGCTACTGAAGGCGGTTTCATGCGCCCCGATCATCTCCAAAATCTTTTCACTGTTACTGATTGCCCCGAAACTGCTGTTAATATCGCAGCTACTCCCGTGGCTCCTCAAACGTTCTCTCCTAAATTTTAAAAATGCCCGATAGCTTATACATAAATCCTCGGCAGATTTCACACGTTGTCAAATCTCTAGACATCGACCAATCTGTGCATCCTCAAGCCAGTGACACCGTTGCTGTCGCAGATACTACTTTCTGCGACCTTGACACAACTGCCATTGCTTTTGAGTATGAACAGGCTATCTTACGCGGTGATGTACAACCTATCGTCGAAGAAACTCCTCCGGCTCCTCCGGCTTGGACTACCGGCATTGAGCCAACGCCTCGTCCTATTGCCGCGGCTAACGACTCGTCGCTCGTAGGCCTTATTGTGGCACTCTTACTCATGGTCACGCTTAGTTTCAGACATTGTGGACACTTGTTTAAAACTCTCTTTAAAGACTTGTGGAGCGTGCGCACGCGTGCTAAATCATTCGATGAACATACATCAAACGAAACTCGCTTGATGGTGCTCTATGGCGCGCAGCTCACCGTATTTATGTCTGTCCTGCTTACTGCCGCATCCGATATCTTTCACCATAGGCCTATTATGGCTGACAGCTTTATGGCTACGGCTAAAATCATTGTCGTTGTTGCTGCATATTATATCTTCCAACTTGTAGCTTATTCAACTGTTGGATATGCATTTGCCGAAGGCGAAGGCCGACGTCAATGGCTGCGCGGTTTTAATGCCTCGCAAACCTTTTTAGGCTTCGCTCTGGCTCTTCCGGCTTTGGTCGTTGTTTTCTATCCCTCGGCTGCTTACCTGATGTTACAAATCTCCGCCGTCTTCTATATTTTGGCGCGTTTAGTCTTTATTTTTAAGGGTTTTAAAATTTTTTACCACAAAATCAGCTCGTTAGTTTATTTTATTTTGTACCTTTGCACATTGGAAGTAATACCCGTGATTTTTATCCTTTATTGTGCTATAAACATCTCGAATGTTTTTTAAGCTCTAAAAAGATTTTATAAAAATATACAAAGTAGTGAACGTAAAAAAAATTTTAGTTTCTCAGCCTAAACCAAGTTCTGAGAAGTCGCCTTATTTTGACATTGCGGAGAAATATAGTGTTGAAATCGTCTTTCGCCCTTTCATTAAGGTCGAAGGCCTTTCTGCACGCGAATTCCGTCAGCAAAAAGTCTCTATCCCTGACTTTTCTGCCGTTATTTTCACCGCCAAAACTGCGATTGACCATTTCTTCAGATTGTGCGAAGAGATGCGCTACACAGTCCCCGATACCATGAAATATTTTTGCACTACAAAGTCTATTGCTGACTATTTGCAGAAATATATCATCTATCGTAAGCGCAAAATCTTTAAAGCTGAAACTGGTAAATTAGCAGATCTTTTACCTTTCTTTTTGAAACATAAGGACGAGAAATTTTTGTATGCCGTTAGTGATGTTAGCAATCCTGCCGACGCAAAAATTCTTGACGATAACAAAATCAACTATACTCGTGCTGCTATGTATCGCACTGTTAGCAATGATTTCACCCCAGACGAAGCCTTCGACTACGATATGCTCGCTTTCTTTAGTCCGCAAGGTATCGAATCGCTTACTAAAAACTTCCCGGAGTTTAATCAAGGTGACATTGCTATCGCTACATTTGGCCAAAATACTGCCAAAGCTGCACGCGATGCCGGATTGCGCGTTGATATAGATGCTCCAAACCCAAAAGCTCCTTCTATGACCGGAGCTATCGAGCTATATCTCAAAGAAAATAATGGAAAATAACCTCTGCGATTCTGCAGTTTCTAACAGCTCTTCGCAAGGTTATCGACTATATAAAAAGGAAAAGCTTTGCAGCGTCATTGCCATTGAACAGTTGTTCAATGGTTGTGACGCTGATTGTCATGCTGCTTTGGCGTATCCGCTTCGTGTTGTCTGGCGCGAAAATCAGCGCCGCTCTAGCGATGCTCCAATCCAATTCCTTATTTCTATACCCAAAAAAAAGTTGCGTCACGCAGTCGATCGTGTGCAAATGCGCCGTCGTGTGCGTGAAGCTTTCCGCCTCAACCGACACGATTTCCCTCTCCCTGCCGACCGCAAAGTCGACGTGGCTTTCATCTATGTTGCTAAATCGCTCGAGCCTTATAGCAAGGTGCAAAGCGCTATGCAACGATTGCTAAAGAAAATAGCGACAACTTAATATTTCGATGTTTAAATATCTCGGCAAATGCTTGCGCGCAGCTGCCGTATGGTTGCTGACGCTTCCTATTCTCTTTTATAGAGCGTGTATATCTCCATATACACCGCCTAGTTGTCGATTTACCCCAACGTGTAGTCAGTATGCCCTCGAGGCTATACGCAAGCACGGCCCTTTTAAGGGGCTTTGGCTGGCTATCAAAAGAATTTCGCGCTGCCATCCTTGGGGCGGTAGTGGATATGATCCTGTGCCATGAATGTCCTTCCAGATTTTTTCTATAATGTAGATGTGCATACGCATATCCCGGCTCCCGGAGCTATTGTCAATGTTACTCCATTTGGCAATGCTGACCCGTTTATGTCCGGATGTGATTACTATAGCATTGGCATTCATCCTTGGCTCGTAGATAAGTCTAACGATGCTGTTGTGGAGCGTTTGCGCACGTTAGCTGCAGATCCACGTGTTGTTGCAATAGGAGAGGCCGGGCTCGATGCCAGACGTGGCGCTGATATGTCTTTGCAGATGCCTATCTTTAAAATGCAAGCTCAATTAGCTTCACAACTCGATAAACCGCTCATTATACACGCGGTGGCAACATTCCCCCTAATTATATCGTTGAAGCGTGACATGCAGCCGCACGTGCCCTGGATAATACATGGCTTTCGTGGTAAGCCTCAGTTGGCACAAGAGCTTCTTCGCCATGGCTTTTATTTGTCGGTGGGTAGCCGCTTTAATGCGGACGCTCTCGCTATTATACCCACAAACCGGCTGCTGCACGAAACCGACAGGGTGGAGTAGTTCTTTTATTTGCTACATATATATGCAAATAAAGCACTAGTGAAAACTAGTGCTTTTGGTAGCCCATAGGAGAATCGAACTCCTCTTTCAAGAATGAAAATCTTGCGTCCTAGCCGATAGACGAATGGGCCACTTCTTACGAAGTTATGCTTCGTTGTACTGTGACTTAAGCAGCGAGTTTGGCGATGTGATGTGCCAATTTGCTCTTAAGATTTGCGGCTTTATTTTTAGAGATAGCTTTTTTAGAAGCTAGGCGATCAAGCATTGCTGCAACTACAGGAAGTTTTGCTTCTGCTTCTGCCTTGTTTGTCATTTTACGCAAGTTGCGCACTGCGTTGCGTGCAGTTTTTGCGTAGTAGCGATTGTGCGCGCGACGTGTTTTGGTTTGACGAATTCTCTTTTTTGACGAATCGTGGTTTGCCATTTTGAGTATAATTCT
>CAZJEA010000090.1:0-8834 GCA_964544895.1 uncultured Bacteroides sp. | reverse complement strand
TTACTTTGCCTTTGGGTTTGCCCATGTGTGACATGATGATGAGGCTACCACCGTCTGCAAGAATTTTTTTGAGGGTGGGGAGTGCACCGCGGATGCGAGTGTCATCAGTGATGTGTCCGTTTTCGTCTAAGGGCACATTGAAGTCAACGCGTACAATAGCTTTTTTGCCGTTGAAGTTAAAGTTGTCGATTGTCATAATATATTGATTTATTAGAAATTTGTTTTGCTTTGTGATTTTTCACCGCAAAATTAGTGATTTTTTTCTATTTTGCAGGACTTTGAGTGTGTAAATTCAGTTAAATGATGCCGTGTTGTTTCAGGAGTTCGGCCATTTGGTCGCGGAGCTTTTTAGCCTCTGCTGCCGATGCCTCTGCAAAATTGTCTTCTTTCGATGCATAGATTATGCCACGAGATGAGTTTACTAGCAGTCCGCACTCGTCATTCATTCCGTATTTTGCTACTTCTTCGAGACTACCTCCTTGAGCACCCACACCCGGCACGAGTAGGAAGTTGCGTGGTGCTACTGCACGTACATTTTCAAACAAACTACCTTGTGTAGCTCCTACAACATACATGAGGTTTGTCGGATTTCCCCAATGAGCAGAGCGTTTGAGCACGCGCTCAAAAATGCAATGTCCGTTTGTGTCCGGAATCATTTGAAAATCGTGAGAACCTTTATTAGATGTTAGCGCTAGCAATACCACCCATTTGCCTTCATACTCAAGGAATGGTGTTACGCTATCTTCACCCATATATGGAGCAACGGTGAGGGCATCTACGTCTGTCTGCTCAAAAAATGTGCGAGCATACATTTTAGATGTATTTCCAATGTCTCCGCGTTTTGCATCGGCGATTATAAATTGATCGGGATATTTTTCGCGAATATATTTCACGGTGTTTTCAAAAGCAATCCAGCCGTCTACACCAAGACATTCATAAAATGCAAGGTTGGGCTTGTATGCTACGCAATATGCGGCTGTTGCGTCGATGATAGCTTTGTTAAATTCGAAGACTGCATCGGCGGGTTTCATACTTTGAAATTTTTCAGGCATTTTCTTTATGTCCGGGTCTAGACCTACGCACAAAAATGAGCCTTTAGAACGGATGTTGTCAACTAATTCGGTTCGTTTCATATCCTTTTTTATTTTTATGCAACAAGTATGTCGCGGGTTGTTTTTATAGTTCTGCTGCTTTGAGCTTTTCTGCATTTTCAGCGATGATTAGATGGTCTATTACATCTTGTATGTCACCGTCAACAAATGCCTGGAGGTTGTAAATGGTGTAGTTGATGCGGTGATCGGTAATACGCCCTTGCGGATAATTGTAAGTGCGGATCTTTGCCGAACGGTCACCTGTTGATACCATTGTCTTACGGCGCGAAGCTATATCGTCGATATATTTTTGATGCTCTTTGTCGTAAATAAATGTGCGCAATCGACTCAATGCTCGCTCTTTGTTTTTTGGTTGGTCGCGAGTCTCTGTACATTCTATAAGTATCTCTTCTGTGACTCCGGTGTTAGGATTGCGCCACATATAGCGTAAACGCACTCCTGATTCTACCTTGTTCACATTTTGTCCACCGGCGCCACCGCTTCTGAATGTATCCCATTTGATTTCGCCTTCGTTGATTTCTACATCAAAGGGCTCGGCTTCGGGAAGAACAGCTACTGTGGCTGCTGATGTGTGTACGCGCCCTTGTGTCTCGGTTGCTGGCACACGTTGCACGCGATGCACGCCGCTTTCGTATTTTAGTGTGCCATATACGCCTTCGCCTGAAACGGCAACAACTACTTCTTTGAATCCTCCGGCTGCACCCTCTGAGAAGCTTGTTACATTAAAACTCCAGCCCTTGCTTTCGCAGTATTTTTGGTACATTTTAAACAAGTCGCCGGCAAATATAGCAGCCTCATCTCCGCCTGTGCCTCCGCGTATTTCGAGTATGGCATTTTTAGAATCTTCAGGATCTGCCGGGATGAGTAGCAATTTTATTTCTTCTTCAAGTTTTGGCAATGCAACTGACGCTTCATCAAGTTGCTCTTTTGCCATTTCTCGCATGTCTGTGTCTGTTTCTGTGTCGAGTATCGCTTTTGCCTCTTCTACATCAGAATTTAACTGACGATATCTTCGAGTAGCCTTCACTAATTTTTCAAGATCTTTATACTCCTTAGTGAGGTGTACGTATCTTTTCATATCGGCAATAACATCGGGGTCGGTGATGAGCGTGCTCACCTCCTCAAATCGCGATTCTATGCCATCAAGACGGTTTAATAATGAATTTTCAGCCATTTATCTGATTATTATCTTCGTTATTATCGTTGTTTGCAGTATTGTCAGAATTGTCGTCATTGTCATCAGCGCTTTCTTTGGGCGCTTCTGTGAATGGCGGCGGTAATTGCTTGCTTTCATCTTTAGGCTCGTTGAGCGCTAGTATTTCGTCTGCGCGCGACACCCATTGACGTTTGCCAAATATGTTTTCTACGTCGGCAGTGAAAATCACTTCTCTTTCCACTAGTAGCTGTGTGAGTTGTCCGTGACCTTCTGCATATTGTTGTAATATCTCTTTAGCTCGTTCGTATTGCTCATTGAGTATGCGCGAAACCTCTTCGTCAATGATGCGTGAACGCTCTTCGCTATACGGCTTAGAAAAACCGTAGTCGCTTCCTGTCGAATCGTAATAGCTGATGTTAGGCAACTTGGTGCTCATACCATAGTACACTACCAACGAATTTGCTATTTTTGTTGCGCGCTCTAGGTCATTAAGTGCACCGGTAGCAATTTGGCCAATAAACAATTCTTCAGCAGCGCGTCCGCCCATAAGTGAGCATATCTTATCTAGCAATGCTTGAGTCGGAACAAGTTGACGCTCTTCCGGAAGATACCATGCTGCACCAAGGGCTTTTCCGCGAGGCACTATGGTGACTTTCACCAACGGGTCACCGTAGCGCAGATGCCATGACACTGTCGCGTGTCCGGCTTCGTGCACTGCTATGCCACGTTTCTCTTCGGTGGTAGTAATCTTACTCTTCTTTTCCAAACCACCGATGATGCGGTCTACTGCAGCGTTGAAATCTTCTATTTCTACGCATTTCTTATTGTGACGAGCTGCGATAAGTGCTGCCTCATTGCAAACATTTGCTATATCTGCGCCTGAGAATCCTGCTGTTTGTCGAGCTAATAAATCTATGTCTAAATTTTCTGCTTTTTTGATATTGCGCAAGTGCACATTGAATATGGCTATACGGTCATTTACGTCAGGCAGATCAACGTATATTTGACGGTCGAAACGTCCGGCACGTAAAAGCGCTTTATCAAGTATATCAACACGGTTTGTTGCTGCCAAACATATTACGCCGCTATTTGATCCAAAACCATCCATCTCGGTGAGCAATTGGTTGAGGGTGTTTTCGCGTTCATCGTTAGAACCCATATTCGGATTGCGACCACGTGCTCGGCCCACAGCATCAATTTCATCGATGAAGATTATGCAAGGTGCTTTCTCTTTGGCTTGGCGGAAAAGGTCGCGCACACGCGATGCTCCAACGCCAACAAACATTTCCACAAAGTCAGAGCCTGATAGCGAGAAGAAAGGCACATTTGCTTCTCCTGCCACCGCTTTTGCCAATAGTGTTTTACCTGTTCCTGGAGGGCCAACCAATAAAGCGCCCTTAGGTATTTTACCTCCAAGCTCGGTATAGCGTTGCGGATTTTTCAAGAATTCCACGATCTCCTCAATCTCGGTTTTTGCCTCTGCCAATCCGGCAACATCTTTAAATGTTACCTTTATCGCATTGTCTTTATCAAAAATCTGGGCCTTTGATTTGCCAACGCTGAAAACGCCGCTACCGCCGCCTCCGCCTGACATTCGCTTCATGATGAAGAACCAGAATGCTATGAGCAATATTATGGGGCCAAACGACCAAAGCAACGATGATATGTTCCCGTTGCGCTCATATTTGACTTCGCCGGTAAAGACTCCTTGACTGCGCCACTGGTCTATCTTTGTGTCGAGTTTGTCTGCACTGGGTATGTCGGTGACTATTTTAGCCTCTATGCCCGACGATTTCTTGTATTGACTGCTGTGAAAAACTTTCTGCGCCAGTGAGTCGGAAAGCACTGCTTCAGCCTCTTTCTTGTCTGAGTATACAATGATTTTCTGCACTCCGCCTGAGAGCACGTACTTCTCAAAGTCTGAGTAGTTCACATCCTTTGTGACAGAATTGTCGTCAAGGTAGAATATGCCGACAAGGAAAACAAAAATTATGGCATACATCCAATATATGCTAAAACCAAATTTGTTCTTCTTGCCGTTCTTGTTATTGTTATTTTGAGGAGGTATAGGCATCTTCAGAATTGATTTATCAAGTAAAACGTGTGTTGAATAATAGGTATGCTCGGTCCGCTTAGTCTAGATCCGGAATGTTTGTGATTATAGCGTCACTCCAAAGCTCTTCCAAGTTATAACGCTTGCGATCTTCCGGCACAAAAATGTGCACTAGTATTTCACCATAATCTATCACTATCCATTCTGAGTTGGTGTAACCATCGTAATTGTATGGCTTTGTCTTGCCATGCTCGAGCACATATTCACGCACACTGTCGGCTATAGAGCCAACTTGCATTGACGATGTGCCTTCGGCAATGATAAATTTCATCGCTGCTGCCGATTCGATGTGGCTCATATCAACTACGGTAATTGCACGACCTTTGCGGTCTTGTATACCTTCAATTATTAGTTTCTGTAATTCGAGTTGTTCGCTCATGTAATTTCTTTAATTCGTTTTGATTATGCAAATATAGTAATATTTTTTGCACCTTGTTATTAATCTTTGTTATAAAACGCGTAAGGCTCAAAAAAGATTGTCATTCGTATCGCATTGTCTTCGCCGGATTTACCGACGATGCAAATCTTGCTGGCAATACCAATGTTAGCCATGCAAATAGTGCTACTCCGATATTGATTAGCACTATGCCTACAACGTTTATCTCTACCGGAACGTGTGACAGATAGTACATATCCGGATTTAGCGGCACAAAGTGATACTTATCTTGTAGCCATATTATTGCTAGAGCAAAAACATTGCCAAAAATCATGCCAAGCCCCACAAGACGCATGGCAACCAGCAAGAAAATGCTGCGCACACTATGTTTGGTAGCTCCGATGGCGCGAAGTATGCCTATGGTTGAGATGCTATTCAATATCAATATGAATAAGCTCGAAATCAATGTTATCCCCGCCACGGCACACATTAGTGCAAAAATCACTATCACGTTCGTATTTAGCAATTCCATCCAATTTATGTAAACCAACCCGGTGCGGTTTATGCTGTCAACTACGTAAACATTGCGCTCTTCGTACTTCTGGGCGTGTTCAATAAATGTGTTTTGCATCTTTTCTGATATCGGGGCAATCGTAGCTTGGTTTAGTTTCCTAAATTCTATTGATGTGCCACCGACGCTATCAAGCCCGCATAACTGTTGTAGCGCCGGCAATGATGCGTAGCATACGGTTTTATCGTAGTCTCCAAAATTTGATGTAAAGATGCCGGAGATAGTGTATTTACGAGCTTTTATCTTTTCATCAATGAAAAAACAAGCTGTGACCCTATCGCCAACTTTTAAGCCCAACTTACTTGATGTTATGCTCGAAATAACGATGTTATTCCTTGTGCTGTCGTTGCTATAATCGGGCATTGTGCCTTCAATAATGTTGCTGCGCTCAAAATCAAAATTGTGGTTGCTGTCAAAGCCGGTGAAGACTAGCAATGAGTAATCATCGTCGGTCTTGAGAATGCCAGGTTGTCGTAGCGTTAACGACCCTTTGTGTTGTGGCAAAAATTGGGCAATAACATTGTTGACTGTGCTGTCTACTTCTAAATATCGGTTTTGCTCGCCGTAGGTATAGTTATAGGCTGGAAGCACTGACAAATCAGCGCAAAAACCATGCATCTTTTCTCTTATCTGAGATTTAAAGCCAACAACAACAGCCAATGTCAGAAGCATTACTGCGATAGCGCACGACACTCCGGTCACGGCTATTATGGCTGCCAATTTATTTTTGCCGCCTATGCTTATGCGATTTGCTATGTTTATTTCGGTTTTCATATATTCGTACAAAGGTACAAATTAATTTCCAAAACGCAATCTTATCTCCGTATATCATGCCTAAATCGGGTTTACTCTTCGCTCTATATACCGTCGGTGCCTTTTTCTGCATCGAGAAATATTCTTAACCGACGACACTGTTTATTTAGAATGTTTACAAATAAGGTCGCAATTTTCTTTGTTTCTTCAGCTTTTTTTCGGAACTTTGTGCATCGAAATAATACATAACATTTTTATGAGACTATCAGACCTTGAAACCGGGCAATCCGGAGTGGTTGTAAAGATACTTGGACACGGCGCATTTCGCAAAAGAGTAATGGAAATGGGCTTCGTTAAAGGACGTAAGGTGTCTACTCTATTATATGCACCGTTGCGCGATCCGGTTAAATATTCTATCCTTGGCTATGAGGTGAGCTTGCGTCGTTCCGAAGCTCGTATGATCGAAATTGTGCAAGTCGATGCTGACTATCAGCCCGATGCCGATGTGGAACGTGATTTGCAAGTGATTGATGCCGACGATGCTAACGATGTGAGAACTCAAGTGGCTGAGCGCGGTCACACAATTAATGTCGCCTTAATTGGAAACCCGAATTGTGGTAAAACTTCGCTCTTCAATTCGGCTACAAATGGCAAAGAACATGTCGGTAATTACAGTGGCGTTACTGTTGATGCTAAAGAAGGTAAATTCAGATATGGCGGATATAAGTTTAACGTCATTGATTTGCCGGGCACTTATTCGTTAGCTTCTTATTCCCCCGAAGAATTATATGTGCGTCGCTATCTACGTGAACAAACACCTGACGTTATCATAAACGTTGTCGACGCTTCAAATATTGAACGCAATCTATATCTAACAACTGAGCTTATTGATATGGACCGTTCAATGGTGATAGCTCTAAATATGTACGACGAGCTTCGCAACTCTGGTTCGCATCTAAACTACAAACTTTTGGGCGACATGATTGGCGTGCCTATTGTGCCTACTGTCTCTAAACGTGGCGAAGGTCTTGACGAATTGTTCGACACTGTTATTGATGTGTTTGAGGGAAATAACCAAGCTGTGCGTCACATCCATGTGCCACTTGGCTCCGAACTAGAAGAAGCTGTCACAGTCATTAAAGATCAACTAAAAAAAGATGGCGAAGCTCATCACATCTCTCCGCGTTACATGGCAATAAAATTGCTTGAAAACGATCCAGAAACTGTGCGGTTTGTCGAGCAAATGCAAAATGGTAAGCATTTGTTCGAACTTCGAGATAAGGCGCTGGCGCATCTTAAAAATGTGATGGTTGAGGATGTAAACGAAATCATTGCCGCTGAGAAATATGGATTCATCGAAGGCGCTTTGGCTGAAACTATGGTGAAAACTGAGGTTAAACGCGTGTCGCCAACGAGTTTAATTGATGCTTGGGTAACTAATAAACTCTTCGGTTTCCCGCTGTTCTTCCTTGTCATGTTCCTTACTTTCTGGTTGACATTCTCGTTGGGGCAATATCCAATGGACTGGATACAGAGTGGGGTAGATTGGCTCGCTGCTTTCGTGCATAATAATATGGCTGACGGCCCGCTCAAAGATCTTATTTCTGATGGCGTGATTGGTGGCGTTGGCGGTGTTATTGTGTTCTTGCCAAATATCTTGATATTGTATTTCTGCATCTCCTTTATGGAAGAT
Organism: uncultured Bacteroides sp.; assembly: GCA_964544895.1. Classification (GTDB taxonomy): domain Bacteria; phylum Bacteroidota; class Bacteroidia; order Bacteroidales; family Muribaculaceae; genus CAG-873. The sequence goes on along the minus strand of CAZJEA010000090.1, from coordinate 1,060 downwards.
TCGGGTTATATGGCTCGAGCTGCTTTTATTATGGACCGCATCATGCACCGCATGGGCTTGCACGGCAAATCGTTCATACCTCTTGTCATGGGATTTGGTTGCAATGTGCCGGCTATAATGTCCAGCCGTACCATCGAAAGCCATTCCAGCAGATTGATTACAATTTTGCTCATCCCATTTATGTCTTGTTCTGCTCGTGTGCCAATATATGTGCTCCTCGTCGGAACTTTCTTCCCCGATCATGCCGCTATCGCTTTCATGGGCTTTTATGTTTTAGGCATATTCATCGCCTTGATAACAGCGCGTTTGCTGCGCCGATTCCTATTTAAGAAAGATGAAACTCCATTCGTTATGGAGCTGCCTCCATATCGTATGCCAACACTTAAGTCTTCGCTACACCACATGTGGAATAAGGGCGAACAATATCTTCGCAAAATGGGCGGTGTAATTCTTGTCGCTTCTATAATTGTTTGGGCGCTCAATTACTTCCCTCATCACAACGAAGACGCTATCGCTTCTGCTCAAACTTCTGCTGTCGTTGACGACACTCAAGTTAATACGCAAAGCGACTCATTCCTCGAAATGGCAGGCAAAGTAGTTAATCCTATAATGCAACCCCTCGGTTTCCATTGGCGCGCTACTGTTGCCGTTCTTGCAGGAATCCCGGCTAAGGAAATTATCGTCTCTACACTTGGTGTCCTTTATGCTAACGACGAAAATGCTAGCGACGAATCATTGGGCGCTCGTCTTGCTGCTCCAAATGCAAACACCGGTAATCCCGATTTCAATTGGGCTTCAGCTCTATCGTTCCTCGTATTTATCTTGCTCTATTGTCCCTGCATTGCTACAGTGACTGCCATCGTACGCGAAACCGGAAGTTGGCGCTATGGCGCATTCTCCGTCATCTACAACACCATCTTGGCTTGGATATGTTCATGCATAGTATATCAAATCGCTATACTATTTATCTAATCCTCTCAAACACTGTGCCGATTTTACCGCCTATTATCGACATCCCGTGTTATGGAATGCCGTGTAGCGGCTAGCGCACCACACATCC
>CAZJEA010000089.1:0-8950 GCA_964544895.1 uncultured Bacteroides sp. | reverse complement strand
AGGCCTATCCAACATCGCTCTCAGAGGAGAGGATACGGAAACGGCACTACTCTAAGCCGCGGCAGCCATCCCCGCGCGTCTCACCGACCAAACCGATGGCAAGAGCACTTTGACATTTTTACCATAACAAAAATGCACCCCGAAATCAGTATCGGAGTGCACTTCACAAAGTTGACGCAACTATTGCGCTGATATAAATCAAATTTTTATTTCTCGAAAATTTGCTTTATTGAGCCGATTGAACCAAGCACGCCGGTTGCCTCGTAAGGTATATAAACCGTCTTATTATCCTTACCTGTAACCATATTCTGCAAGGTCTCTATATACTTTGTGGCAAGCATATACGCTGCCGGATCTGTCTTAGATTCTCTAACAGCTTCCGTTACGCGGCGTATTGCCTCTGCCTCTGCCTCCGCTTGCAATATCTTTGCTCGTGAAAGACCCTCGGCTTTTAGTATTTCAGCCTGTTTTACTGCTTCAGCCTTATTGATCTGCGATTCTTTTTCGCCTTCCGAACGCAATATAAGCGACTTCTTCTCGCCCTCTGCATTAAGTATTTCTGCGCGGCGATTACGTTCTGCTTGCATCTGCTTTTCCATTGCAACGCGCACTGATTCCGGAGGCGTAATATCCTGTAATTCAACACGATTAACCTTTACACCCCACTTATTAGTTGCATCATCAAGTATGCTTTGCAACTTACTGTTAATGGTGTCGCGTGAAGTAAGCGTTTCATCCAATTCCAGCTCACCGATTACGTTACGCAACGATGTTTGGGTTAGCTTTTCTATTGCATTCGGCAAATTTTCTATCTCATAGACCGATTTTTTCGGATCTACTATTTGAAAATACAAGAGGGCATTGATTTCCGTCGTAACATTATCACGTGTGATAACTTGTTGCGATGGAAAATCATATACTTGCTCACGAAGATCTATAACACTTGTAGTCAAAACTCGCACATATTGACGACCTCCTACAGCATTTTCAATCCGACGTGTATATACTACCTTGGGCTTGTCTATAAATGGCCATATAATATTCAGACCCGGATTTAGCACACTATGGAATCGGCCTAACCGTTCTATCACTCGCGTTTCTGATTGAGGTACAACCTTTACACTTTTACTAATTATTACTAAAGCTACAACTAGTAGCACGATGGCAAGATATAAAACTTCCATAATATTTTGGTATTTAAATTTATTGACTGTATTCTACAACGGTTTTACCACCAAGATTATACTATCATAATCCACAATCTCAACTTGAGCGCTCTTACGTATTGTTGAGCCGTCAAAGCTTCTGGCTTGCCAATTGTCACCGTCCACTTTAACGCGACCTAACCCGGTTCCGTCAATTTCTTGCGACACCTCAACAACTCTCCCTATTATTGCATCCATATTACTCTGTGACTTCGAACGCAAACCTTTTCGCTCGTGTAATCGCTGAAAATACGGCGCAAAAATAAAAAATGACGCAATTGTCGCAATACTCAACATCAATAGCTGATACAACGGTGCTACTCCGCACAACGAGCAGAGAAGCGCTACAAGACTCCCTACAGCAAAACAAAATGTTGTTAACCATTGGGTCACAACCTCAATTACTGCTAGAAGTAAAAAGGCTATTAGCCATAATGTCCATAGTTCCATAGCATTTTTATTTTAGTAATCCACAAATTTATGCAATTTTTTCTTTATTACAACAACTTCTGATTTTTTTTGGCTAATTTTGCACCAGAAATTTATTCCTTATGGCAGATAATTACCTAGAAAAGAAAATGGAGGAACATCGAAATAATGCACATCCTCCTATCAAAATATATAAAACTAAACTCCCAATTTCTAAACTTGACGGAAAGCGCGTCTTCATTTCCGGAGGTGCTCATGGCATAGGTGAAGCTTTAGTCCGTGCCTTTCGCGCAGAAGGCTGCCTCGTCGCTTTCTGCGACATTGACGAAAAAAACGGCAACCGAGTTGCCCAACAATCCGGAGCTAGGTTCTATCCAATAGATGTTCGCAACATCCAAGCGCTCAACAACTGTTTCGATAATGTCATCTCCTATTATGGAGACATCGACATTCTTATTAATAATGTCGGAGTTGGCAATTTCAAACCCTTAATTGAAACATCTGTTGACGATTTTGATGAAGTTTTTCACACAAACGTTCGACCGGCTTTTCTCCTCTCAAAAAAGCTTGCTACACATCGCAAACAGAAAAATTACGGACGCATCATTAACATCGCTTCCACTCGCGCTCTAATGAGCGAAGCCGGCACTGAAGCTTATTCGGCCTCTAAAGGAGCTATCGTCGCTCTCACTCATGCTCTCATGATGTCTGTCTCCCATTTAGGCATAACCGTAAACTGCATTTCTCCCGGTTGGATCGAATGTTATAACCCTTCCGCAATTCGCGACATCGACAATTCATTCCACCCATCCCTACGGGTTGGCAATCCTGATGACATCGCACGCACTGCCATTTTTCTTGCTATGCCAGAAAACGACTTCATTAATGGACAAAACATTTCTGTCGATGGTGGCGTTTCTCACAAAATGATTTATCCCGAAGAATAATATACAGCTATGAATACAAATTCAAAACGTCCGGTTATCTATCAACTCTTACCTCGTCTTTTTAGTAACTTCAACGAAAACACTGTCCAAAATGGCTCTTTAGAGCAAAATGGTTCAGGCAAACTCAACGATATCTCTCCAAAAATACTCAATTCTATCAAAGAATTGGGCATCACCCATATTTGGTACACAGGAGTCATTGAGCATGCTCACGACTGCGACTACACTAAATATGGCATTGCTAAGCACAATCCTCATGTTGTCAAGGGAAAAGCCGGAAGCCCATATGCTATCGTAGACTACTACGATATAGACCCGGACATAGCTGTCGACATCCCTAATCGAATGCGCGAATTCGAGGCCCTGGTTGAACGAACACATAAAGCCGATATGAAAGTCATTATTGACTTTGTGCCAAACCACGTCTCTCGCGAATACCATAGCGATGCATGCCCAGATGGAATAAAAAATCTCGGCAGTGACGATGACACTAATATGTTCTTCTCTCCCAACAACAACTTCTATTATATTACTGGACAAAACTTCACTCCACACGTTGACCTTGGCGAAGGCAAAGACCGCTACACAGAATATCCGGCAAAAGCAACCGGCAATGATTGTTTCAATGCATCGCCCGGTGAAAACGATTGGTATGAGACCGTGAAGCTCAATTATGGGCTTGACCCATGGAATGGTAGCAAGCACTTTTCCCCTACCCCAAACACATGGCTTAAAATGCTTGACATCCTTCTATTCTGGGCTTCTAAAGGTGTCGACGCCTTTCGTTGCGATATGGCGCACATGGTCCCTGTCGAATTTTGGCATTGGGCAATCGAAAAAGTTAAAGACAAATTCCCCTCTATTCAATTCATCGCCGAAATTTACGACGTGAATCTTTACCACTCATACATCGAATACGGCGGATTCGACTATCTATACGATAAAGTCACTCTTTACGACACACTACGAGCCATACAATGCAACAACTGGTCTGCTGCACAGATCACTCAATGCTGGCAGACTGTCGAGGGCATTTCTGATCATATGCTCAATTTCCTCGAAAATCACGACGAACAACGTTTCGCATCTCCTCAGTTTGCAAACAACGCATACTCCGTATTGCCTTCTCTGGTCGTTAGCGCAACCATTAACCGCGGTGCTATGATGATTTACATGGGACAAGAAATTGGCGAACCTGCTATCGACGCCGAAGGATACAGTGGCAAAGACGGTCGCACCACCATCTTCGACTTTTGGAGCCTGGACTCTCTCCGACGTTGGCTAAACTATGGAAATTGCGGCCTTCGACGTCTCACTAAAAACGAACGCGGCCTTCGCAAAACTTACAGCAATATTCTCTCTATCGTAAACAACGAAACAGCTATACGTTGTGGCAAATTCTTTGACCTTATGTATGTAAATTACGACAATCCCGATTTCAATCCTCATCGCCAATACGCATATCTTCGCGCATCTGACGATGAGCTACTGTTAATTGTTGTTAATTTCGACAATAAGCACTCTATTTCACAAGTTCTCATTCCTGAGCATGCTTTTGACTTTTTGCACTTATCTCAAGGCAACTATAATACAATAGATTTGATTAGCGGCGAAAAAGCTACCGTTATGCTCAGACCAAACTCAAAAGTAGCGTTAAATTTGAACCCTTACGGCGCAAATATTATAAGATTTAACCTTAAGCAACTTGCATAAAAAGCAAACAAGTACTAACTTTGCAGTCGAAAATCAATTCAAACATATCCACTCTGCAATATGAGCACAAACTTTCCCCCTTTTAAGGTTTTTGCCGGTACCAATTCAAGATACATGGCTGAAGAAATTTGCAAAGACCTTGGCGTAGAACTTGGCAAAATGAAAATCGAACATTTTGCCGATGGCGAATTTGAAGTATGCTTCGAAGAGACCATACGCGGTTGTGAAGTTTATATCGTACAATCAACCTTCCCTAACAGTGACAACCTCATGGAGCTCCTGCTGATGATTGACGCGGCTAAACGCGCTTCAGCTCACTCTGTCATCGCTGTTATGCCTTATTTTGGCTGGGCGCGTCAAGACCGCAAAGACAAACCACGCGTGTCTATCGCTGCTAAATTAGTCGCAGACTTGCTCACTACGGCCGGCGCAAATCGCATCATTACTATGGATTTGCACGCAGACCAAATTCAAGGTTTCTTCAACATCCCTGTTGACCACCTGTACGCATCTTCTGTTTTCATCCCCTACATCCAATCGCTTAACCTCGACAACTTAGTCCTCGCTAGCCCGGATGCCGGTGGTGCTAAACGCGTGAACAGCTACGCTAAATATTTGGGCGTCCCTTACGTACTTTGCCACAAACAACGTGCTAAAGCTAACGTTGTCGCTCAAATGACTATCATTGGCGATGTTAAAGACAAAAACGTCATCATCATCGACGACATGGTTGACACCGCTGGCACCATCACTAAAGCTGCAAACTTAATGATGGAAAATGGTGCTAAAAGCGTTCGTGCTCTAGCTTCTCACGCTATTATGAGTGATCCGGCTTCTCAACGCGTTACTGATAGCGGCCTCGAAGAAATCATCTTCAGCAACTCTATCCCTTACAACAAAGGATGCAAAAAGGTTACTATTTTATCTGTGGCTCGCCTTTTTGCTGACACTATCCGTCGTGTTCACACTAACGAATCAATATCATCGCAATATCTTATAAAATAAAAGATTTTTGCGCATACACAGCGTCAAATTGTCTTCACCGATATTATTCGGTGAAGACAATTGATGTATTTTTATGTTAACGAATGCTTCCTATATGAATTTTTTTTCGGAAATTTGCATTCTATTACACAACAATAACATTTCTTGATGGAATTTACAGCCAACCAAATTGCCTCTTTCATTGGAGGCTCAATAGAAGGCGATGGTGATGTAAAAGTTTGCACCTTTGCCAAAATTGAAGAAGGTACACCTGGTGCGTTAACTTTCCTTGCTAACCCCAAGTATACTCATCACGTTTACTCAACTAAAGCTTCTGCTGTGCTCGTTTCTAACGATTTCGTTGCTGAGCACCCCATCTCGGCCACCCTCATCCGTGTTGCTAATCCTTACGAAACACTAGCTGAGCTCATGCGCATAGCAGCTTCTGCAGTAAACAACCTTCCTGTCGGCATCGAACAACCATCTTTCATTTCTGAAGGTGTTAATTTACCTGAAGAGATTTATGTCGGTGCTTTTGCCTACATTGGCAAAAAAGTCAAACTTGGTCGCGGTGTAAAAGTTTTCCCTCAAGTCTACATCGGAGATAATGTCGAGATTGGTGAAAACACAATCTTATATCCCGGTTGCAAAATTTATCACGGATGCAAAGTTGGAAACAACTGCATTATCCACGCCGGAGTCATAATCGGCGCTGATGGTTTCGGTTTCGCTCCCGATAGCGAAGGCCACTATCACAAAATCCCTCAACTGGGCATAGTCGAAATTTGCGACGACGTTGAGGTTGGAGCCAACACTACTATCGACCGCTCTACTATGAGCACTACTCGCATTGGCAAAGGCACCAAACTCGACAACTTAATCCAAATTGCTCACAACGCCGAAATTGGGCATGACACCGTCATTGCCGCTCAAGCCGGAGTTGCGGGCTCTACTAAAATAGGAAATAACTGCGCAATCGGCGGACAAGTCGGCTTCGCAGGTCATATACACATCGGCGATCGCGTTTCTATTGGAGCTCAATCTGGAGTTCCTAAAGACGTTCAATCTGACAAACGAATCATGGGTTATCCCGCCACAGATGCTGGAGAATTCGCTAGAACGGTCGCTTATCTTCGTCGCTTGCCAAAATTATTTGAACAAGTTGACTCTTTAATTAAACTAAATAACAAAAAATAAATCTAATACATTAGATACGTATTTATACAAAATATAGCAATGAAACAATTAACTCTCAAAAATTCTTTTGTCGTACGCGGCAAAGGTTTACATACTGGCCTTGATATCGAGGCAACTTTTATGCCAGCTCCCGAAAATCATGGTTATGCTATACAACGTATAGACCTGGATGGTCAACCTGTGATTGAAGCTGTTGCAGAAAATATAGTAATGACCAATCGCGGTACTGTAATAGCTAAAGGTGAAGTTTCTGTTAGCACTATTGAGCATGCTATGGCTGCTCTTTACGCTTCTGGCATCGACAACGTCTTGATTCAAGTAAACGCTCCGGAGCTTCCTATTCTCGATGGTAGCGCAATTCACTATGCCGAAGCTATTGAAAACGCTGGAGTTGTTGAACAAAATGCTGACAAAGAATATTTTGTTATCCGACACAAAATTGAAGTCGTTGACGAAGAAACCGGCGCTAAAATTGTTGTGCTCCCTGACGAAGAGTTCAGCGTCGACGTTAAAATCAACTACAATTCTCCGGTCCTCGGCAATCAGTATGCTACCCTTGATCACTTAGCTGATTTCAAACAAGAAATTGCAAGCAGCAGAACTTTCGTTTTCGTTCGCGAAATAGAAAATCTTCTCGCTGCAAATCTCATCAAAGGCGGTGACCTAGACAACGCTATCGTAATATACGACTCTCCTCTCAGCCAAGAACATTTAGATCACATCGCTGATGTAATGGGTGTTCCTCACAAACACGTCTCTGACTTCGGTTTCATCAACGAGAAACCTCTTATTGCTGAAAACGAACCCGCTCGTCACAAACTGCTTGATGTCATTGGCGATATCGCTTTGATTGGTCGTCCTATGAAAGGTCGTGTGCTAGCTACACGCCCCGGTCACACAATTAATGCTAAACTAGCTAAAATGTTGCGCCGCGATGTAAAGCGCATGGACGTTATCGCTCCGGTTTACAACCCCAACCTCGAACCCGTTCTTGACAATAACCAAATTCGCAAACTATTGCCACACCGTTATCCTTTCTTGCTCATCGACAAGGTTATCGATAAAGGTGAAAACTATATCGTCGGCATCAAAAACGTAAGCACCAACGAACCCTTCTTCCAAGGACACTTTCCACAAGAACCCGTAATGCCGGGAGTTCTTATGGTTGAAGCTATGGCGCAAACAGGTGGTCTGCTCGTCCTTAATACTGTTGACGAGCCTGAGCGATACTCTACCTATTTCATGAAAATTGACAACGTAAAGTTCCGTCAAAAAGTTGTGCCTGGCGACACACTCATTTTCCATGTGTCTTTCCTCACTGAACTACGTCGTGGCTGTGCAATGATGAAAGGTCGAGCATTTGTCGGCGAAAAGCTCGTCTGCGAATGTGAATTCATGGCTCAAATCATAAAAAATAAATAAATCTATCACATTATGAAACAGCCGTTAGCCTATATCCATCCTTCGGCAAAAATTGCTCCGAGCGTCGTCATTGACCCTTTCGTGACAATTGATCAAAACGTTGAAATTGGCGAAGGTACTCGTATCGGTAGTAACGTTACTATATTAGAAGGTACACGCATCGGCAAAAATTGCACTATTTTCCCTGGTGCTGTTGTTGGTGCTATTCCTCAAGATCTCAAATTCAAAGGCGAAGAATCTCTCGCTATTATTGGTGACAACACTACTCTTCGCGAATGTGTTACTGTTCACCGTGGCACCGCTTCTAAAGGCAAAACTGTAGTTGGCAACAACTGCCTTATTATGGCTTACTGCCATGTTGCTCACGATTGCGAAGTTGGTAACAACGTTATTATTTCTAATGCTACTCAACTCGCAGGTGAAGTTATCGTTGACGACTTTGCTATAATTGGAGGTGGTACTCTCGTGCATCAATTTTGCCACCTTGGTTCTCACATCATGATTCAAGGCGGTGCTCTAATTAACAAGGACGTCCCTCCCTACGTCAAAGCTGCTCGTGAACCTATTAGCTACGCCGGCGTAAACTCTATCGGATTACGCCGCAGAAACTTTAGCAGCGACACTATCCGCGAAATTCAAGACATATACAGATATTTATATCTTTCTGGATTAAACGTTAGCGATGCTATCGCTAGAATTGAAGCCGAACTCCCTGCTACTCCCGAACGCGATGAAATAATCATGTTCGTTCGCAATTCTAAACGTGGCATCATCAAAGGATACGTATAATATTTTTAAGGGTTGGGGGCTCGTCGCTCACTTATATTTAAGAAGTGAGAGGAAAGTCCGGGCAACACAGAGCTCCATACCGGTTAACGGCCGGCAATTGGCAACAGTTGAGCAGCGTGACAGAAAATAACCGCCGGCTTTTGTCGGTAAGGGTGAAAAGGTGGAGTAAGAGCCCACCGGGCAGCATGGCAACATGTTGCGCCGCACGCCTTATGGGTTGCAAGGTCAAGTATACCGACATTTAAGGATTGCTCGTCCATTGTC
>CAZJEA010000088.1:0-9192 GCA_964544895.1 uncultured Bacteroides sp. | reverse complement strand
CAAAATTACAACACTTCTACAACCTCCAAAAGGTGTACTTGAATTAATGCTTACATTTAAAACACATATTATGACATTAAAGGAACGAAGATTAATCGTTAATGCCAAGAGCAAAGAAATTACGACATTTCTGCGGCAGCTTGGCAGAATGCCGGTAAAAGAGACGTCATGGTATGCCTTGTATCGTGCACCTTACCGAGCGGATAATCATCCGTCAATGATTGTCTACAAAAGAGAAAATCGCTGGACTGACCTTGCCAGAGGTATGAGCGGCGATATCATTGACCTCACCAAATTAATGTATGGCTATAATTTTACGGATGCCGTCAATTGTATCAATAACACACAACAGTCGGAATCGATACCAACAATGACCGGTAAAGTCGTTGGAGAAATCGGGATGGGTCTGAGCGTTACGGATTTGAAGAATCCGAGATTGCTCTCATATCTATCAACGCGACGCATTGATTTGAATATCGCATGTCACTATTGTGTTGAAGTCTATTATCAGCATAAAGGCAGGCAATACTATGCGCTGGGGTTTGAGAATATTAGCCATGCATACGAGACAAGAAATTCATTCTTCAAGCGTTGTTTGGGTCCAAAGGACATCTCAATCATAAAGCAAAAAGAAGGTAACAAAACCTGCTATGTGTTTGAGGGGTTCATGGATTTCCTATCATACCTAACGCTCAACAAAACAAAGCCGCGAATATTCCGATATGGGGACGATGTTGATGTTATAGTTCTCAACTCTGTTGCTATGGCACGTCCGGCGCTGGATTATATTTGCTGCTACGACAATGTAACTTGTTTCCTTGATAATGATGATGCCGGCCAAAAAGCTTTTGGGATTATTACAAAAGCAAAGCCTACGGCAGTAGACGGCTCATCGAAATATGCCGGATACAAAGATTTAAATGACTTCCTTCGAGACCGAAAGCTTCCATAGATTTTAGATAGAACGGGTAGGGGACAGACGTGGTTACATGTTTATCCCCTGCTTTATTTGTGGCCATTTATTAAAACAGACGGCAGTTTACATCATTTGTACGCTGCCATCTGTTTTGTTTAAGAGTTGTTGCTGCGTGTAAAAATAGCATTTATGCTAAAAGTTAACCTCATTCAAAGAGAGATTCGTTCATGTTTATCATTAAATCGTAAAACTTGTATTTATTCTCTTTTGAACATGCTCGTACATATTTTAGGCCTTTTGAGATATCTATATTTTCAAAACCCTCAAAATATGTTAGTCTGCAATCACCGCCACAGATATACTTAAGCTCACAATCGTTACATGGATATAAATTATCTACGTTGGCTAGCTTTTTCGCGTTTTGTGATAAATTAACAATTTCGACAAAACTATCAGTTCTAATATTAGCACTAGGCGACATTGAAGTTATCCTTGCACAAAAATATATTTCGCCGGTTGAAGATACGGTTAATTCGCCAAATGTACAACCATCAATTATAAGCCGATCTTTTCTGGCCTTAAAAAAAGTCTCGTCAGCAGCGTTAGTTCCATAACACAAATAGTCGATTTTATTTGTTATTTCACGATACTCGTCTTGCTCATCTTTTGACAATTTCACATCTCTTCCATCGAGTAAATCCTTGCTTAGTATAATTGAAAAAGGATATTCTTTATATTTGCTCTTAAGCCCGATGATGAAATTTGCATAATCTTGAGTGTGTAGATGCAAGTCTTTGTTATACAGAGGTGTAATTGCTAACTCGGTTTTTATACCTAATTTTAGGAATGAATCAATTGTATTTAGAGCTTTTTCGAAAGAACCTTCTCCTCGAACAAGTCTGTTTTCTTTCTCACAGTACCCGTCAATGCTGATTCTAATAAGTGAAATATATTTTGCCACTTCACTTATTAAAGATTGATTCCATAAGGTTCCGTTCGTAATTAATTGGACTTTTAACCCAATATTGTAAGCAGATTTAATAATGTCGGATAAGTCTTTTCTTAAGCAGATTTCACCGCCTGATAGGACAACGGTCTCGCCTCCATATGAGGCAAAATTTTTAAAAAGAGTTTGAATTTCTTCAAATGATAATTCATTGTCAAATTTCGACCCAGCCCACATATAGCAATGAGGGCAACGCATGTTGCATCCATTTGTCAGATAAAGATGTAACATGTTTAATTTATCCTCCAATCTTCGTTTCCCGTTACTTTCACAAAATTGTTTTGCTTCCAATTGAATCAAAACCTGCTGGATATCATCATTTAAGCCATTAAATGAATTGATTGATTCACCCAATGGCTTAAATTTTAGAAGGTTGAAGAATGTGAGTTGAGATTCATTGTCTAAGACAATCCAATTGGCTGTGTTTGGTGAGATTATTAGAATCTTACCATTATGTCTTACAGTTTTAAGACCGTCAGGAAACTTATATTGGAAAGATAAATCAATTGTTTTCTTTTTCTCAATATATTCTTCGCTCATAAATGTGGCATAGCATTTCTGATTTAACAATAGCTTGCAGCATTTGCGTTCTTATCACAAACAGCAAAACAAAGCGCATAACCATGAACTTCGTTAGAGCGCTGTTTTACCTTGCAAGTAATTTCCATAAATTATTATTTACTATCCGCACCAGCTACCAGTATTGGCATTCTTATCACAATGAGCATAGCAAGGAGCCCAGCCATTAACTTCTTTGAAACTTTTCTTTACTTTGTAAGTAATTTCCATAATTTAAACTTTTTAAATTGATTACTAATATTAAAAATTATTCGTTGTTATCTGACTTAAATGCTGATTTAAAATAAAAAGAGCATACCCTAGTTAATACTGTTGAATACTAGCTTTTGCAAGATTTAGAGCATAACGTAAGGTCTGATGTCGTCTATGATACAAATTTAGTAATAATAATTAAATTACGTAATGATTTTAAAAAAAAACATATTTGTTATACTGCGTTAACATTTAGCTGATTTATCGAAATATGCCGGATACAAAGATTTAAATGACTTCCTTCGAGACCGAAAGCTTCCATAGATTTTAGATAGAACGGGTAGGGGACAGACGTGGTTACATGTTTATCCCCTGCTTTATTTGTGGCCATTAACGATGATAGCCGAGCAACGTTTTTGTTACTCGGCTATCATCGTGTGGTTATTCGATAATTTTCGCGGACGTGCAAGACAGTCCTTCAAATTCATAGAGACGAGAGAAAAGCAATTTGGCTTCTTTAATTGCTTCGTCGGGAGAAGTTGCACTGACACTCAGGACTTCAGTTTCTTCGATATCAGTGGTGACCTGTACTCGATAATGTTTAATCTGGTCATGGTTGTCGGTGCTCAATGCATCATCCACGCTTGGCGCTTCTATGTTGAACGACTCTAATGAACCTTTGCGAACATTCTGTAGAAGTTTAACTTTGACCGGGGCATCGCTACCATCCGGATTGACTTTGCGGAATCGTTTGCAACAGCAAGAACATGCCCAAATCGGTGGCCGACGTGGAATATTGTCACCTCCCATAATCGCTTCCTTGCGATATGCAAACAGGAACTCAATCTCTGTCATATCGCCTGTGCCATAGACGATATCCACGACATCACTGCCGCAAACCGGGCACTTGCTCGGCTTCCGCTCCACATCTATTATCTTAGTTTTCATTGCCATAGTTATAAGATTTAATTTTACTCACGCAAGGTACGAAATAATCCGATACCGACCAAGTATTACTTCTTTTTCGCCTGATATTCGGCGATTTGGTGAGTTATGCCTATCGGAAAATCGGCCGGTGAGTAGCCGAAATCTTTTGCGGCTTCGCTGTGATCGAACGTGCGTGGCTCGACGAGGCGTTGCACTCGTTCGCGGAAATCAATCTTGCCAAGCGTCAAAATATAAAGCGCCCAAGCGCCTAAATAAGCCACCGAGAATGGCACGTTCACGAATCGGTTTCGCACACCGAGTTGTTTGGCGATGGTGCGAAACACATCAATCAGCATTATCGGTGCGCCGCCGGACAAATTGTAGTTTTTGCCGCGTGTTGCGTCGGCATGCATAAGTACTTGGTGGTACGCTTTGCCAAGGTCTCCGCACCACACCGGCTGAAGTTCGTACTTCGCGTGGTTCACGACCGGGAATATCCGCAATTTATCGACCATCTTCACGAAAACGCTGATGTTATGGTCGTTCATATTGCCATATATCATAGTCGGCCGCAAAATTGTGGTCGCTATATTTTTGTTGGCGATTAGTTCGCTGATATGTTTCTCTGTCTCGCGATAAAATTCGCCGGCCGACTTGTAGCGCGAATAAATACCGGTGGTATGCACGAGTATGATCCATCGCACAGTCGGTGACTGAACCACTTGCTCCACTAGCTGCGACGACACGCCAATACCGGCGATATGAAAGACAATATCGTAGTTATTGGTAACCAAATGTTCCCTTATCTTGTCCGACTCCTTAATATCAGCGATGAATACCTTCGCCTCTGGGTAAATGCCACGTACAAGGTGTGCTCGCTCCTCACTTCGCACAAGAAAAGTGTAATCATATTGTGAGTTCCCTGCTTTAGCTGCGCTAGCAATCTCCTTCAGAAAAAACTGCCCACTTTTCCCTGTAATCCCGGTCACAAATACTTTTTGCATAAACAATACCTAAATAAAACTGAACTGACAAACCATAATCGCTTCCTAAGACATAGTGACTAATCATTTGACTAGTCTGAGTAGTATATCCTTTGTAAATTTTGCAAAACATCGATCATTGTTGTATAAATATTTTAGCATAAAAAGATCTTCCTTAATCTCTACTGCCGGCCTTGACAGTAAATGAGAAATTTTATTAATCGCACTGTCCGGATATTTCTCTGCTAATTTAGTTAATCGTATAGCTTCATGTATGTGGAAATCATAGCGCTCCTCTAAGTGAAAGAACGAGACTACTTTTTCATAAGAATTTTTACTATTAAATTTAATACTGAAATTATTACTATCTTTAAATTCTGGATCTAACTTTTTCATCCTTAACTTAATTTTTACATCAAAATCAAATGTATACTCTTTAGATGTCGGATTAAACTTAATATATTCTTTGCTATTATCTCCTATGATTTTTTCTGATTTAAGTCGTGAATTACAGACTTGGCATGATGGCACAAAATTAAATAGTGACAACCCTAATATTGGGCATTTTGACTTTGGAATATAGTGATCTAAATCGAATTGTCTACGTGTAACGTTTCTCGTTTTAACAGTGTAGGTATTAATGTATGACAGCTCGCAATAAAAGCAAGTGCTTATGTGTAACTGAGATGCTCTATCGATAAAGAAATTTGCTATCGTACCATCATATTCGTTAGTGTACTTAAATATATCATCAAGCTCAGAATATGCCTTAGATCGACATTTCTTCTTCGTACTTTTATCAATTTCGGTAGAACTGATCTTTAATGCGACGAATTGATCATACAACTTGGCAATTTCGGATGCATCAGCAATTAGTATGTCTTTAACACGTACTTTAATTTCATGTGCATTATGAGACATCTTCCATGAGAGCCATCGCTCTTCCATACTATCAAGCTCTGGTTGGAATATTGCGAGATAGGCGTTTATTAGATGCGTATACTCATCGCTATTGGAATCAGGATATTCTATTCGCTTCATTTATGTCTATTATTTTGTCTGCGTTCTATAACCCAAGATTCTATTTCAGAGACCATGTCAGTAAGCTCTACGTGTAAATATCTATCTCCGATTTGATTTGCAATATATTTAAATCCGGAAAGTTTTGACTCTATATACTCATACGAAATATCGTGTTGCAAGCTATTCCCTGATCGATTACCAAATATTTTATTATAAACATCTACGATTTCAGAGATTTTAGTTTGAGCATATTCGCCAAGAGTATAAGGAAGAATAAATGTATTGTTGAATAGATCATGAATATTAGCCGCAAAGGTTTGTCCGCACCCTTCTGTGCTACCATTCCGTTCTAGGTATAACACGTTGCTTTCAGGAATGTCACTTAATACAAAAGGAGAATGAGTTACCAAAGTAATATTTATCCCGGAACTCTGATTGAGATTAAGTCCGCTAATTGCATTTAACAGCAAGTTAATAAATCTTCTCTGCAAATCAGGATGAAAATATAGTTCGACTTCATCCAATAGAATATTAATGTAGTCATACTTTATTGTAGACACATGATTTGGATCTGAATTTATATCATGCTTTCCAGATTGGATGTTCTTTATGTGGTATATAATATTGCTTATAGTATATGCGATTTGGCGTTCTCCAGAGCTAAGACCTTCGAACGGGATTATATCTGATGTCGACCCTTCGTTAAACGCCTTTAAATGTTCATTATCTACCAATTGTAAAACAACATTTACAAATGGAGGTGGCAATAAATCCTCAATGTCTACTTTGTGATAATCATCTGATGAGTACAATTGTTCACCAATTTTAGTACTCATCCAATTATATATATCATCAACTTTGGCGGTAATGCCTCTGTTTAAGTAGTAGCCCTTATCGCTATAGTACTTGAGATAGGCTGCTGTTTGCCTTATTTTTAGTGTACGGTGTGATGAATCTTTAAGTAGATGCCTTAGCTGCAAATCAACATTTTCTTGGCTGCTGTCATCAATAAGACTTTTCCAAGTCTCTTGATAAGGGATATAACTCCAAATTACTTTTATAGTTTTATAAACAAGGTAGTCTAATGCCTTATTAATATGCCTAGGAAATTTATCTTTGTTGTTCCTTATTTTGATATTTTTCAGCCAAAATTTACGGATTGGAGTTAGTAAGTCGATACACTGGCTAACAAGTTCTTTGCCTATTTTTTTACTAATCAAACCCGGCAAATCACTTATGTATTTTTCTTCCGGTGGATAGAAATAGAATGCTACTATGTGATGAGTTTGGTTGATCACTCTAAATGGGAACGACTCTTCCCCTCCAGATTCATATTTTTCGAAACATAGCGATATTAAGTTTTGTCTACCTAAATCGTTTACTCGTTGAACGTCTATGTATCCATTATCCCTGAATGGGTGTATCACAATTGGCGTTTGATAGCTATCGTTTTTATGAAACACTCCCTTTAGCCAGAAATCCGTATCTTCAGACATCACCACAGGGCTATTTTGTCTAATGGAATTTAATCGTTTTGGATTGGTCCTTTCGTATAAATAATCCCTATAATTATAAGCATATAATGAATAATTGCTTACTAATGTATAAAACAAAGAGCTTAGTATAAACTTAAACTTCGGTCTGGGGCTAAGAGGTATATCCTCGCTAGTAGTACCATCTAAGATATCGTAACAAGTTGAGAAAATATATTCCTCAGACTGATTATTAAATTTTGGCTCCGAAGATTCTTGCACCCATAATTTTCGCCCTTTACAAGTAATCACATATACTTTCTTATCGATATATACTGCTAACGATGCGTATACATTGTCGATATAATGTAAATGTTGAGCCTTTGTGAAATTATAGTATTCCCCTAAGATTGCCGCAGATAAGTTGTTAATTAGTCGTATGATATTATCTACAATCGTGCTTTTCCCTGTGCCATTCTGACCAACAATAGCACTAATACTAATTTTTGTACCACCAGCCTTGGTGTAAAGTAGAAATGTTGAGTCAAAAGCATTTTGCTCTACAGTTACAGACTGAATCTTGTGATCTTGAGACTCATGTACAGTAAAGCCCTTGCAAAAATAGAACCAATTTGTTCTACCGTACAATGACTTTTGAATACATTTTGCTTTACGTTCAGCCTCGCCATTATGGCCATCATACGGATAAAGCCTAATTCCTATAAGCTTTAGTCCTCGACATTCGAATATCGTGGAATCATCAATCTTTATCGGGTGTAACCACGGGCGATTGCAATCGTCGTTATTTTGTGCCTTTTGAGGCCTATAAAAATCATCTACTTTCATACGATAATTTTAATTTGATATATAAAAACACAGCGAGCCACATACGCTGCTGGGGTTGCAGTGTATATGGCTCGAGTTTGATGTATTATGGTGGAGAGAGTTTTCATGGTTGGAAGGTATTAACAGGTCAAAACTTCATCGCGGTGAATTGTGGACTTGAATTCACGATTCCGTCGCCGCTGTAGTTATTCATATTGATATCGGTGAGTAACTGTGTTTATTCCAGGCCGCGGCGGCGAATAGTGATGGGTATTCCGGCTTCGGGTTTTTCGCCGTCGTAGACTACGGCGAGGTGACCACCGCCGCCTGCTCCTGCCATTTTCCATGCAAGGACTTGTCCGCGATATTTATTGATGTAGTCTTCAACTCCGGGAGCCATCATCGCCGGGAACATTGCGATTTGCGCTTCAAATGATGCTTGATATGCTTTCGCAAATGCTTGCAAATCCATGTTCATGATTGCATCCCAGCAGTCTGCTGCAGCTGACGAAAGTGCTTTAACGCCTTCTGCATTGATTTTGCAATCTTTGATTACAGAGCATCCGGCAGGGCGTGGGAACATCGGAATAATGCAAATATGTTGTTCAAGCCATGATAGAATTTTTTCATCATGGCAAGATTCGATTTTTTCGGGCCAGTAGTGCTTGTCGTAATAGTGACGATTGAGGCCGGACATACAGATACCAATGGCATCTTGTGCGCCTGATACGTGTTCGTTTTTAGTCGGCTCATTTTCGAAGCAGAATACCAACTTTGCCAACATTTCTTCGTGGTAGTTAGGCAACTCATACGGCCAAATTTTCTTGATAGCATTACGAGTAGAAGTTGACATGCCACCACGCTCCATAAACTCATGAGTTGGCTCTAAAGAAACGGTAATAGCCCATCCGGGACCATATTCACTAACATACGGTTGGTCAATCCAAGTACCCGCAAGGTCAATACGATAAGGAAGATGCGATTTTACATTTGTGCGAAGTGCAGTTGTTGAGCGAGCCTCAAGTCCTGCATCCGGTATGCGTTCAAGTTCAACATATTCAATACCGCGTTCTTTACAGAACTTGCGCTTATCTTCTGATCCACCGTCACTATTTACTACGAAAATATCGGGTTTGATACGGTCAACCGATTCAATAAAGTCGAGGTAGCCGGAGCCTGAATTAATGCAAGCATCGGTTACATACTTTATTGATTTAACCATATAAAGGCGTTCTGCCTCTGAATATATTGTTTTGCGGTGTTTAAGTT
>CAZJEA010000087.1:0-9197 GCA_964544895.1 uncultured Bacteroides sp. | reverse complement strand
AGCTTATGTTTGAGTAGTTCGCTTTTCGCATTTTGGCTAATTCTTTCGACACACCTATTGCCGTTTGCTGCACTTCTTTCGTCGTCGCAGCACACGTAATACTCGCGATTGTAAATAGCCAAACAATAATCGTACGGGAAATAGAGCTCATTAAACTAGATTTTAAGGATGTTATCGTGATTTCCGACAAATGTACAATTTTAAATTCAATTATCCAAACCTGTGGCCTCTACATTTTTAGTGTAAATAGCGAGGCGCGCGTTTAATGCCCCCCAAAAAAACAAGTCCCATCGCCTCTCTTGGCTGATGGAACTTGTCGTCAAGTTGTTGCACCTTTTTACAGGTACAAAAAAAAATTACTCGTCATCACGACGAATAATCTTCTTACCTTAAATCTAATACCATGAAAAACTGTACAAAAGTACTACCTTTTTTTAATCTATACAAATTTACACCATAAAAATTCCGAAATATAACAAAGATTAACAAATATATCTAGTTTCTATATCTTAAAAGTTAAAACAAATTAAAATACAGTACCTTGCTTTGCATAGTACCTGAACTTTACATACCTTTGCCGTGTCTCTAATTGTAATATTTAATTATGAATGTTGATAATTTAAAATCGCAAATGCGCAAAGGCATGCTCGAATATTGTACTTTGCTTTTGCTAAACCATAACGACGCGTATCCCGCCGATATAATTGCCAACCTCAAAGAGGCTAATTTAATCGTCGTTGAAGGTACGTTATATCCTCTACTCACGCGTCTCAAAAATGATGGCCTTTTGTCTTATCGTTGGGAAGAGTCGCGTTCCGGGCCTCCGCGTAAGTATTATTCTCTTACCGATGAAGGTCGACAAATGCTTGAATACCTTAACCAAGCCTGGGCTGACCTCGCAAAAACCATTCAACACTTATCAAATAACTCTCAAACTCTACAATAATGAAAAAGTCGCTGTCAGTAAACATTTCTAATAAAATTTTCAATATCGACGAAGACGCTTACGCTCTGCTCGATAATTACCTTAACCAGTTGCGACTTACTTTCCCCGGCGACGAAGGCGAAGAAATTGTTAGCGATATCGAAGCCCGTATTAGTGAAATTTTCGCTATGAAATCCGTTGATGACGATGGTAAGTGCATTATAAATCTCGCCGATGTGCACAGCGTTATCGAACGTATGGGCAGCCCCGAAGAAATTAGCGCTTCCGATGTCGCTTCTGAGCCATCAAATCCATCTACTCCACCTCCCCTAAACAACGAAGCTTCGCAATCTCAAAATAATACTTCCGACGACTCTACAATCATCATTAAGGTGCCATCTAATAACGGCAAAAAATTATATCGCTCCTCGTCTGAATGTGTACTTGGTGGTGTCGTTGGCGGTTTGGCTACTTTCCTGGGTTGGAACCCTTGGGTGATGCGCGTACTTCTAGTAATTATGGCGCTATTCACTTATATCGCTCCTTTCTTTATCATTTACCTCATTATTTGGATGATTGTTCCCGAGGCACGTACTTCGCGTCAACGCCTTGAGCAGCAAGGCGCTCCCGTCACCGTTGAAACCGTTGGCGAGGAGGTGCGTGCTGCCGCTGAAACTCCATCAACCTCCTCACTTAGCACATTCGAGCGTATCATCTCTGTCTTGGCAAAGTGTTTTGTCGCTTTAATTGGCATTGTCGCTGCAACTTCTGCTCTATCTGCCTTGGTGGGCCTGGTTTGCAGCTGTTTTACCGCCATCGGTTTTGCTGTGATGCCTTACGATTGGATGGTTAATACTTTCAACTTTAACATCCCCCCTTATGTTGATCCCATTCTCGCTTCTTCTTTCTTAATTAGCGTTTGTATTGCTATTTTTATTCCGCTCCTAGCTATCGCTTTGGCTACTCTCTCTTTGCTCTCTCGAAAGTTTAAAGTCTCTACTTGGATTTGCATTGTCGCTGTCATCCTCGAAGTGCTTGCCATTGCCGCCTCTATAATTTTGGGCTTCGCTCTAAATATACATTAATATCTATTTAAGCACTCTGCTTACTCATTCCGCGGGTAAATAAAGAGTTTTACTCTTGATTTTATCCGCGGAATGATGTAATTTTGTGTTTATGAAACGCATTATCTCATTTTTCTTGTCGTTTTGGGCTGTTTTGCTTGTCTTAATGATGGTGCAAAAGCCAATTTTCATGTCCATATTAGCCAATTATAGCTGCGATGACCTCGCTTTGCTTCCTACTATCATGGCCAATGGCTTCACTATGGACCTCGCTATGTCGGCTTATTTGTTAGCTCCTGTCGCGCTTTGGCTTATTGCCGCTATCTGGGTGCGTCGCAAGTTTATGCTCTCTATCCTTAAAGTTTACATCGGTTTTATTGCATTCTTTATTGCCACTATATTTATTGCCGATATTGCCCTTTTCCCGTTTTGGAACTTTCACATTGATGCAACCCCCATATTTTATCTGCTCACAGCTCCCGCTGCTGCTTTTGCCAGTGTCTCGTG
Organism: uncultured Bacteroides sp.; assembly: GCA_964544895.1. Classification (GTDB taxonomy): domain Bacteria; phylum Bacteroidota; class Bacteroidia; order Bacteroidales; family Muribaculaceae; genus CAG-873. The sequence goes on along the minus strand of CAZJEA010000087.1, from coordinate 6,701 downwards.
GTGGTTTATCTTGCTGGCTATTATTGCAATAGCCGCTGCAACTTTTGGCATTTATAAACTTTTGACGTGGGTTTCCGGCAAATTTTTCAGCAATTACACAAAAATTGCTCTTCCCCGACGTGGCTTGACAACTGCAGTTATGACGGCGCTTACGGCTTTCTTGATAATCCCTATTCGCGGTGGCGTCACCGTTTCTACAATGTCTCCCGGACGTGCTTATTTTTGCACCGATATGCATTTAAACCAAGCTGCCGTAAATCCTCTCTTCAATTTCATACACTCCATTGCCCACGTTGACAAACTTTCGTCGCAATTTCACTATTACGACAGCTCTGACGTCGACAAATACATCGCTTCTCTTAATGTGGCTGCTACCGCTGATAGCGTGGCTGACAATGTGCATCTCAAAGTACAAAAACCTGATGTCTATCTCATCATCCTCGAAAGCTTTTCTGCTCACCTTCTGCCGTCTCTAGGTGGCGAGCCGGTGGCTATGTGTCTCGATAGCATTGCTAACGAAGGTGTCCTTTTCACTGATTTTTACGCCGAAAGTTTCCGCACTGATAGAGGTTTAGCAACTATTCTTAGCGGTTATCCGGCTATGCCAACCACCTCTGTCTTCCGCTATCAAAATAAATTCGATCGGCTCCCTTCGTTGGCTATGCAACTTAGAGATGCCGGTTACTTCACTTCCTACTATTATGGCGGTGACATAAATTTCACAAACATGAATGCGTATCTGGTTTCTACCGGATTTAAACATATTGTTAAAGATACTGACTTCGCTGTCGACCAGCGTTTGAGCAAGTGGGGCGTGCACGACGATGTGCTCTTCTCAAAAGCTATTGCCGAAAAAGCAAAATCACCGGAGTTTCGTGTCATTCAGACTTCAAGCTCTCACGAACCTTTTGAAGTGCCTTATCGCAAACTTAAAAATGACCGCGCTAATGCGTTTGCATATGCCGACAGCTGTCTTGGCAACTATGTGCGCCAATTAAAAGCATCCGGCGCTTGGCAAAATGCTCTTGTAGTTATCGTCCCTGATCACTGGGGCGCTTATCCTGAAAATCTCACCGATCCTCTTGCGCGCCAACACATCCCCCTCGTGCTCACCGGTGGCGCCATTGCCGGTGCTCCGGCTCGCATTGCCAATACCGGCTCGCAAAGCGCCATCGCTCCCACAATTTTATCTCTCCTTGGCATACAACCTAAAGGTTTTATCAATCCTCGAAATCTTCTCGACTCTTCGCAAAAAGGTTTCGCTTGGATGGCTATTCCCGAATGGTTCGGCATAAAGCAAGGTGAAAATTTCACTCAAATCATTGTCAATACCGGCGATAGAGTTTGTGGAAACATTATGGGTGAAAACCAAGCTAAAGCTTTTATTCAACACGTTTATAATGATCTTAACAAGCGATGATAGAAACTCTTACTGCATTTGACTCTCAGCTGTTTATTGCTATACATACGTTCGTCCACTGCGCTTTCCTCGATCGCTTTATGATGATTTTTACCGACCGTTTTGTGTGGGTGCCTATGTATTGCGCTATGGCTTGGTTTTTATGGCGTAGCTTTGGCACTAAAAAAACTATCATTTGCCTCATCGCTGTCGCTTTAACTATCACTCTTGCTGACCAAACTTGCGCCTCGCTAATACGCCCAATGGTTGAACGTCTCCGCCCGGCGAATGTTAGTAACCCTATTTCAAAATTCGTGCAAATTGTCGATAACTATCGTGGCGGACGCTATGGCTTCCCATCTTGCCATGCAGCTAACACTTTCGCTCTTGCCTCACTGTTCGTTTTTATAACTCGCAATGCTCGCATTTCTGCCTTTTTGTACGTTTGGGCTTTATTAAATTGCTACTCGCGCATCTATTTGGGCGTGCACTATCCCGGCGATTTACTTGTTGGCGCTGTTCTTGGCTCTATTATCGCTTTTATCGTTTACTATCCGTTAAATTACGTTGCTAAGTTACAAATTTTCCCCAACGATAAAAACTTTTATCCTACTTATATCGTTGGTGCTGTGACTGTTATCGCTATTATCTTGGTAACACTCATTTGGTAGTCTCGCAACTTTTCTGTACTTTTGCCGGACTTTTGTTCGCATATTAATTAACTATAAATATATAAGCATATTATGAAAAAGTTAACTCTTTTCGTCGCTGCTCTTTTCGTTAGCGCAATGACCGTTGGTGCTGTAGCTCAAACAACTTCTTCTACGCAAACTCCCGTTAAAAAAGAATGTTGCAAAGCTGCTGCTAAAACTTCTGAAGCTTCTGAAGCTACCACTAAATGCAAAAACTGCACTAAAGCTACTACCGGTAAATGCTGCAAAGATCGCCTTAACGCTAAAGGCGACTCGCTTAAAGGCAAATGCGATAAAGCCGCTAAAGCCGGTTGCTGCAAAAAAGATAGCGTTGCCGCTAAAGCTAACAAAGCTGCTAAAGCCGGTTGCTGCAAAAAATCTAAATAATTTTCATTGCTCTAAAGCAATCGTTTTAACTTAATTTATTTCGAGCTCGGGTGATTTTATCTCCCGAGCTCGTTTTATAGTGCTATACCTCCTATAGCTGTTATCGTTTTTTTCGTTAGCAAACGCTTTTACATTCTAATTTTACGATATAACTTTGCACTCGAATTTTAAAGGAGAAAAGAAATGAATATTCCATTGATTACATGGTCGTTTGTTGCCATTGTTATGCTTTTGTTGATGCTCGTGTCTATCGTTCGATTCAATATCAAGTTATTACGTAAAAAAAACTCTGATGATATCAACAAATTCTAAACTTATTGATCACTCTGAGCAAGAGGTTTGCGATTTTTTGCTCAAATATGCCGCTTATTTACTCGGTTGTGGCGCTACTTGCATTCGCCTCGAAAAAAATGTGCAGCGCATTGCTGATGCTTACGGCAAAAATGCCGACATTACCATTATGCCTCGCCACATCCATTTGACTATCAGCAATAAAGATCGAAGTGAGGCCATTACATCTACTTCAACAGTGCCTCACGTGCCTATCGATTACGATATGAACACTCGTCTCAGCGAAATTAGCTGGAACATTGCCGATGGTAAAATGACTATCGAACAAGCCGAAGCCGCTTTCGATGCTGTCTTAGCGCGTCCCCCGCAAAACGCTGCCTTAGTAACTATTCTCGTTGCTGCTGCTAATGCCGGATTTTGTGGCATATTCGGTGGCGATATCATCTCCATGACTATCGTCGTAATCGCTACTTTTGCAGGCTATTTTCTCAAATTATTACTTTTGGGCAAACATGTAGACGCTCGCGTTGTTTTCATTACTTGTGCTTTCGTCTCTACTGTCCTCGCTGCCGGTGACTATCTTTTCGCTCTTAGCACTACTCCGCAAGTTACAATTGGTACCAGTGTGCTATATCTTGTCCCGGGCATTGTATTTCTAAATTCGTTTAGCGACTTACTCAACAAACACTACATTTGTGCTTATAGCCGCCTGGTTGATGCTATTATGCTCACTTGCTGTCTCTCTTTAGGCCTTTGTGCTGGCATGATGCTCATGCAAGTCGCTATGTTTAACTAACCTTTTTGTTTAGTATGTTTCAACAAATTATTCTCGATGCTTTATTTTCAGCGATAGCTGCTATCGGTTTTGCTGCTATTAGCCGTCCCCCGCGCCGAGCTTTCAAATATTGTGCTCTTATTGCTGCCATTGGCCATGCTACTCGTTTTGTGCTTATGCTCGAAAATGGCCCCCATTTTCACATTGTCCTCGCCTCTGCTCTTGCTGCTTTTGTCATTGGCACTTTAGCTGTACTACTTACTACTCTCTCTAAAACCCCGGCTGAAACCTGCCTTTTCCCCGCACTTTTACCTATGATTCCGGGCATTTTCGCTTACAAAACTTTTGGCGGATTAGTTATGTGCCTCATTTCATCTTCGCAAGGTCAGCAAACTTTCAGCTATTATTTCTATCAGTTCGCTTCAAATGGCATTACTTGCCTCTTCATAATCATGGGCATGGTTATTGGCGCTACTCTCCCCATTTTTATGTTCAAGAAGATTTCTTTCCAAGCTACCCGCTCCGCATAACTTTTCTAATCTCCCTTATAAAAAACAATCGGAAGTTGAACCTTTGTCAGCTTCCGATTATTTTTTTATATGTGTCTCAACGTTAGTAAATTTTCAGCACCGGTGCTATTGTGTTTGTCGGAGTCGGCAGGCTCACTGTTAACCCTGACTCTGTGCGGGTAAATTTCACCTTGCCGTAGCCCAATAGCTCTACATGTTTTATCGCTCCTGCATATAACTTGCTGTTTTTAGCAAGTGATTTTATGGTTATTGCGTTGCCATTTTCCGGCCAAGCCAACGCGGTTGCATACAGTGCTTTCTTGGTTTGTGTGAAACGTATTTCGTCTGCTCCTGACTTGGCGTAGGCTTCTTCGTTAAAACCTTGGTCTTTTATTTCTATTGTAGATTCGGCTATCGGACCTTCTCCAAATATTTTCCACGGACGTGTTGCATATATGCTTTCGCCGTTAACCTTCATCCATGCTGCCAATTCGTGCAATATCGCCTCTTCTTTCTCGTCGAATGTGCCATCGGCTCGTAGTGGCACACTCAACAACAAGTTGCCGTTTTTACTAACTACATCTACCAGCATTTTTACAACTGTTGCTGCCGATTTGTACCATCCTTTCTCATAAAATTCTTGGTTATAATGCCAGTTGCCGAGGCATGTGCATGTCTCCCAGGGTAGGGCAATCATCTCGTTGGGCGCGCCGCGCTCAACATCCCACACTATGCCTTTCTTCTGCTCTTCGGTGAGTATCTTGCCGGTCATTACTGCATTATTTTTACCTTTGTGCGTTGCCATATAGTGATTGTAATAGTGCGCTCCTATCTTAAGGCCCGCATCGCTCACCGGCCAAAGTGGTAGGCCCGTTGCATCAAAGTATATAAAGTCCGGATTATAGCGATTTATCAAGTCTACTGAGCGGTTGTATATATTTGTCGCAAATTCCTCATCTGGCACCGATGCTCCGTTTTGCCACTCCCATTGACCTACAATTTGCCACATTGCCCAGCTCCCTTTGCTGAGTGGATGATTTTGACGATACAAGTGCTGCGGATCATATCCTTCCCACCATTTACCTTTGCCGTCAGCTTTGGTTAGTGTCCCGTCATATGGCACTGCCATCTTTTCTCCTTGTTGGTCATAGCGCTGTGCCGTCTCATACCACGACCATGCGTGGTCAGCGTGTATGCTCACTCCAAAGGGTAGTCCGGCTTTATCTGCCGCGGCCTTCCACTCTGCCATTACATCACGTTTAGGTCCTATATTTTTTGCATTCCACTCCTGATATTTGCTATCCCACATATCAAAGTTGTCGTGGTGGTTTGCCATTGCCACAAAATATCGGGCTCCTACTTCTTTGTAAAATGCTACCAGCGAATCCGCATTCCAATGCTCCGCTTTCAATAGCGGTAACACATCTTTAAATCCAAATTCTGACGGATGTCCATAATGCTCTTTGTGATATTTGTATGCATCGTCGCTCTCTATGTACATCCTTCTGCCCATCCAGTCTCCGGTGCCTTCTACACACTGTGGCCCCCAGTGCGCCCAGATGCCGAATTTCGCATCTCTAAACCAGTCGGGAACTTTATAATTCTCTGCAAACGATTGCCATGTGGGTTCATACAAGCCTGTCATCATCGGCTCATTTTCTTCTGAAATACGCACTGACAAAGTGTCGCTTTGTCCGTAGCTGCCGAGGGCTATCATTGCTGCCATCATGGCGGCTGCCTCGTTTTTTAGTCTTATTTTCATATTGCAAGGTAAGTTTTTTATCTAGTTTTGGCTTATTATTCAATTCTGCCTTTTCTTCAGAGCAATTATATCACAAAAATAGCAATTTTCCGAAAAGCTACAAAAAACTAATCTGCCTATTTTCCGCATCCTATATGTTAATTATATATCTTTTATTAACATAATCTAGTTAAGCCTTCTGTTAATTTTGTTTATTTATTGCAAAATAACTACTTTTGGGCACTAATAATAATATTTTCACCTTGATTATCAATGAATAAGTTCTTATCACTATTGTGTGCTCTGTGCTGCATCGGCTCTATCTTTGCACGCGAACCCCAGCGTGGCTATCGTGGTTTTGTTGAATGGAGTAACGATGTTACTTCTTTCAAGATTGACGAACATACTTCGCAATCATTTTACTACACCGGCGTCTCAACTTCGCATGGTTTTCAGTTCAATCCTCATCTTTTTGTCGGTGGCGGTATTACTCTCGAGCGTTACGTCGATTACGACACTTGGTTCACTCCTATTTTCGCGCAAGTCCGTACTGACCAAAAATGGGGCAAATTCACTCCTTTCGGCGATTTGAGAGTAGGGTATAACTCTGCTGATGGTGCAGGCTATTTCCTTTCTCCAACTATCGGTTATCGATTCAATTGGGGCAGAAAAGTGAACATCAACGCCGGACTCGGACTTACTCTACGTGGTTATTCTGTCGAACAATACGACTTCGATATAGACATCGTAAACGGTTATTTTGATATGACATACCTTGGCACTAAACATTCTACTAAAGCAATGTTCTCATTCCGCCTAGGCATCGATTTCTAAAAAAAGCATACCCCCTATAACAAGAGAGGCTGCACCAAACATGGCGCAGCCTCTCTTCCCATATCCCCCTCTC
>CAZJEA010000086.1:0-9200 GCA_964544895.1 uncultured Bacteroides sp. | reverse complement strand
CCCCTCCACCCGCGCTCCGCGTAGCGGTGCGTATAAAAAAAAAAGAGGCTGCGCAAACCTGCGCAGCCTCTTGGAGATATTACTTTATTCTAGCTTATTTAACAAGAGTATAGTAATTTTGTTTAGCCCAGAAGAGGTTAGTGTAGTAACCGGTAGACTCGCTATAGTATTTAGAAATAGCGTCTTGGCAGTTAGCAGCATTGTAGTTACGCTCGTCACTGGGATAAGGCAAACGATAGGGAGGTGTCGGATAGTTAGACACTTGAGTATCGGTTGCGAATTCAACTACGGGATAGCCTGTACGACGAACTACGTTCCAAGCTTCGAGTTCGTTGAAGAAACCGAAGTTGAGCCATAGTTGAGTGCAGATGCATTCTTGGTTGCCTTTCCAAGCAGACTCGAAGTAAGCTTGCATTTCAGCATCGGTAGGTTTGGTGAGTTCGCGATAGCCTTTGTAGCTGTCATTGAATTTGCCATTACCTAAAGATTGAGCGAGAGAGCTCTTTTCGTAGATGCCCCAGTAGAAGTCAGTTGATTGTTGCATACCTTTGAGGAATTCAGTTTTAGCGGTTGCTGCATTAGCACCAACGCCGTAGCCCATGAGGTAAGCTTCTGCTTTGCTGAAGCTTACTTCAGCAGCGCTAACCCAAATACCTTGTGTGTTAGTGTTACCACTATATGAAGCGTAACCTGCAACAGCGAGGGTATCGATAACGGCATAGTAGTTTGAGTTGTTGATGCCATAGGTATCGCGGTAGTAATTTGTCTTCTCCTCAGAAATGTTGCTGATTTCAGTGCTGGTTTTTGTGAGGTCATAAGCAACATATTCGCCCTCGGGGTTCGGGTCGAGCATAACAGCAACACGTGGGTCAGTGTTTGCATCGGGAATACCGCTAGCAGGAATATTCAACGCATTGAGGAATGTTTTAGAAACTACTGAGTAGCTACCTGTGCGGAGAGCTTGTGACAACGATTTACCAAAGTTGAAAGTGTCATCGTTAGTGCTTGCAGCTACACCCATGTTTTCATCATTGTTGTCAATGAGGGGATATTTGCTGGGGTTGCCTAAAATTTCAGCGATGGCAGCTTTAGCATCAGATGCAAGATTACCATTTGTAGCGAGGTGAAGAGCGATGCGTAGGCGGAGTGAGTTGATGTATTTTTGCCACAAAGTAGCATCGCCTGCAGCCAAGGTTATATCTTGACGTTTGAGTGCGTTAGTACCAATAGTGCTGAGATTTCCTGCAGCGAAATAGTCACCTGATTCTTTGAGATCAGCCAAAATTTGTTTGTAAACAGCTTCGTCTTGGTCATACACTGCATTTGTCTTAGCTTGATCGTATGACACTTCTGATTCCCAAAGAGTGCCTGCTCCGCTGTAAGGAACAGATCCGAAGAGTGACAACATTTCGTGAAGTTGTGATTGCATCACGCTACGGCCGATGTGCACGAAGATTTCGTTAGCGGGCTTTTCTTCGTCAGAAAGGTTATTGTAAGTGTACTCCAACAAACGATATTGTGTTAGCATATCGTAGAAGTTTTGCCAACGTGTGTTGAAGTAACCTTCGCTAGCACCGCGGAAACGACCACGCTCGTTGCTGTTACCAATAACACCAGAGAAAGTACCTGATGTTGTTGATTGAGTGTAGTAGCGATAGTACATCGGGTTCATCCATGTGTTTCCCTTGTAAAGCACAGCGGTGAACACTTGAGGAACGCCCACAGTTGAAGTGGTTGACGGGTCAACATACTTGTCATTGTAGTTGTCATCAGAACAAGCAGCGAGTGACAAGACGGCCAAACCACCGATTACCAATTTTGAAAATATTTTTTTCATGTCTGTGTTGCTAATTTATGTGTTTCTATAATGTTATTAGAAGCTTGCACGCAGAGATACACCGAATGTACGAGCACTAGCAGTAGAACCACCAACTTGCGCTTGATAGATCCAGTTTGTAGCGTCTGAAGTTTCAGAATCGAACAATTTAAGACTGCGGTAGAAATAGAATGGGTTGCGAGCGAAAGCAGAAACAGTAAGGTTAGTGCATGCGAATTTCTTAGTCAAATTAACAGGAAGTTGATAAGCCAAGCTGATTTCGCGGCATTTCACGTATGAATTCTTTTGGATAGCATCTTGGTAGCTTTGAGTTGCGCTAGTACCCCAACCGTATTGGCTATCGTTGATTTCGAATTGAGTAACAATAACGTCGTTAGGTGTGCCATCTTCTTTCACGCCTTGTTGGATAACACCGTTATCCCATACATAGTGACCGTCAATTTTAGTAACACCGCGTTGGTAGTTAGACAATGAGCTAGCATCAACACGAACGATAGATGACTTGTTGCTAACGTCGTCAGCTGTGCTGTAGTAGTAGATACCACCTGTTGCAGCATCGCGAACGCCAACAGCGTCTGTGATGTTACCGGCATCCATCATGTATTGCCAAGGCAAGTTGAGAACGCTACCACCGACGCGGAAGTCGAATGACATATCAAGTGTGAAGTTTTTCCAGCTAACGCTAGTACCGAAACCACCGGTAACTTTAGGCATTGCATTGCCGACTTTGTGACGTTCAGATGTGTCAGTAACACGGAGACCGTCTTCGCCGATGATGTAGTTACCGTTTTCGTCGGTTTTCCAAGTGTAAGTGTACCAGTCACCCATAGATTCGCCAACGTGAGATTCGAGGCTTGCTGCACCATTATCAGCAGTTAGGTGAGAGAGAACGTCGAGACCATCAGCAAGTTTTTTAACCTTGTTTTGGTTCCATGCAACGTTGAAACGTAAATCCCAACGCCAGTCTTTGTCTTGGTAAGGAGTACCGTTCACGCTGAACTCGAGACCTTTGTTAGACAATTCACCAACGTTCATCAACATGCTAGTACCACCCATAGAAGCAGCAGAAGTTGTTGTTAGAATTTGGTCTTTGATGTCATTGTAGTAGTAGCTGAGTTCGAAACCAACGCGGTTGTTAAGGAATTTACCTTCGAGACCGATTTCGAATTCGTGTTTGGTTTCAGGTTTGATACCGTCGTTACCTACAGAAACAGGAGTGTAGTTGTAGATGTAGGTGTTTTCGCGGTTGAGAGAACCTTGAGAGTATGCAACGTTAGCGCGGTAGATTTCGGGAGCGTTACCTACAACACCGTATGATGCACGAACTTTACCGTAGTTCCACCATTGAGGACATTTATCTTTGAGAAGTTCAGAGATAAGAACACTAGCACTTACAGAAGGATACCAGAATGAGTTGCTACCTTTCTTAAGTGTAGAAGTTTTTTCTTGACGGATAGAACCTTCCAAATATCCCCAGTGGTCGTAACCGTAGCTGGCAGTCAAGAATGCACCGGTGCGGAGCAAGTCTTGGTAGCTCATGCTTGCGTTTTTAGTACCAACTGAAGCAGCGAGGTTGAACCAGTTTTCTTGAGTCAAACCGTTTTGTGTGCTAACTGAAGTAGCAGTGTATTTTTCGTGGCGAGCATTCCAACCGAGGTTAGCAGTGATGTTGTGCTTTTCGTTGAAAGTTTTGTCCCACATCAACATGATGTCGCCGTAAACGATTTGATATTTGCTGTGGCTGATGCCATAAGAATCGCTGTAACGACCGTCGGTTGAGAAGATGTGAGCGTTTTCTGTGCTGTTTTTGTTCTCAATTTTATCGGTAGTAACATCGGTAGCGATACGGCCGCTAAGTGTGAGGCCTTTGATGATTTCCCAAGTGGGGTTAACTGAACCGATGAAGCGATTGTGATTTTCTTCTTGTGTTTTACCGAAGATATTCCAGAAGTATTCGCTCATCAACGATGTAGAACCGTTGGGAGAATACAAGAATTGTTCGTCGGGAGTAAGAGTATCTGAAGTACCACCGTTAGCAACATAGATGCTGTTCATATATCCGAGGCTAGTAAGAGTGTGGTCGCGGATATAAGCTACGTCAGTGAAACCGCCGAACATACCAGAGTAGTTGCTAACCAAACGGCTGATACGATAAGCACGGTTTTTGATGTATTGATCTTGATAGGTAGCAGTGTAGTTCAACTTGATAGTTTTGCTTACGTCGAAAGTACCGTTCAAGTTGAAGTTGTGCTTGTTGTTGTTAGAGTTGTACTGCATAGCCTTGCTGTCAGTGAAAGTGTAAGAGAAACGTACACTGTTGTGCTCTGAGCTGTTAGTCAAGGCAACGTTGTAGTTTTGGTTGACACCGGTGCGGAAGATGTCTCCCCATTGGTTGTGATCGATAGGGGTATAAGCGCGTTGTGTACCATCGAAATAAGTTACGGTTTTGTTAGCGTCGTAGCGAGCACCGTAAGTGTAGATGGTTTCGCGGTTAGTTGTAGTGATGGGGTTACCGTTGCGGTCAACGCGAGTGTTGCGGAAACCGGTAGCAGCGAGTTCACCGTCACCGAGTGCCCAGTTGTCGTAACCAGGACCGAATTCTTTTTGGATTTCAGGCATGTAAGCAACTTTATCGAAGCTAACGTTAGCGCTGAAGTCTACGTGTGTACCAGAGCCGGCTTTACCTTTTTTGGTTGTGATCATCACAACACCGTTAGCAGCTTCAGAACCGTAGAGGGCAGAAGCGGCAGCACCTTTAAGAATTGAGATGTTTTCGATGTCTTCGGGGTTGATGTCGACAAGACCGTTAGAGTTAATGCGTTGGTTGCTCCAGTAGTCGTTGTTGTTAGTGTTACCATTGTGGATGGGCACACCGTCCATGATCAAGAGCGGTTGAGTGTTACCTGTGATTGATGACAAACCGCGGACAGAAATAGAAACGGCTGAAGTGCCACCACCGGGAGCAGATTGGATGCGAACACCGGTAGCTTTACCGTACAAGCCTGAAGCGAGGTTGCTACCACCGGTTTTGTTGAGGTCATCACCGGAAATAGAGCTGACAGCGTAACCAAGTTTCTTGGCTTCTTTCTTGATGCCGAGAGCGGTAACAACAACTTCGTTAAGTTGTTGAGCGTTTTCGCTGAGGACAACGTCAAGAGCTTGACCGTTCCATGTTACTTCTTTTGTCTCAAAACCAACGAACGAAATTTGAATAACGTCCCCGGCCTTAACACCAGCTAAAATAAAGTCACCATCGATACCGGTAACGGTACCAGTTTTGGAACCTTTTTTAGTCACTGAGGCGCCGATTATAGGCTCACCTGTTGAGTCTACTACCACACCGGAACATTGTTCACTTCGTTGGGTGGTTGTCGTGTCGGGATAGCCGGGAGCGGCTTCCGCGAACGCTACCCCACTAGAGACACTTAATAGGAGCAGCATTGCACTGACTGATTTGGTTTGTTTTAACATAGCCTTTGTGTTTAAAACAAGTTATTATTGGTAAATTAGATATTATAAATATATAATAGATATATTATTTAAATTGTGTTTTTTATGCTTATAGGTTAATTTTACCCTTTATAGCACTACCGATTGCAAATTTAAGATTATTTATCTAGATAAAGGAAAAAATAACGTTAATATATCTTAATGAAACAATTTAGGCACAATTACAACATTTTACAAAAGTGCACATTGTTTTATTTATATGGGGGTTTGCAATTTACTACTTTTTTGCGTAAATTTGCGTATAAACTTGGAAAAAATGAGTTTTGACTTCAAAAAGTTTTCTGTAGACGATAGTCATTGCGCAATGAAAATAGGTACTGATGGCGTGTTGCTCGGGTCGTGGGCGACAGTCGCCTCAGCAAATGTTGTGCGCGATATCGGAGCGGGAAGCGGTTTAATAGCTATGATGGTAGCACAGCGTAATGCCTGTGCAAAGATTACTGCCATAGAGATTGACAAAGACGCAGCGCTTGATTGCGAGATGAACTTTAGAAAAACGCCATGGAGTGATAGACTTGAAGTTGTAACGGGCAATTTTAGCGAAATCAAGTTTAAAGAGAAGGTAGACTTAATAGTAAGTAATCCGCCTTTTTTTAGTGAGGCATTGCAGTCGCCTGAAGAGCGGCGAGCACAGGCGAGGCATGGCGCATCGTTGTCGCCATTCACACTAATAGATTATGCGGCACGAGAATTGACTCCGACCGGAGAGTTGGCAATGATTACGCCGTGTAGGGAGGCAGATGCAATAATATATGCAGCAGAGATGTCACATTTGAAGCTGCGGAGGTATACTGAAGTCGTTATGCGAGCCGGAGACGAGCCTTCGCGAATACTATGGCAGTTTAGTAGGGTAGACGGACATATTGAAAAGACCGTATTGACACTTCGAAAAACAGTGCACGAATGGGCTGACGAATATTTGGCGTTAACGTCAGATTTTTATATTCGTCCTCCACACATATAATATATAATACAGACAGATCAATTATCACATAAATGAAACTATCATTAACATTAGGAAAACGTTTGGCGCTATTTGTATGTATAACGCTATTTTGCTTTATAATTACATCGTGTATAGTAGGCTTTATACAATATAAAGCCGGTGCAGCGTCTGTGCCGATGATGCGAATAGCTGCCGTGCTGCAAGATTTACTATTGTTTATAGTTCCGGCGTTGGTCACTGCAATGTTAGTTACTCGCTTGCCGGCGACGTTTTTAGCCATAGATAAGAAGCCGAGTGTTAAAATGGTAAAGTGGGCAATATGTGTAATGATTGTGTCTACACCTGCCATGAATGCGCTAATATCGTTTAATGAGAATATACAATTGCCGGAGGCCTTTGCTGCAATAGAAAAGGCGTTGAGAGCGGCAGAACAAGCGGCACAAGAGAGTGTGGCATTGCTATTTGCCGGAAAAAGCGTTGCGTCGCTAATAGTTAGCGTGCTGATAGTTGGCGTATTGGCGGGCTTTAGCGAGGAGCTGTTCTTTAGAGGAGCCTTCTTGCGATTGCTTACAACAGGCAGGGTTAATAATCATTTGGCGATATGGATAGTGGCTTTTCTCTTCTCAGCTATGCATATGCAGTTTTATGGTTTTATGCCGCGAATGTTGCTTGGAGCCTACTTTGGATACTTGCTCTGCTGGAGCGGGTCGTTATGGTTGCCGATGCTAATACACATACTTAATAATAGTATATACGTCATTGCAGAGTGGACATCAGGAGACGCAGCTGCGATGAATGTTGGCGAAGAAAATACAATAATAGTGGTGGTAAGCGTGGTGCTCACTGCTATAGGTATATATCTAATGAGTAAAAACAACAACCTAAATACTAACAACTAAATTTTACCAAATGAACTATTTACAGTCAATCGCATGTGTGATGGCTCTGGCTGCCCCAGGCATGGCAGTCAATGCACAAGAAGTGCAGGGCTTTGTGCATGAACAATCGTCGGCAGATGGGTATGAGTGGCCCACCGACGAGCAAGTGCTAAAAAAACTTGATAATTGGCAAGATCTAAAATTTGGCGTATTGTTTCACTGGGGCTTGTACACAGTGCCTGGCATTGTAGAGTCGTGGTCAATATGCTCAGAAGATGTAGATTGGATAAATCGTCGTACCGATATGACGTACGATCAGTATAAAAATTGGTATTTCGGACTTAAAGATCAGTTGAATCCTACAGAATTTAATCCCGGCCAATGGGCAGACGTGATGAAAGATGCAGGAATGAAATATATGATCTTTACATCAAAACACCACGATGGTTTTTGCATGTATGATTCGAAATATACAGATTTCTCAATAGCACATGGAGCATTTGCCAATAATGCAAAAAAAGATGTGGCACGATATGTGTGGGATGCATTTAGAGAAAAAGGATTTATGATAGGCTGCTATTTTTCAAAACCTGATTGGCATTGCAATTGGTTTTGGAATGAGCACTATGCAACACCAACACGACACATTAACTATAAAAAAGAACGTCATCCGGATTACTGGAAAAACTATCAGACATACACACAAAATCAGCTAAATGAGTTGATGAGTAATTATGGCAAGTTTGATATATTGTGGCTTGATGGCGGTTGGATTAGTGGTGAAGATGTGGGCCTAGATGATGTACTAGTGAAAGCACGTCAAAATAATCCGGGCTTGATAGCAGTAGACCGTACCATAAGAGGTAAAAACGAGAACTATCAAACACCTGAACGCGGCATACCGGAAACACAATTGAATGTGCCCTGGGAGAGTTGTATTACATTGAGCAACGACTGGGGTTGGGTGCCTAATGCTCCGTATAAAACTGCTCAAAAGGTGATAAATACGTTGACCGAGATCACAGCCAAAGGCGGTTGCTTGCTATTAGGAATTGGCCCGGATGGAAAAGGACTTATAGAACAAGAAGTAGTGACTCGTATGCATGAAGTTGGAGAATGGCTACGTGCAAATGGAAAGGCTATTTACAACACACGTACTACTCCAAACTATAACGCCGGAAATATTTGGTTTACAGCAGATAAAAACGGTAAGACACTATATGCAATATATGCATTGCCTGAAGGCGAAACATTGCCGGCAACATTGCAGTGGACAGGTAACTTGCCCAAGGGGAAAGTCGTTTTGCTAAAAGGTAATAAAGCGCTTAAATGCGTGCGCAAAGGCGACACAGTAACCGTAACCTTGCCGAAAAATCTTAAGAATGAGCCTATTGCTCTACAGTTTGATGTAAAATAAAAAAACATAGGCTATGAAATTTCACTATTTTATCTCCGCTGCCTTATTAGGTATGAGCATGAATATGTTTGCTGCTACGCCGTTGTATAAAAAAGCGGATGCACCAGTTGAAGATAGAATAAATGACCTACTCAAGCGCATGACACTTGAAGAAAAGATAGGACAAGTGTCGTGTCCGATGGGATGGGAGATGTATACAAAGGATGCTAAAGGAGTTTCTGTCTCAGAAAAATACAAGACAATGATGCAGAAGGCTCCGATAGGATCATTTTGGGCTGTATTGCGTGCAGATCCATGGACACAAAAAACTCTTGAAAACGGGCTGAGTGCCGAAGAAGGTGCGCAAGCTTTGAATGCGTTGCAGAAATATGCCGTGAATGAGACTCGTTTGGGCATACCGGTGCTTTTTGCAGAAGAATGTCCGCATGGCCACATGGCAATAGGCGCAACAGTGTTTCCCACATCGTTGACTCAAGCAAGTACCTGGAATGATGTTTTGATACATCAGATGGGAGAGGCAATAGCATTGGAAACTCGTGCACAAGGTGCGAATGTTGGTTATGGCCCGGTGCTTGATATAGCGCGAGATCCGCGTTGGTCGCGAATGGAAGA
>CAZJEA010000085.1:0-9290 GCA_964544895.1 uncultured Bacteroides sp. | reverse complement strand
GCTATTTATTCCAGGTGTAGTTGCGCCCCTTGTGTATGCGGTATTTCATTGCGCGCCACGAGTTGCGAATTGGTCGAGTCATCGCCAGCCAAGGCAAAGTCAATAGCATTGAGCGCGATCCCAACACTATCATTACATTGCGCCATGTTATAGCTGTGATGATGAGCATAATTAGCAAAATTATTGCCGAGATGACCGTGGCAAGCATATTTGGTAGCGCGGTTAATGCTGCCGCGATAGCAAATCCGAGCGTTAGCCACATTAGCCAAGCTCCCAGCGCCATAAGGCGTCGCGATGACTTGCTGATAAAACGCCCCGTGAACTGGTGGCGACGCTGCAACTCGCCTATGGCTCGACTGTGGTTGTAGAAGTTGCAACGCACTATCGAAGGCTCCGAAATCTCAACGGCGGTGTTATATCTATTGGCAATTTCGCTAATAAATATATCATCGTCACCGTGGTGTAGATTTAGCGACCGTGAAAATCCTTTATTCTTGAAAAATATGTCGCGAGTGTAGGCAATGTTATATTCTGTGCCGCGATACGGTTTTGCGGCAATTGCCGAACTTAGCCATGTCACGCCGGCGGCGATTGTGTCGAAGGCGCGAATGCGTTTATTTATGCCGGTGTCGGTATCTGATGGCACTGCATAGCCCAACACTACGTCTATACTCGTGTCGGTGAAATTGCGCATTATCGTCTCCAACCAGTGAGGCGACTCTATTGACGCTGTGGCGGTAGTGTTTACTACAACACGATTTTTTGCCGCCTTAATGCCCAACATTAGCGCCAACTTTTTGCGACTGAGATTGCGCGCTCCGTCGGGGGTGTACGTGAGATATAGATTGTGGTGCGTGATGCGTAGCGTGTCAACAATGTCGCGAGTAGCTTCCGATTCGCCTTCATTCACTACTATAATCTCAAAACCAGGTGCATATTGCTGGTTTAATAGTTGCGGAAGTAGTTCGCTTAGGCTTTCTGCTTGATCTTGAGAGTATACTACTATCGACGCCGGCTCCATGTCGGGGTCGGTAGCTCTCTCCGCATCTTCATAATCCGGTAGTGAGTTGTTGAGGCTTTTTGCATAGCGTGTCACGCGCTTAATGCGTAGCACGTACACAAAGATAAAACAAACTAAAAAGATCAGTGCTGCCACTGAGCATATAATTGATGTGATAGAGAGGTCGAATTGAAAGATCATAGACTTATGAATTTTGTGTTGCAAATTTACATAAAAAATCACGATTTTTATGCCCCGTGCATAAGAAAAGTCATCACCAAATTTCATTCAGACTCAATATCTCATATTTTAGCCGACAATAGAGGCTGTTTATTCGCCCTGTCTGTGAATGTTACTCCCATCAACTGCATCACAATGTACGGCAAATTTGTTGTGCTCATTTGTATGTCAACCGATTGCTCTATCATGCGAGTTAAATCCTTGTGATTTTCGCGGAATTTGGCTGATGTATATATCATAAACGGTATTTGCTTGCATATCTTCTCTGAACTTGCATTATTGCTTAAGGCATGTCCACAGTATTTTTCATCTGTTTCAAACAAATCTATTGCATGATCGCTGAAATAAAGCACTACTGCGTCTTTGTCGGCAAAACATTTTATTATTTCGGAAACAACGTAGTCATTATATAGAACACTGTTATCATACTCTGCCATAAACGAGCAACTTCTCTTCGTCGCTTTGTTATATTGTTCCGGCTTAAATTTGTCAAACGACTTCGGGTAGCGCTGATAGAAAAGCGAATGTGATCCCATCAAATGTACAAACTTAACACTATTCGCTTTGCTAGTAGCATTTGCCCTTTTGATATGCGGCACTACCCCCATGTCATAATCAGTCTTTATCAGTGTAATTTCCTTGCCGTTAAAAATGGCGGTGTCACACAACGCTGAAAATATTGACACCTTGTTGTCCCAAATCCCGCGTTTGCTCTGGTTCGAAATCCAAAATGTCTTATAATCAGATGCTTTAGCTATGTCAACTATGTTTGGCTGCTCATAGCATTTGGGTATGTCTGCAACCTCCGACGTCGTCATAAAGCTGGCAAATGCCTCAACTGTATGCACCTCGCCACTCTGCACATTCTTGAATACGTGCAACAAACTATCAGCAATTGCCTCCAATCGCGGATTCGTGTCAAATTTATAGCCATAAAGGCTGCTATGTGATTTGCAGTATGATTCACCGATAACAATTACAACATTAGCTACGTTTGTCTTATGCTCTGTATTAAGCTGTGGTTGCGTATCTTTTATCTCTGTAATTGTTTCTGTGTATCTCAATGAGTTTAACATCCCGAAAAGCGATTGCCTAAATTGGAACGAAAGTGTATTGTAGCGTGAAGATGTAGATAGGAGCACGACTACCACTATCATCAGTATGGCAATAAATCTTCTGCTCCGAAGTGATTTGATCTGTTTCTCAAACCGCACTGATACATGCCGTGCTATAATTGCTACTGCTATTGGCAGAAATATAAAATACAAAACCCAACATGCTGATTTGACATCAAAATATGATGAAAAAAACTCTGTGGCTTCGCTGGCATTTGTCCCGCTCACAAGCCCTACAAGCTCCATATCAAAAAGCGAGTGAACTGAGAAAAAACAAAGATTATTGGCAAGTTGAAACACACATATCACCACAACTCCCACCCAATATATCACTTCTCCAAAGCGATGCAACAAACTGCGTATCAATAATAAACCATATGCAACAGCATAGCTGAAGAAAATAATATCAATACTTCTGGCTGCCATTCCGATGGCGCTTATTCGCCATCCGTGGTACGTAGAATATAGATACAGCGTGCTAAAAACTGACTGAATAAATATAAGGCTTACAAAAGCACCGAAGTGATTTACAACCGGATCGGTTAACAATTTTATCAACTTCGTTATTTTCATATGATACTTGCTTCTTAAACTATTCATGTCTTTGTTATATAATAAACATTATTTGGACTCAAAGTTAGCAAAATATTTGTGTAATAACACTTAATATTTGCTGCGAATTTGTGTCTGGACACTTTTTTTTAGCACACATATAATAAAGGTAGGTAAATGACCGTTATTAATTATGCTAAAATAATAAAGCTTTATAAATTTAACGATGAAACTAAAATCATTCATTATGGCTGTTGTTGTTGGCGCAATGGCAACATCGTGTTCAACTAACCGTTCGAATCTAACATATTTTGAAGACATTGATGCGTCTTATCAGGTTAATGTAAATACTACCAATTATAGCCCAAAAATTACTGTTGACGACGAATTGTATATCATGGTTACGTCAATGGTTAACCCCGGTGCCAGTGGAGTGTACAATTTACCGTTAACCAACCAAGCTGTTCGCGATGCTCTAGCTCAAACTACTACCCCTCGCATTCAAACTTATATCGTTAATAGTAACGGCGATATCGAAATGCCGGTTATTGGCAAGATTAGAGCTCAAGGCCTTACCTTAGATGAACTCAAAGCGAAAATCACTAAACTCATCAGCAACGATGTTGAAGATCCATTGGTGATTGTCCGTTTGCTCAGCTTCAAAGTGAATGTCGCCGGTGAAGTGAAAAATCCCGGAACACAGCTTGTCTCTACCGAGCGCTACTCTGTCTTAGATGCCCTTAGTGCTGCCGGCGACTTAACTGAATATGGTGAGCGCTCGAATGTTTTGATCGTGCGTGAAGAAGATGGCAAGCGCACTGCTCATCGCCTCAATTTAAATAGCTCTGAAGTGCTTACCTCGCCTTATTTCTATTTGCAACAAAACGACTATGTTTATGTCACTCCTAACCAAATTCGCAGTGACAACTCTAAATACAATCAAAATAATGCATATAAATTGAGCGTTGTGTCTACTATAGTTAGCGGATGCTCGGTTATCGCTTCACTTATAATCGCACTTGCTATAAAATAAAATATCATGGCAAATAAATCCGAATTCATTGATATAAAAGGCATTATCGAAAACTATATCAAACACTGGTGGTGGTTTCTCATCTCGGTTGTTGTATGTCTGTTTTTAGCTTTTTGCTACACCCATAAAAAAGATCCTGATTACGCAATTAAAGCTAATATTGTTGTTGTCAGCGACAATACTAACAGCATCGCTTCAATGAGCAATTTGAGCGATTTGTTCGGTTCTAATGCCGATGTCGAAAATGAAGTTTTCGTTGTGGGTTCGCACACTGTGTTGCGCGATGTCGCTCGCGATTTGGGCATCAACAAAATGCACTATGTTAAAGATTCGTTCTTGCATACGTATCTCAGCTACCCTGACTTCCCCGTCGACGTGTATGCCGAATCGGGCATTGCCGACACTTTGATGAGTACTATCGTATTCAAAACAAAAGTGTATGCTGATGGCACCGCCGATGTAAAAGTTAAAGTGAAACGCAACACTATTGCAGATGTCGAAGGCCAAAAATTGCCTATAACTCTTAATACCGAATACGGTAAGTTTGTTGTAAATAAAACAAAAGACTATCCTAAAGGCGAAGTTGTTAAGAGCGTCATCCACTTCAGCGGTTACGACGTAATGGCTGAATATCTTGATGAAGATTTGTCTGTTGATATGGCTTCTAAAAAGTCGAGCGTGCTTCAAATATTTATGAAAACACAAAATATCGACTATGGTAAAGACGTGCTCAACGAAATCATTCAAAAGTACAATGACCGCTGTGTTGCCGATATGAATGTGCAAGGCGAAAAAACTGCTGCTTTCCTAGATGAACGTATTGCGTTGATTTCCGGTGACCTTGCCGATGCTGAGTCGAGCATTCAAAATTATAAGCAAAATCAAGGCATTGTTGATGTTAACACCGAGGCCGCTTACAACATCCAACTTAAAAGTAGCGCTGAGCGTGCTTTGGTCGATGCTCAAACTAACAGTGAAATCGTGAAAATGACTCGCGACTTTATCACTCAGCCCGAAAATGCTTACGAATTGATTCCTGTATCAGCTGAAATTCCAGGCGCTTCTAGCACTATCGCTACATACAACACTTTGATTCTCCGTCGCATGGACCTAAAGCAATCTGCTAAAGGCGATAACAAAAACCTCAAACAACTCGAGGCTCAAATCGATGCCATGCGCACTTCTATAAATACTGCCCTTGACCGCGCTTATCAAACCTCCCGTGTAGCTATCAAAGATGCTCAAGCCGAAGTTAACAAGGCTCAAGGTAAATTGGGCAATATCCCTACTCAAGAACGCGAATTCTTGAGCCTCAAACGACAACAAGAAGTTAAACAACAACTATATCTGTTCCTCTTGCAACGCCGCGAGGAGACTGCAATGCTCATTGCTAACGCTGTGCCTAAAGGTCATATCGTTGATAACGCATACAGCCTTAGCGAACCTATAAGCATGAAAAAACGAGTAATTTACTTGTTGGCTCTCATCGTTGGTATGTTTATTCCTATCGTGTTGCTATACTTGCAAAAACTTTTGCGCAATAAGTTTGAATCACGTAAGGAACTGGAATCTCTAACTAATTTGCCTATCCTTGGCGAAATTTGTGTCGATAATTCCGGACGTGAACTCGTTGTCGGCGACCGTGATACTTCGTCTACCACCGAGCTTTTCCGCCTCGTGCGCTCTAGCTTGCAGTTTATGCTCAATGACGCTGACGACAAAGTTGTGCTTGTCACTTCAACTCGCTCAGGTGAAGGTAAGTCATTCATTTCTGTCAATTTGGCTGCTTCGCTCGCATTGTTAGAGAAAAAGGTGATAATCGTTGGTATGGATATTCGCAACCCACGCTTGGGCCAATACCTTGGCGTGAGCGGCAAAGGTCTCACAATGTATCTCTCGCAACGCGACGTCACTATCGACGACATTATTGCTCCGAGTGGTAAAGTTAATGGCCTCGATGTGATTGTCGGTGGCCCCGTACCTCCAAATCCCGGCGAATTGTTGACATCTGAAAAGGTTGATAAACTCTTCGAAACTTTGCGCGAACGCTACGACTACATTATCGTTGACTCAGCTCCGGTTGGCATGGTAAGCGATACGTTCAATCTCGTCCGTGTGACTGACGCTACTGTTTATGTTTGCAGAGCTAACTATACTGCTTTAGCCGATATCAATTTCGCTAACTCTGTTAACGAAGAAAAACGTCTGCCTAAGATGTCACTTGTTGTTAACGGCACCACCGTAACTCGTGGTTATGGTTATGGCTATGGTTACGGCTCTAGCAACCACAAAAAAAATAAAAAGTAACAGTTATGATAGAGCGCTATAAGTTCTATTATAGGGTATTTATAATATTCTTCTGGATCGAAGCTTGCTTTGTCTTCGTTTCAGAAGAATTATTGCCTTTTATTCAGCCCCTAAAATCTCCGTTGTACTTCGTGTTAGACGTGATTATTGTGCTGTTGGGCTTGTATACCATAGATCGTAAGCGCGACAAAGCTATTCTCATTTCCTTCTTTGCTATTTCAATAATCTCAACCTTCTTAGTTAATAAGGAGGGAATGGTTACTTTAATAAACGGCTCGCGCCAGTTTATTGGAATCTTATTTTGGGTGCCAATTTTCCGCTTTCTGCTATCATCCTCGCGTGGTGAGGAGTTCCGCAAAAAGATTGATAAGCATCTTTTTATATTCCTGTGCCTTCAAGCGGTGTGCATCACAGAGCAGTTCATACGCTACGGTGCTAATGACCACGGTGGCGGCTCTTTAGGTAACGGTAGCTCAGGTGTTATCTCAACACTCATCTGCCTGCTCTCATTTTACTTCGTCTCAAAAAAATGGGATTCTGAAAATTACCTTCTCAGCCTCAAAGAAAATTGGAAATATATATTTTTGCTATATCCAATCTTCCTTAATGAAACTAAGGCAAGTTTCCTTTATTTGGCTGTCTATTTCATTCTGCTTTACAAATTTGAACTCAAAACCATAGGCAAAATTTTTATCGCTGCACCGGTCATCTTGCTTGCCGTATTCGGCCTTTATGGAGCTTATAAGGCGGCAACTGGCGCCGGCGACTATGTGGCTACTGAAGATTATATGACCGATTACTTGGTAAGTACCGATGTCGATCACCTTGTGACAGTTGCTCAGGCCGTGCAAGATGGTGATATCGAGCCTAATAGCTTGTGGGAAATAGATATACCGCGTTTTGCAAAATTAGGCTTGATGCCAACTATTGTTGCCGACTCGCCTGGCGGTGTCTTGTGGGGCGCCGGCCTTGGGCAATTTAAGGGCGGTACTACGCTTAAACTTACTAAATTTGCCGAAAAATATCAGTGGTTCATTCAAGGTTCAGTGCCAATGCTGATGTTTATATTTGTGCAATTGGGATTAATAGGCATTGTGTGGTATTTCTTTACAATGCTCAATATACTATCTTTTAAAGCTCGCGAACGTAAATTTGCTATGCAATATAAGTTCTTCCTTTTGGCTATATTTTGTTTAGCGCTATTTTACAACGATATGTTTCAATTGGCAATATTTACGTCTGTATATTGCTACATAGGTGTCATATCGTCGTTGCCTGCTAAAAACGAATCTCAAGAGCAAGTTGTCTAATAGTTGAATGACCTATGACCGAAGTTGATAAATCAAAAAAATCAAAGACTATTGCAAAAAATGCCGCTTTTATTTACTTACGCATGATCTTTGTGATGTGCGTGAGCTTTTATACCTCGCGTGTTGTTTTGCAAGCTCTTGGCGTAGAAGACTATGGCATCTATAATGTTGTTGGTGGCATTTCGTCTGCGTTGACGTTCTTTTCTATTGCTTTCTCTTCTTCTACGCAACGTTTCCTCAATTTCGAATTGGGAAATGGCAATGAAGAACGGTTGCATAAAATTTTCGGTCTTAATCTGCTAATATTCACCGTAATTGCAATAGCTGTCTTTGTTGTTGGCGCCATTGTCGGGCAGTGGTTTATACGAAGCTATCTTGTTATTCCGCAAGAAAAGGTGTTCGATGCGATAATCGTGTTTTACTGTGTCTTGTTTTGCCTGGCTACGTTGTTCGTCTTTTCTGTGTATGAGTCGGCTCTTATTGCTCGCGAAAACATGAAACTATACGCTTGGCTTGGCATTATTGATGCTGTGCTAAAGTTGGTTATCGCTTTTGCTATTATGATTATGCCCAATAAGCTTATTTGGTATGCAATACTTTTAGCGCTCGCTCAACTGCTCTCTAAATTAGTGTTAGTGATTTATTGCCGACATCAATATAGCGAATGTAGAGCTCGCTTTTATTGGGACAAACAAATGTTTCGCGAAGTTTTTGCTTTTAGCTCATGGAATGTTTATATCGGTGGCACTTGGATGCTCAATGAGCAAGGTCTCAACATTCTGCTAAACCTGTTCTTTGGCCCGGTGATAAATGCCGCTTTCGGATTTGCTACGCAGTTAAGCTACACCGTGTTAAATTTTAGCACTAAGTTCTTTGTGGCTTTCAAACCGCAAATAATAATGTCGTATGCGTCTGGCGATCATAAGTACGTAAAAGATTTGACTTATGCTTCTTCTCGCTACATTTACTATCTGATGTGGATTTTCGCATTGCCCATAATGCTCCGCGCTCCCTACATTCTTGAGCTGTGGCTTAAAAATGTGCCCGATTATACCGCCGAATTTACTGCTTGGATGCTGATGCTACTTGCTGTGGCTTCGCTCAATAGCCCTATTAATACTGTGGCTATGGCTACCGGCAGGCTAAAGCGCACGGCTCTTTATGCTAACAATATATACGTTTTGGCGTTCCCCTTAATTTGGCTCTCTCTGAAATTGGGTATGCCGGTATATTTGACCTTCGCAATATTAATAGTGATGCGTCTGTTGTGCATACTTTGCACTTTGGTTGTTATAAAGCACGATATCATAATACCTGTGTCTGAATATTTGGAAAAGGTGCTGTGGCCAATATTATACATTACCGTCATAACCTCTGCCATAGGCTGGGGCGCTGATCTATTTATCCCGCAAACTTTTGTCGGTTTGTTGGCTGTTTGCGCGTTCTGTGTAATCGTTTCGGCTTCACTTATTATGTCTATCGGATTGTCGGCAGATGAACGTGGAGTATTATTATCAAAAGTACGCTCTGCTTTGGCGCGAATAAAGAAGTGACAAAACTGTTCGAATCTTTGATTTTTCTGCGTTTTTATGCTAACTTTGCTGATACAAAATGACTTCTTTCCTTGAAGTCTCGCAACATTGAGCGATGGATTGTTGAGTAAAAATTGCTATGACAGATAATAAACCATTAATATCAGTAATAGTGCCGGTGTACAACGTGGAGAAGTATCT
>CAZJEA010000084.1:0-9385 GCA_964544895.1 uncultured Bacteroides sp. | reverse complement strand
AACAATATCAAGCCGCTCATGCCCTCTCTGTATAGCACGAAGAAGAGCGACATAAAGGTTAGCGCTGAGCCGGTCTCTTTTTGGAGCAATATCAGCAATATCGGCACAAAAATAATGGCGCACGCCTTGCCATAGTTAGACAATTTGGCATTGAGCACAAAGTTGTACGAGCTAAACAGCTTAGCCATAGCCAGAGCTGTGGCAAACTTGGCAAACTCTGCAGGCTGCAAGCTCATAGGTCCCAGCACTATCCACGACTTAGAGCCCTTGATGTCTGGCGCTATAAATGGGGTGATAAACAGCACTATAAGCATTAGCAGATACATCGGATATGCATAAGTCTCATACATGCGCGAGTCAATCAGCAATATCACAAAGCCCAAGGCAAACGACAAACATATCCACATTGCCTGTTTGCCTGAAAATTCGTCAAACGACAACATCGACGCATTGTCAAAGTCATAGCTGGCAGCGTAGATGCTTATCACGCCAAACACAACCATAACTAAATATAGAAATACTGTCACCCAATCAAGGCTGCGCAGCATATTTGTGGCTTCAGTTCTTCGCTCCATAATACAGATGTGATGTTAACATTTGTTCTTCCATGCCTTTGCGGGCGGGCGAAATTTGACCTGTGAGATATTTCTCCATCACCAGACTGCCGATAGGCACACCGAAAGCAGCACCGAAGCCAGCATTTTCAACGTACACGGCAATGGCGATTTTCGGTTTGTTGTAAGGAGCAAATCCCATAAATGCCGAGTGGTCCTTGCCGTGGGGGTTTTGCGCCGTACCGGTTTTACCAGCCACTTCTACGTCGCCAAATGCAGCACGTCTACACGTACCGCCTAACACAGCCATACGCATGCCCTCGGCTATTACCGGATAATATCTCGAATTTACTGTCGGTATGCGTCGCTGCAATAAATCAAGCGGCATCACCGTGTCTTGTATTTCTTTCACTACGTGCGGAGTGATAAACCATCCGCGGTTGGCAATCGTTGCGCACAAGTTTGCAATTTGCAACGGTGTTGCCAATATCTCGCCCTGGCCTATCGACACTGAGATTATAGTGTTTGCACTCCAGTGTCCTTCGCCGTAAAATTTATTATAGAAGCGGTCGTTAGGAATAAAGCCACGTCCCTCTCCGGGCAAATCCACGCCCAAACGATAGCCATAACCCATCGACACTAAATGCTTTTTCCATACTTCAAACGCATTCGCCGGATTGCCATATTTGCTGCGCTTGTCTATCATCGACTTAAAGCCCCAGCAGAAATATGCATTGCACGATGTTTGCAGCGCCGGTTTCAACGTCAACGGGCTTGGGTGACCGTGACAGCCTACCTTCAAACGTCCGTTTATATATCCGTGATAGCAGGGGAATGGTGTACCGGGCACAATCACGCCTTCTTGCAAGAATATCAGACCTTGTGTAGGTTTAAACGTAGATCCCGGAGGATAGGCGCCCATCAGCGAGCGGTCAAACAACGGCTTAGCCGGATCGTTTACCAACTCTCTGTAATTTTTGCCGCGATCGCGTCCCACTAAACGTGTCGGATCGTACGTCGGACTAGAAACCATACACAGTATCTCGCCCGTTTCAGGTTCAATAGCCACTATAGCACCGCGCTTGCCCACCATCAGCGACTCGGCATACTCTTGCAAGCGTATGTCCAAGCTTAGTTTTAGGTCGCGACCTGAAATCGGGCTCACGTCGTGCGTGCCGTTTTCGTAGCGTCCTTGTATGCGACCGCGAGCATCGCGTATCAGTATTTCCACGCCTTTGACACCGCGCAAATATTGCTCATAGCTGCGCTCCACGCCCAAGTCGCCGGTATAGTCGCCAGCAGCATAATAGTCGTCGCGCTCCACATCTTCGGCATTCACTTCGCGAATGTTACCCAGCACATTTGCCGCTGCCACATGGTTATATTGTCGAAGTATGCGCTTTTGAATGAAGAAACCCGGAAATCTGTACAATTTCTCTTGCAAGCGACCATAGTCTTGTGCTGATAAGTGAGTCATCAGCACTTGGGGCGTATATGATGAATATCCCGGATTTTTACGCTTATCTTTCATATCTTCGAAACGCTGGTCGAGCTGTTCGCGCGTGATATTGAGCGTATTGCAAAAGTCAAGAGTGTCAAACTCCACCACATCGCGAGGTATGAGCATAACATCATAAGCCGGTTGGTTAAATACAACCAGCTCCCCGTTGCGGTCATACATTAGACCACGCGAAGGATATACTGTTTTTTTGAGAAAAGCATTTGTATCTGCCGATTGTTTGTACTTCTCATCTTTTATTTGCAACTCAAAGAGCCGCACGGAATAAATTAGAGCTATTAGTATCAAAAATCCGCCGATAACATACTTTCTTTTCTCCAGATTATAGTTTTTTCTCACGTCGGCTTACTGATAAGCTGTCAATAGCGTATATAATTATGAAAGTATAGAGAGTGCTCGTAACGATGCGCAACAGCAGGCGTAAAAAGTTGAAGAACGTAAATGCCTCAATGGTCAACGCAAATATGCAATAAAGCAATATCATTGTCAAGGCATACTTCATATACGTCCCCGACCCCATTGTGCGCATGGTAGGTCGTTGTCCCGCCAAATCTTCGTCGCGCGACACGTACAAGTGAAACACAGGCTTGCGAACAAACGACAAGAATGTGCACGCCATAGCATTTATGCCATAGGTGTTAGAAAATATATCAACCAACAAGCCCACCACAAAACCAGCAGTGAGCGACCAGTTGGTGCTCAGCGTCACCGGCAGTGAGATTATCAGATATATAAACACAAAGGGCATTGCACAGCCAAATAGCGCCAGGTTGTTAAAGATCACAGCTTGCGACAACACCAGCACTATAAAGAGCAATATGTAATTTAGCAATGGTTTTGACATATCATCATTCTACTTTGATAGCGCATCTTCGTCCTTGCCCTCGGTAACTTGGTTTAGCTCCTCGAGGCGGCGCAATTCGTCAGCGTTATTGTTTACTACTACTTGCACATTGTTTAGCGTGCTAAAGTCACTTAGCAGGCGCACCTTGAGCGCAAAAAAGTTTTGGTTTCGGCCTCTATTATCGCTCATCACCACGCCAACGGGTATTCCTTCAGGGAATACAGCCGAATATCCGCTAGTGATGACAGTGTCGCCTTTTTGATATTTTGTGTGACGCGGCAACTCTTCGAGCACAGCCACACGCGGATCGTTGCCGTCCCACACGAGCGAGCCGAAGCTTTCATTGCCTTTAATCTTGCACGACAATCTGAAGTTGGGGTTTAGCAGCGAGATAACACGAGCATGATGCTCAGTCACCACGTTCACTATACCAACGACACCATTTTGGTCAATGACGCCCATTTCAGATTTAACGCCGTCAGCCGAACCTTTATTAATGGTCACATAGTTATGTGAGCGCATCACAGAGTTGTTAATCACGTGAGCCACAATAAACTGATAGTGGCGCAATGCAGCAAATGGAGCCAACGTGTCGGCGTGCTCTTCGGCGCGACGTTCATTGAGGTGTTGCACTTGCTCGCGCAGCGCAATGACTTCAAGTTGCAAGTCGGCATTACGTCTGTTGAGGTCGTCGTTGTTTTCGCGCAGGTTGAAATAAGAAGTCACATTTCCGGCAACATCATATACCGTCGACGCAACTTTGCCTGCCGACGTCATATAAACATGATGCTGATACGGATTTCTTGAAAACAGCAAAATGGCTGCCATCACCACATAAAAGGCGAAGACAAACCACTTGCTATTGCGTATAAAGAAGTTGAATAATTCGCGCACTTTTTTAAAGTGACAGGGATTACCCCCTGATATTAACGGATTAAGAACGAGAATTTGTCAATGTTTTTGAGAGCCACGCCGGTACCCTTGGCAACAGCCAACAATGGATCTTCGGCGATGTGGAACTGAATGCCAATCTTGTTGGTCAAACGTTTGTCCAATCCGCGCAACAAAGCGCCACCACCAGCGAGATAGATACCATTGCGAACGATATCGGCATAAAGTTCAGGCGGAGTTTGCTCGAGAGCGCCTAACACAGCAGCCTCAATCTTAGAGATTGATTTTTCGATGCAGTGGCATATTTCTTGATACGACACGGGCACTTCCATAGGCAATGCAGTCATTTGGTTAGGACCATGCACGATGTAGTCTGCAGGGGGATTTTCGAGCTCGGTAAGAGCCGAACCGACATTGAGTTTGATAAGTTCAGCAGTGCGTTCGCCAACTTTCACGTTGTGGGCACGTTTCATGTGGTTTTGGATATCGTCGGTGAGGTCGTCGCCGGCAATCTGTATGCTCTTGTTACTAACGATACCACCCAATGATATTACAGCGATCTCGGTAGTACCACCACCTATGTCAACAATCATGTTGCCTTCGGGGGCTTCGACGTCCAAACCGATACCCAGTGCAGCAGCCATAGGCTCGTAAATCATATATACATCGCGTCCGCCGGCGTGCTCAGAGCTATCGCGTACGGCACGTATTTCAACTTCGGTAGAGCCAGAAGGGATACCCACCACCATGCGCAATGACGGAGAGAACCAATTGCTCTTAGCGCTAGCCTTTTTCACGAGGCCGCGAATCATAAGTTCAGCAGCATTAAAGTCAGCAATCACGCCTTTGCGCAATGGACGAACAGTACGGATGCCCTCATGCTCTTTACCTTGCATCTGTTGAGCTTCTTTACCAACAGCGATGAGCTTGTCGGTGCGTTTGTCGAGAGCAACGATAGATGGCTCGTCGATAACGATTTTATCGTTGTGAATTATAATCGTATTGGCGGTACCAAGGTCGATTGCAATTTCTTTTGTCAGAGAGAAAAGTCTCATTTTTTAATTAAATGTATTAATGTAATGAAATGTGATATTTTTAGTGTTTGAAGTGGCGCACTCCGGTCATTACCATTGCAATGTTGTTATTGTTGCAATATTCAACCGACTCATTGTCGCGCACAGATCCACCGGGTTGTATCACTGCGTCGATGCCTGCTTTGTGAGCGATTTCCACGCAGTCGGCAAATGGGAAGAATGCGTCAGAAGCCATAACAGCGCCGTTTAGGTCAAAGCCAAAAGATTTAGCTTTTTCAATAGCCTGTTTGAGAGAGTCAACGCGCGAAGTTTGTCCTACGCCGCCGGCACAGAGCTGACGATTTTTAGCTAAGACAATTGCGTTGCTTTTAGAGTGTTTCACTATTTTGTTAGCGAAAATCATATCGTCAATTTGTTCAGCGGTAGCCACTCTTGAGGTCACCGGTTTGAGATCGTCAGCAGACTCGGTTTTGAGGTCGCGCTGCTGCACAAGAGCACCGTTTAGGGCACTGCGCACCGACATCTCAGTGCGGTTTGCTTGTTTTTGCACCAAGATGATGCGGTTTTTCTTTTGTTTCAAAATGGCTAGAGCATCTTCGCTATATGCGGGAGCTACGATAACCTCGAAGAAAATTTTGTTTATTTCTTCGGCAGTAGCGGCATCAACTTCGGCGTTAGTAACTAGCACGCCACCGAAAGCCGACACTGGGTCACCGGCAAGAGCATCGCGCCAAGCGTCAACGAGTACGGGGCGAGAAGCCAAACCGCAAGCGTTGTTGTGTTTGAGGATAGCGAAAGTTGTGTCGCCCTCAAATTCGGCTATCAAAGCGGTAGCTGCATCAATATCGCCGAGGTTGTTATAAGAAATTTCTTTGCCATGGAGTTGGGTGAACATCTCGTCGAGGTTGCCATAGAAGTAACCTTTTTGGTGAGGATTTTCACCGTAACGCATAGGTTTAACGGTGTCAACAGCGAAACGCAAAGCCGAGGGTTGTTCGAAAGTGCTATCGAAATAGTTGAAGATTGCGCTATCGTATTCGCTAGAGACAGCGAAGGCTTCTTTAGCGAACCATCTGCGTTGGTCGATAGATGTTTTAGCACCTTGTTCGCTGAGCACTTGCGACAAAGCACCGTATTGGTGTTTTGAAGCAACAATCACAACATCGTTGTAGTTTTTAGCAGCAGCACGGATGAGGGAGATGCCACCTATGTCAATTTTCTCGATGATGTCGGCTTGAGAAGCGCCAGAGCGCACTGTTTCGCTGAAGGGATACAAATCGACGATCACCAGGTCGATGTCAGTAATTTGAAATTGCTCGGTTTGTTTTCTATCTTGGTCGTTGTCGCGACGGTTAAGAATGCCGCCAAAAACTTTCGGGTGCAAAGTTTTAACTCTGCCGCCCAATATTGACGGATAGCCCGTCAAGTCTTCAACTGCCATGCAGGCATAGCCTAAGCTTTCAATAAATGCGCGGGTACCTCCTGTAGATAAGAACTTTACGCCGTCTGCGTTCAACTTTTGAAGAATTTCTTCAAGGCCATCTTTGTAAAAAACAGAGATTAATGCTGTTTTGATAGATTTTAATTCTGACATGAACCGTAATTTTTGTTTGTGAATACAGTGATTTTAGCACGCAAATTTACAAAAAAATAACATCTTAAACAGCGTAAATCCTATAAAATTGTTTGATGTTAATAATTTTTATATCAGAGGGATAAAAAAACGGTATGTTAGAGACAAGGCAATAGCCACCGCAGACCAAGCTGCGATGGCTACTACCTTATCATTAACTAGCCTTTACTCTATTTGATAATCACTTTCGTGACTTTGTTGCCTTGGCGGCGGATATACAATCCGGGAACGCTACCATCTACGCGTACACCATTCAAATTGAAGTACTCGACAGGCGATTCGTTTTCTTCAGCAACGCTGATTGACTCTGCGCCGCAGATTACCGAATTGGTTGAATTAATTATAACTATCGATTTCGACGGGTCTTCATAATTGTAATAGAACTCAACGGTAACATTTGCATTTTCTTGAGAAGACACTGAGCGCAAGTAGAATGGCAAGCTGTCGTCAGAATCGGTTGTAGTTGACTTCACTTTCGACTCCGGAGAAAAAGCATCTACTTCTTGATTTTCTATAGTTTCGGTTTCATTACCTTCAACAGCAAATGGCATTTCAATCAGAGTATTACTTTCATTGGCAGCAGTTTCACTTGCCTTGAAGTTAATAGTATCTTTTGATGTTGTTGACTCACCTGAATCAGAAACAGTCTGAGTGCTAAGTATCTCTTGGATATAGAATGCAGCATCGAAGTTGCCTGGGAGAGTTCCTGTGTAAACTATATAAGAACCGGCTTCCAGATTGGCAGTGCTTTCAGTTATAGTTTCACTCTTCTCATATTCTAATGGGATTGATTGAGACCAATTTTCATTTGATGTTTCAATCTCAAATGTAGATGATACACTTGTTGTTCCTTTTACAATGTTATCAATTTCGGTTTTTGATGTTGAATAAGAGATTGATAATTGAGCGTTATAAGCATCAGCGAATGTTGTTGCTACTTGCACGGCAGTCATGTTTTTGGTTTGCTCTTGTGTAGCCATAGCCGAGGTAGACTCAAACATTGTTTTGCCTTCTATATGGTTAACGTGATAGGTACCATCGGTCGTAGTATAACATTCGTCATCAGAATCACTTGCAGCAGCTGCATCATCAGCTTTAATAGCATTAGACTTCTCTTGCAAAGCCTGTTTGTCGTTTCTAAATAACATATCGTAGTACAAAGTAACATCTACATCATACAATGCTGTATTATTTACAAAAAGGCTATATGTTGAGGCAGACTTGTTTGAACCTTGATAGATTTTGAAATTAACCTTACCATTAGTGCTTGAAAGATCAGCGCTACCTCCATCTGCAGCTGTAAAGTCAAACAAATCAGCATTACTTCCGGTTTTGTATAAGTGCAAATTATCTCCTTCATACCATTGCACTATTTGAGTATAAAGTCTTAGACCTAACCAAATGCAATCACCGTCATCCTTTGAAGTATCTTTAATCACAATACTCTGATTTTCGATTTTGTCGAAGTGTGCGCTATAAGTATATGCACCTGTTTTAACCAGTTGTTTATTGTAAGGTGACACTAGGAAATATGTTGGTAAACCTACAGGGATGTTATGTTCTGTGGGTTTCTTTATGTTTAAAGACGTTGGCACGCCATTATCGTCTACAGTAAGCGTTAGCAACAAGCTTTTTACACTAGAGTTAGACTGTCCTTCAATTGGTTTGGCTGAAAGAGTATTTTCTGCAGTATTAGCTGATAAATCAAAGGTTATGCCATCATAGTCTACAATTGTGACGCCTTTGTCATCTGTTCCGCTTTCAGTTTTACCATTAACCAAATCATCGCTGGTTATCTGCGATGTCTCTGCCGGGCCGAAGTATGTAAGGTCAGCTGTCCCTGCCTTTTTACCAATACGATATGTATAAGAGTACCAATATGAGTACTGGTAAAATCTTTCGACCATCAACATATAAGTGTTGTCGTCGATCTTGGTAAATTTGTTAATTTCTTCGGGAGCGCCGGAATCTCCACTTGAAGACAAATAGAAGTCATCAGCATAGGTTACTGAAGATGCAAGCATTGCAAGTGCTGCTAAGCCGAAACGAAGTAAAGGTTTCATAAGAAGAATGATAAAATTAGTTAGTTGTATAGGTTAAAAATTATGTATTTAGCAAAGTAAGTAAGTATGATAAAAAGCCAAGTGAACCATAGGCTTTTATATTTTTGCACTACAAAGATAAGTACAGTTTTTATTAAAAAAAAATCTATAAATCAATAAAATAAGCGTTTTGCATGATAATATAGTCATTGGATAAATAAGTATAAGTGGTGTTACAAAAGTGCAAAGATTTTATTGTGGAGTTGATGCAAAAATTGGGCAATTTGTACGATTGGGGTATAAATTTTACAAGGCTGTTACAAAGGGGCATTTTGCGAGTTTTTGGGGGCGAAATTCGGGCAAAATTTGAGGTGTTTTTATGCCGGATAATGTCTAAAAAGTATCATAATTTCGCCCCTAAAAACGGTCAAAATTGCATCTCGAGCAAAATTCTTGCTAAAAAATGAGCAATAATATACGCACCGCGGCATTTCGCAACCTGGAGTGAGGCGCGGCCGTATCACGAATGTGTACCTAATCGGCACACATGGTAGAGTCGAGGCTTTCCACGGAGACGCGCTCGTGCCTCGCGCTTTCTCCGCGGTTACCTACAAAATCGTGCCTAAACGGCACGTGAGGATAGCTGGGATGGGGTGTTTTTTTATACGCACCGCTACGCGGAGCGCGGGTGTGGGGGGGATGCGCATACCTATGGCTGCGGCGGCTCTGCCGGCCTTGCCATAGGCTACATTATTGACACCGCTCTGCGGTGCGCTAGCCGCTACACGGCAATATGGGACTGGGATGTGTGGCGGCCGTATCACGAATGTGTACCTAATCGGCACACATGGTAGAGTCGAGGCTTTCC
>CAZJEA010000083.1:0-9425 GCA_964544895.1 uncultured Bacteroides sp. | reverse complement strand
CGTGCACAATATGACTATGACAGTAAATACTTCGGATCGTTCTCATTCCGCCGCGACGGATCGAGCCGTTTTGACCCGGATCACCGTTGGGGTAACTTCTGGAGCTTAGGCGGTGCCTATATCATCAGCCGCGAAGAGTGGTTCCCGAAGAGCAAATGGATAGACGTATTGAAGGTAAAAGCATCGTACGGAGAACAAGGAAACGACAATATAGGTAACTACCGCTACACAGACACATACTCAATCAGCAACTCAAACGACAACGTAGCATACGTATTCTCAACCAAGGGAAACAAAAACATCACATGGGAGACCGTAGGCGCGCTCAACGTAGGATTAGAATTTGAGTTATTTAAATCGCGTTTGCGTGGTAGCGTAGAATATTACAACCGCAAGACAACCGACATGTTGATGTGGTTCTCAGCACCGTATTCAATCGGTTACGGAGGCTACTATTCAAATGTAGGCGATATGTCAAACAGCGGTGTAGAAATAGAGCTATCAGCAGACATTGTAAAGACGCGCAACTTCTCATGGAGCGTTGATGCTAATATGGCATGGCAACGCAACCGAGTGACCTACTTGCCAGAGGACAACAAATTGTATGAGGTAGAGGGTTACAACGGATTCGAAAACGGCAACTTCTTTGTAGGTGAAGGATTACCGGTTAACACCTGGTATTTGAAACGCTACGCCGGAGTAAACGAAAACGGAGTTGGCATGTTCTACAAGACAGCCGAAGACGGCACGTTGACCACAACGACAAGCTATGATAGTGCAGACTATTATTTGTGCGGCTCAGCTCTGCCTGATGTATTTGGAGGATTTAGCACAACCTTCCACATCTATGACTTTGATATAGCAGCCAATTTCAACTACTCAATCGGAGGAAAGAAATATGACTCAGGCTATCAAGCGCTAATGACACCGGCATACAGCACACTCACCGGCGGAGCATGGCACAGAGACATCTACAATGCATGGAGTGAGACCAATCAAGATAGCGATATACCTCTTTGGTCGTACGCATTGAGCTATCCTGACGGGAACAACTCGTCAGACAGATGGCTAACAAGTGCATCGTACTTGGCACTCAAGAACATCACAATAGGATACACCTTGCCTCGCAAATGGACTAACAAGTTAAAGATGGATCGTCTACGTGTTTATGTCACCGGACAAAACTTGTACTATTGGTCAGCACGCAAAGGATTCGACCCGCGTTCAAGCGACACAGTAGGTAGCTATGGCGACTATTCACCAATCCGTTCATTCACCGGTGGTCTCACCGTAAACTTCTAAGCGAGTCACTCACCCCTAAAAAGAAAATAAAGATGAAAAGATCATATAAAAATCTGCTTATCGGCGCAACATGCATAGGATTAAGCATGCCTATGGTGTCGTGCTTGGAAGAAAGCTTTCCCACATCGTCAGCAGTAGAAGAGCAAGTAGCGAGTGACTTGGGAGGATTGGCAAACGGCATGCCCGCCTATTTCAACTCATACTCAACATCAACGTCATACGACTACGGAGATTGCGGATGGCCATGCTTGATGATGAACCGTGATGCCATGTTAGCCGAAATGCCTGTTTACAAAATCGGATATGACTACTTTATGTATTTTGCCGAGCAATCGTATTTGGGCAACTGGTTGCTACAATCAGTGATATGGTATCGCTACTACTATCTTATAAAGAAAGCCGATATAGTGCTGTCAGCAGCAGCAATAAATAACGACCCGGCAGATGCCGAGTATGTAGGCGATGCATACAACTTCCGCGCCTACGCATACGAAGAGTTGGCAGCGTGCTACGAAGCACGAGCAACCGGCACCGACTACGATGCGCGCATAGCCAGCGATGGTTTGGAAGGATTGACAGTGCCAATCGTGACAGAGCAAACTACCGAGTTAGAAGCGCGCAACAATCCGCGTGCACAGTTCTACGAGATGTATCGCTTTATCAACAACGACCTCAACCGTGCAGAAGAGGATTTGGCAAACGTGCACACAGCAACAAAAGGCAAGACTCACACTTGCTTGGGTGTGACCTACGGTTTGAAAGCACGTTTGTGGTTGACAATGGCAACACGATTCAACAAACATCCCGAAGATTTAGCAAAACAAGTAGCAGCAGAGAGCGAGTATGAACAATATGACAAACTGGGCATCACCTCAGCACTCGATTGCTACAAGAACGCAGAGAAATATGCACGTCTCGCTATCAACGAAGGCTTCACACCGCTGAATAAATCGCAATGGTTTGATCCGAAGACCGGTTTCAACACGCCAAACAACTCATGGATGTGGTGCATCACGATAGCATCGAGCGACGCGCTCACATCACTCGACTGGCGTTCATGGATGTCGTACATATCACCTGAAGCACTTTGGGGCGTAGCATCATACACATACGGAGCATATCGTATGATTGATGCCAACTTGTATAAGAGCATACAAAGTGATGACTGGCGCAAGACAACATGGATTGACCCGAACGATGTAGCAAACGAAACTGCATACAACGAAAAGTATGCATCGGGAACAAACCTCACATACAGTCAATGGAGCCAGTATGATGCATACACAAGCTTCAAATTTCACCCGGCAAACGGAGACTGCACAACATCAACCAACGGCATAGCAGTATCAATACCGTTAATGCGTGTAGAAGAGATGTATTTCATTGAGGCAGAAGCAAAAGTTTACACAGAAGGCATAGCAGCCGGAGCAGCAGCGCTCACCAACTTCATGAACACCTATCGCACGAATAGCGGAGGCTTCAGCTGCAATGACGGCACCGAGGCACTTGTTATAGAAGACATCTTCAACCAGAAGCGCATAGAGTTCTGGGGCGAAGGCATAGTATACTTTGACTATCGCCGACTAGAGCACTCAATCAAACGTCGTTATGATGGATCGAACCACGAACAAGCGTATCAAATCAACTCATACGACGATTATACGGCACCGTACACTATCTACTACATACCCGATAGTGAGAATAACCTCAACCCCGCCTGCAAACTCAATCCCGATCCGTCAGGCTATCTTCCCACCGAGTAAAAAAACAAAATTCAGAATATAGTCATGAAATATATATTAAATACTCTTTTGGCTGCCGCTGCCATATTCACATTGTCGGCTTGCGACGATGACGACAATTGGACACCGGGCGAAGAAACTGCCGAAGACAGTCCTGCGGTGTATTTTGACAAGGACAATGCATCTACGCACGAGTTTGAGACAGACGACCACACGTTTGAACTAACCTTGAAGCGACTCAACACTAAAGAGACGGTCACAGTGCCACTACAAACCGTAGCTGACAATGACCAAATCATAGTGCCCTCGTCAGTGACATTTGAGGCAGGCGAAGCAGAAGCAACGATTACAGTTGACTGCACAAACATACCCGCAAAGCAAGTGTTCAACCTAAGCATATCAATACCAGATGCCTACAAGACCGTTTATGGACAAGGATTTGACGTTTACAACGGCAGTGTATCAATTGTAGAATGGGTTGTAATAGATGCGAACTTCAAGTACACGTACTACGACAGCTCGAATGCGAAAGTATACGAACCCACGTACGGCACATTTGAGATGCTCGAAGGCTCAAACAAATTGAAGTTAACCAACTTTATGAACTCAGGTAAAGAATTTATCTTTACACTTGATGCAACACAAAGCGGATGTAGCTCAACATACATTGGCATAAACCCGGTATATAACTATAGCTGGGTTGGTGGAGACTACGATTGCTGGTACTTCTACGACGAAGCAAACGAAGAGTTCCCGACATGGACAATGGCAAACGGAGAGCCCATCACGTACTTCTACGCATACGGTGTAGGCTACTCGTACTTCAACCTCAACAGTGAGTATGGATGCTTCTCATGCTACTTGGCTCCGGATGAAGACACCTGGAACTGGGTATACGTATGGTTCTATTACACAATACCCGATGAATATGCGGGCAAAATACCTTACACAAAGTAAAAAGTAGAGAGATATGAAACTACATAAAATAATAAGCATAGCACTCGGGTTGGCACTCA
The DNA here is from genome assembly GCA_964544895.1 of uncultured Bacteroides sp. Classification (GTDB taxonomy): domain Bacteria; phylum Bacteroidota; class Bacteroidia; order Bacteroidales; family Muribaculaceae; genus CAG-873. Next base: position 5,365 of record CAZJEA010000083.1, on the reverse strand, counting down.
TGCCAATCGTGGGAAGTTGCAGCGACGATGACGAAGTTGCACAAACGCCGTTAGCAAGTCCGACCGGCGGCACCTACACAGCTACATATAGCTCAATTGATTTCAGTTGGGATAGAGTTGACGGTGCAACGACTTACGGATATGAGTTTAGCGACGCAGACGGCAAATTAATAACCCGCAGTTTGACTCAAACGCCCCAACTAACATTTAGCGATTTGAAATACAACACGGTTTATTATTTGACAGTATGGGCATACGGTGCATACAAGTCAGCCGACGGCACATCAGAACAGGTTACTTACGAGTTGCGCACAAACGACTTGAAAAAGTTGGCAACCCCTGTTTTGTCGCTAAAACGCAATAGCGCAACACGCACACAATTTTCGTGGGAAGCTGTTGAAGATGCAGAGAGCTACACGTACACGTTGTACAAACCCGACGGTAGCGTACAAGCCAGCAACACGACATCGCGTTTGAACTACACAGCCACGACCAATCAGAGCGGCACGTACACGTTCACACTAACAGCAAATACATCAGTCGACGGTTATTACAGTGAATCAGGGAAAGCAACAATAACCGTAGACATAGAATAGAAAGGGATCTCTAAAGATAACCTTCTTATATATGGTTGCAGCGGCAGGTTCGGGAGAGCAGGCCGCTGCTTATTTAGTTAAAAGCGCTAATAAAAAGGGATAAAAAGTGTAATAAAGGATAAATATTTCGCTGAAAAGTTGGGAATTAGGGAGAAAAGACCTAACTTTGCAAAGTTTTTCTCACCTAACCATCAAGTTATGGGTAAGTTTACAGAATTCAAGTTGCCGCTAAAAACGTTGCAACAAGGCGAGCACAAGTACAACTATGTGCTAGGCAAGCAGTTTTTCGTCAACATGGAGAGCGCCGATATACGCGACGCCAATCTGACGGTTGACCTCGACGTTAACTACCGAGGTGAAATATACGACATGAACTTCGAGATAAAAGGCGAAGTGACGTTGTTGTGTGACCGTTGCCTCGATGAGATGCAGTATCCCATCGAAGCGACTTATCATGTGATGGTTAAGTATGGCGACCGCTATCGCGACGACTCAGACGAATTGTTAGAAATACCGTATAGCGACAATGACCTGAATGTTGCATATATGATATATGACACCGTGTCGTTGGCAGTGCCGATGAAGCATGTGCACCCGCAAGGCAAGTGCAACAAGCAGATGAGCGCAATGCTCAAGAAACATCGTGCAAATGGAAGCTCAGACGAAGATGCCGCTCTCGAGGAGCAGCTAATTGAAGAGATGGATACTATGGATCTGGACAACGAAGGCGGAGTAGACCCCCGTTGGGATGCATTGAAAGGGTTGTCGATAGACGAGTAGACATATCAACGAACAAAACGAAAAAATCAGCGCACTCCTCTGTGAGCGCCGACAAAATAAAACAAGTAAAGTAAAAACAATAAAATTATAAACAACAATGGCACATCCTAAACGCAAACAATCAAAAACTCGCACTGCAAAACGTCGCACACACGACAAGGCTGTAGAACCCACATTGGCACTTTGCCCTAACTGCGGTGCATGGCACGTATACCACACAGTATGCGGCGAATGCGGATACTATCGTGGCCGTCAGGCAATCGTTAAAGACGCAGCCCTCTAAATTGAGCTCGGGGTGCAAAGCCCTTGTACGCCATAACAAAAGCATAGCGACCTATAAGCCGACAAGGCTTATAGGCTTTGCGTGTTTTTAAAAGTTAACCAACCTATTTAACACTTCATTGTCACAAAAGAAACAATGCTAAACGCTCGCATATCAGGCCTAGCCTCATACGTACCAGATGACATTTTAGATAACGAAATGTTGTCGCAAATGGTAGACACCAACGACGAATGGATAACCACACGTGTGGGCATCAAGGAACGCCGTATTCTAAAGAAAGAGAATACCGGCTCATCATATATGGGTATAATCGCAGTTCAACGACTCATTGAATCAACAGGCATCAACGCCGATGATATTGATTTATTGATATGCGCTACCTCAAATCCAGACTACCGCTTTCCGTCAACCGGATCAGTAATTGCACACGGTGTAAACTTGAAGAATGCATATGCATATGACATACAAGCAGCATGTGCAGGATTCATCGTAGCGTTGCAAGATGCAACCGGCTACATCCGCTCAGGCATCTACAAAAACGTAGTAGTAGTATGCACAGAGAAGATGTCGTCAATGGTAAACTATAACGACCGTCAAACCTGCCCACTCTTTGGCGATGGTGCAGCAGCAGTGCTCGTACAACCCACCGAAGAAGAAGGTATGGGAGTGCGCGACGCAGTGCTCCACGTAGACGGTTCAGGTCTCGAATATTTGGTAATGCCCGGTGGAGGTAGTGTACACCCCACAACCCAAGAAACATTGGACAAAGGTATGCACTTCTTGTTCCAAGACGGACGTCACGTATACAAACACGCTGTTACCGACATGTTGACATCGACACAAGATGTTATGGCTCGCAACAACCTAAGCGTAGACGATATTGCATACTTGATACCTCACCAAGCAAACCTCCGCATCATAGAGGCAGTAGCACAAAAAGCAGGTGTACCCATGGAAAAAGTGTTGGTAAACATACAACACCGCGGCAACACATCGGCAGCTACCATACCCTTGTGCTTGGACGAGTACAAACACATCCTTAAGAAAGGCGACAAGCTTATATTGACAGCATTTGGAGCCGGATTTACTTGGGGTGCTATGTACCTTGTATGGGATCTCTAACGAGGACACTCGGAAAAAAAGTTCACGAAAATAGCATCTTTTAGGGTGCTATTTTTGTTTATATAGAAATACGTATATCAGAAATATGGCAAACGAACATAAATCGGGATTTGTAAACATAGTTGGTAACCCCAACGTAGGCAAATCGACATTGATGAATGATTTGGTAGGCGAGCGCGTTAGCATCATCACCTCAAAAGCGCAAACGACACGACACCGCATAATGGGCATAGTAAACACGCCGGAATATCAGATAGTATTTTCAGACACTCCCGGAGTGCTGTCGCCGAAGTATAAGCTTCAAGAAAGCATGCTCAACTTCAGCCAAGAGGCTCTCACCGATGCCGACATATTGCTCTATGTGACCGACGTGGTTGAAGACCCCACGAAAAATGCAGAATTTTTAGCCAAGGTAGCACGAGAGAAAGTGCCTGTATTGTTGGTAATCAACAAGATTGACTTGCTAAAAAATCAGTCGGATTTGGAAGCGGTATTCGATCGTTGGAACAAGTTGTTGCCAAATGCCGAGATATTTCCGACATCGGCAAAAGAGCACTTCAACGTGACCAACTTGATGGCACGCATAGTAGCGCTTTTGCCCGAGCACGCGCCCTATTTTGGCAAAGACGCACTCACCGACAAGCCGGCACGTTTTTTTGTAACAGAAATCATCAGAGAAAAGATATTGCTGAACTACGACAAAGAAGTGCCCTACTCTACCGAAGTTATAGTGGAGAAGTTTGATGAGAAAGACAACTCCATACACATCATGGCAGTGGTGTACGTAGAGCGCGACTCACAAAAAGGCATCATCATAGGCAAAGGCGGCTCAATGCTAAAACGCGTAGGCGTAGAAGCTCGCAAAGATATAGAGACATTTTTTGGCAAGCGCGTGTTCTTGGAAGTGTTTGTAAAGGTGGAGCCGAATTGGCGCAATCGCGAGAACAAGCTACGCCAATTCGGCTACATAGAGTAGTGAAAAGCGCAGTCATAGCGCGTGAGAATTTGGCAATTAGCGTAAAAATCAGTAACTTTGCAAACGCAATATATCTAGACAAAAAATACACTCACAACAAATGGGACAATTAGTAGCAATTGTGGGCAGACCCAATGTAGGCAAGTCAACACTTTTTAATAGGTTGACACAAAGCCGCACGGCCATAGTAGACGAAACCGCAGGCACAACTCGCGACCGACAATACGGCAAAGTTGACTGGAACGGCAAAGAGTTTTCTATAGTCGACACCGGCGGTTGGGTTGTTAATAGCGATGATATTTTTGAAGGCGAAATCAACAAACAAGTAGAATTGGCAATAGAACAAGCCGATGAAATATTGTTTGTGGTAGACGCCATGAACGGCATCACCAATTTGGATGACCATGTAGCAGAGATATTGCGTAAATCGCGCAAGCCGGTGCTTTTGGTAGCAAACAAAGTAGACTCAAACGATTGGCTGTACAATGTGCCGGAGTTTTATGGTCTAGGACTTGGCGACCCATACCCTGTATCGGCAGTAAGCGGATATGGCACAGGCGATTTGCTCGACGACGTAGTTAAGAAATTGCCATTGGTAGACGAAGACGAAGAAGAGGCTCTTGACGACATACCGAAGTTCACTATCGTTGGACGTCCGAATGCCGGGAAATCGAGCATCATCAACGCCTTCATCGGCGAAGAGCGCCACATAGTGACGGACATAGCCGGCACCACACGCGACTCTATTTACACACGATATAACAAGTACGGCTTTGACTTCTATCTCGTAGACACAGCCGGCATACGCAAAAAGAACAAGGTGAGCGAAGACATAGAGTATTACTCAGTGATACGCTCAATCCGAGCAATTGAAGCCAGCGATGTTTGCGTGCTCATGATTGATGCCACACGCGGCATCGAGGCACAAGATGTGAATATCTTCTCGCTGATACAACGCAACAAGAAAGGCTTGGTTGTAGTTGTGAACAAATGGGACCTTGTTGAAGATAAGAGTGTTACAGCAATAAAGCACTACGAGTCGGCAATACGCGAGCGTTTTGCACCGTTCACCGACTTTCCTATTATATTTACTTCGGCGTTAACAAAACAGCGCATATACAAAGTGTTGGAGACAGCGGTAGCAGTATATGAAAACCGCCGTCGCAGCGTGCCGACATCGCAGCTAAACACATTTATGCAAGAAGTGATAGCTGCATATCCGCCACCATCAAACAAGGGCAAATTTGTGAAGATAAAATACGTGACAATGCTGAAAGGCTCACCGGTGCCAACGTTCATATTCTTCTGCAACTTGCCTCAGTGGGTGAAGGAGCCTTATCGCCGCTATCTTGAAAATAAGATACGTGAACAATATGAGTTTACGGGAACGCCTGTAAACATATTTATGCGAGAAAAATAACACAAAGTTAACTCTATAATTATCATCCTCTTATATATCATTCTCGATTCATTTTCATAATTCTGCAATAACGCCGTGTGGTGTGATTGCAGATTTTTTTTGCCGCTATGCATGTGGGTATAGCATGGGCTGGCGCGGGATGAGACGCGGTGAGGCTGGAGAAAATTTATGGTAAAAATGTCAATGTG
>CAZJEA010000082.1:0-9472 GCA_964544895.1 uncultured Bacteroides sp. | reverse complement strand
GCTCAACGTTTGCAGCCACACTGAGCGATGGAATGAGGTGGAAGCTTTGAAACACAAAGCCAATGTTTGCGTTGCGGAAGTGAGCAAGGGCAGTGTCGCCCATGCCGTTGCAGTCGGTGCCAAGTATGTTGACCGTGCCGTCGGTGGGTTTGTCAAGCAAACCAATCATGTTGAGGAGAGTAGATTTGCCACAACCTGACGGCCCCATGACACTTATAAATTCGCCCTTTTCGACGCTAAGATTTATATTTTCGAGGGCAGTAGTTTCGATTTCTTTAGTGCGATAGACTTTGCTAATCGCGTTAAGTGAGATTACAGACATATTTTATGTTATTTAAGTTTTAAGCTTTTAGATGATGTATAGTCAGTCATGTCAGAGGTAACAACGCGGTCGCCGGGTTTTAGACCGCTAAGCACCTCAACATATTCGCGGTTGCTGTCACCGAGTTTTACGGAGCGACGCTCAAGCCGATGCTCGCCGTTGAGCACAAATAAATCGTACTGTCCGGGGCCTTTGAAGAATGCACCGTTTGGCATGAGCACCACGTTATTTTTGTATCCGTATATAATTTGCATTTCAATGCTCAAACCCGGACGTAAGCGAGGATTGCGTGGGTCGGCAAGCGACGCATTAAAACTGATGAGGTTTTGATTAGACTGCGGTGAAATATTTGTCACCGTACCTTCAAGCACATCCTTGCCGATGTTTATAAGCACTTTTGCGCCAACAGCGATGCGATCGCGACTGCCGTCGGGCAACTGCCCCTCAATTTTAAACTGACTAAGGTCAGACACGACAGCCACCTTTTGTCCGGGAGATACTCGGCTGCCAATCTCATTAGAAATAAAAGTGAGCACGCCACTGTGCGGGGCAGGAATTTTGCCGTCGGCAAGAGTACGCCGCATGAGTTCAAGGTCTTTATCGAACACGCTAAGTTCAAGAGCTCGTGACTGTTTAGCGGCACTGCTTATTTGACGCTCATTGGCGAGACGCGAGCGAAGTTGTTCAAGCTCAAGACGTCCGGTTGAGAGTGAAGTTTCTGCTTGGCGCACACGCTCACCGGTGCCTGAGCCAAGGCTATCAAGGCGACGCTCGTTGGTAAGCTCAATGGCAAGGCGTTGCACCTCCATCTCCTTCACCTTAATTTGCATAGTAAGTTCGCTGAGAGCAGTTGCATTGTTTAGGTTTTCGCGTTTTATATCGTTTTGTTTGATGCTGCGTTCGTCGAGTTTTTTAGCATAGTCGGTTTGTGCCGATTGCAAATCAAGTTCAAGCAGCGGAGTGCCCTCCACCACGCTGTCACCGGCTTGTGCATAAACTGCAACGATGCGACTATCGACCGGCGAGTTGATGATTTCTTCAAAAGCGGGCACCACTTTGCCGGAAGCCGACACCGAAGTGTCGAGCGGGCCTTCAGTGACATCGCCAAATGAGAGGTCACGCTCAAACACAGACTTTTGCAAGCCTAGCAGCGAAGCTACAACAGCGGCAGCTATTATGCCGATGCCGACAAGCCATTTAGCATATCGTCTGGCAGCCTCGCGACGGAGAATATTTTTATCTATTTGCTTATCCATAATGCGGTTAAAATTTTTCTGTCGCAAAATAACCATAATTAGAAAGTTTTTGCAATAGCATCTGATTATCAATATATTACGACAAGTATATTGTACGAAAACGGACAATGAGAGGTAAACGACGGCGACAGAACAATAAGAACATAATGCCACTAATAAGTACAAATTAGCCACCATATTCTTGTTAAAAACATATAAAAATCGCGTATTTCACATGTTTTATATGCTAATACTTGGCATATTTAACACAAAATTTTAATTTTGCACTTTAAATACAAAGTATATACTCACTTAATAATGTCAAATAAATTAGCTATAAGTCTGGCAGCAACCGCCTTGATGGGCGCAATGGTAGCATGCAATAGCAGCAGCTCCGATACCGAAACGACTCTCTATTCAAGCGCTTTGGTTACATCATTTTCACTATCAGAGGATGACAATGTTGTTGAGAATCTCGACTCAGTGTTTTTCTCGATAGACCTTGCCAATGCCAGCATATTTAATGCCGATTCATTACCTTACGGCACCGCTATAAACAAACTAGTTCCTGTGATTTCAGTTAATAGCGCATCTGTTATGGAATTAACCGTATCGAGAGCAAATGCATCAGATACAGTGTATAATTATATCACCAATTCGACAGATAGTATTGATTTCAGCAATGGTCCGGTTAAATTGCGCATAGTTTCATTGGATGGAACGAATGAATTAACGTACAGCATTAAAGTTAATGTTCACACCATACCTGCCGACACCTTGGCATGGACGTTGCTTGAACAGAACAACTACCCCACTCGCTTTAGCACAATAGACGATCAACGCACAACTCAAGCAGCAGGGAAATTTTATTGCTTATCAACGAAAGGCAGCGAATACTGTATTGCCACAGCAACAAATCCACAAGATCAATGGCAATATACCACACCACAATTTAGCTTTACGCCCAACATTGACAGCTTTAACGGAACAGATTCAGCCTTATACATACTCGATAACGATGGCAACCTATACACCTCTACCGATGGTGTAAATTGGACTGCTACCGGGGAACAGTGGGCAAATATATATGGCAACTACGGAGAGAAACTTCTCGGTAACAAACTGCAAGGCGGAAAATACTACTACGCAGCATGGCCATCAGACGACAACAACGCAGAGATACCTGCAAACTTTCCTGTTAGTGGAGCATCGCAACCGGTAAATTACACATTTAAGATGAGCACTGCGCCACAATTAGCGCTTACCGGAGGACGATACGCAAATGGTAGCCTCAGTGCTTGCACATGGATCTACGATGGTACAAACTGGGCAATGATTTCGAAGCGCGGACTACCCTATGCATTTGAAAATATGACCGTATTCCCATACTTTGTAACAAGTTTCAGCTATTCGACATGGACAGCGACCAAAGAGTCAGTACTTATTGCAATGTACGGTAACGACGCAACAGGTGCAGTTAATGACACGATATATGTATCGGAAGACTTCGGTATGCACTGGGCAGAAGCAGACACACTAATGCAATTGCCTGCAAGCATGCCACGTTTGACACGAGCACAAGCATACGTGTATAAACAAACGCTTACCTCACGAGCAGCAGCATCATGGACTCCAATATATAGTTTGGATATACCATATTACAATGTCAAATCAACCAATGTTGCATCGCGCGCAACCACAGCCATCACAGAGTGGGAATGCCCATACATATATCTGTTTGGCGGACAAACAAGCGATGGTGACACCAGCAATACTCTCTACCGAGGTGTTGTAAACAGATTGACGTTTAAACCTCTACAATAATTATTGCACAACAGGAAAATGCGCACGATAAAGGCATTAATAATACTAATAGTGATGGCAACTGCTGCTATTGCTCATGCTCAAGAAGCTCCATATAAATTTGACTTTGGAGCAGGACTTGGTATGAGCGGCTATTCAGGAGATGCATCGTCGAGCGTATTTAAACATCCCGGATTTGTCGGAGAAATAGGATTTCGCTATCTACCCGACACACGATGGGCAATTAGAGGAGTTCTTTCGACATTGAGTCTTAGTGGGAACACAGCAGATATGGACAATGTGCTTCCTGAAGGCAAAGAGTATTCGTTTAGCTCACAAGTATATGATTTGGGAGCTAGAATAGAATTCAACTTTTTCAGCTATGGCATAGGCGAAACGTACAAACGTCTGCGCCGCTGGACACCATATTTAGTCTTAGGTGTAGGAGTAACCCTCGCCTCGTGCGACGGCAACACAGCCATAGGGCCAAATGTGCCAATGGGAGCCGGCATAAAATACAAGTTGAAAGAGCGACTCAATCTAGGTTTAGAGTTTACTATGACAAAAGTATTTAACGACCACGTAGACGGCAAAGAACTAAGTGATCTCACAACTATAAAATCATCTTTTGTAAAAAACAACGATTGGTATTCGAGACTAACGATAGGCATAACCTATGAGTTTGGTAAACGATGCGAGACATGCCACTACGTTGAATAAAATAAACACTTCTGAAATGACGATGACGCATAAATTCAACATAAAATCAGTGCCAAAGCACGTAGCCATAATAATGGATGGCAACGGTCGTTGGGCCAAGGCTCAAGGATTAGACCGATCTGCCGGCCATGTTGAAGGCGTAAATACGGTGCGACGCATCACAGAACTCGCCGGGAAGATAGGAGTGGAATACTTAACACTCTACACATTTTCGACCGAGAACTGGAACAGACCGCAAACAGAAGTAGATTTGTTGATGCATCTCATTGTAACAGCAATAGAGCAACAAACACCGGGCTTGATAGAGAACAATGTGCGTTTGTCAGTGATTGGCGATTTGTCACGCGTGCCGCAAGAGACCTACGATCGTTTGAAGAAATGCATAGACGACACATCACATTGCACCGGTCTCAATCTGATTTTGGCAATAAGCTACTCTTCACGTTGGGAAATAACCGAAGCTGTACGCGAAATAGCGCGCAAAGCAGCAAACCATGAGCTCAACCCGGAAGAGATTTGTGCTGAGACAGTGGCATCAAATTTAGCCACAGCAAATATACCCGACCCCGATCTGATGATTCGTACAGGCGGAGACTTAAGAATATCAAATTTCTTGCTATGGCAAATAGCATACTCAGAAATATACGTAACCGATACATATTGGCCGGACTTTAGTGACGAAGACTTTATAGCAGCGATAAATGCATACGCATCGCGGCAAAGACGTTTCGGACTAACCGGCGACCAAGTAATAAATAATAGTACACAACAAAACTAACAAGATCGTTTCACTAGCACCCATTATTATCTCTCATATATGCACTTAAAACATTACGCAGCACTCGGACTGCTTATAGCAACATCGGCAGTTAAAGTTTCTGCACAGACAGCCGAAACGGATACCGTTTTTAATCCAACAGTGATTTTTAACGGGATGCCTCGTACCTATGAAATAGCAGATATCAAAGTAACGGGAGCGCCTAACTATGATGATTTTCTTATACTAGGATATACAGGATTAAAGGTAGGCGATCGAGTAGAAATACCCGGAAATGACATAACTAATGCCGTAAAACGGTTGATGCGCCAACAATTATTTTCGCAAGCACGAGTGAAAGTGCTTAAGACCGCAGGCGAAAAAGCATGGCTAGAAATAGAGCTACGCGCACAACCCCGCATATCTGAAGTAAACTACAATGGCGTAAAGAAGGGCGAACGCGAAGATTTGCAAGAGCGTTTGCAACTCATGAAAGGCAACCAAATCACACAAAACATAGTAAACCGCGTGAAGCTTATCACACAAAAATATTATAGTGATAAAGGTTTTGGTAACGCTGAAGTAAACGTTGTTTTGCGCGAAGATCTTTCAAACGAAAATGAGATGATTGTTGACATCAACGTTGACAAACACGATAAAGTAAAGGTACACAAGATTTACATTGACGGTAACGAAGTTATGAGTGATAACAAGTTACAACGTACAATGAAAAAGACCAACGAAAAAGGCAAACTGCTAAACCTTTTCAAGCAGAAAAAGTTTGTTGAGACAGATTATCACGACGACCTCAACCGAATCATACAAAAGTATAATGAAGAAGGTTATCGCGATGCTAAGATCGTGAGTGATAGCGTGGCTCAGTACAACGATAAGCTTGTTGATGTGTACATTAACGTAGAAGAAGGTAAGAAATATTACATCAAAGACATCACATGGGTTGGTAACACCGTATACCCCAATGAAGTGCTTGACGCTTACCTCACAATGAAACCCGGCGATGTGTACAACCAAAAGATGATGAACAAACGTCTAAATGATGACGAAGACGCAGTGTCGAGTCTTTATATGGATAAAGGATATTTGTTCTATCAACTTGTGCCCATTGAACGAGAAATTGTAGGCGACTCAATCTCACTTGAGATGCGTATGATGGAAGGTCCGCAAGCTCGCATCAACAATGTAGTGATCAATGGTAATGACCGTCTTTATGAAAAGGTGGTGCGCCGCGAATTGCGTGTAAAGCCCGGAGAGCTATTTTCGAAGAGCAACCTTGTTCGTTCTTTGCGTGAGATAGCACAAACCGGACACTTCAATCCTGAGAATATGAATCCGGATGTGCAACCTAACGAAGAAAACGGAACAGTAGACGTGATACTCAATCTTGAGTCGAAGGCTAATGACCAAATCGAATTCTCAATGGGTTGGGGTCAGACCGGTGTAATTGGTAAACTCTCATTGAAATTTACCAACTTCTCAATAAAGAACTTGCTACACCCCAGCACCTATAAAGGAGTTATTCCACAAGGTGAAGGACAAACATTCACAATCAGTGCTCAAACCAATGCACGCTATTATCAAGCGTACTCACTGTCATTCTTAGATCCATGGTTTGGCGGCAAGCGACCGAACTCATTGCAAGTATCAGCCTACTATAGCCGACAAACCGGTGTGAACTCATCGTACTACAATAACTATTATAGCAACTATTACAGCAACTACTATTATAACAACTATTACAATAGCAGTTACTACACCAATAGTTATCAGAACGCGTACGACCCGAACAAGGTACTCCAAATGGTAGGTATCAACGTTGGCTTCGGTAAGCGTTTGAAATGGCCTGATGACTACTTCACATTCACAGCAGAATTAGGCTACAACTGGTACTACCTCAAGAACTGGGATTACTTGTACTATATGAACAACGGTACATCTAACTCACTAGTACTAGGCTTGACACTAGCACGCTCATCAATAGACAACCCCTTGTACACACGTAGTGGTTCAAGCTTCTCATTGAACTTGCAACTCACACCTCCGGCAGGATTGTTCATGGGTAAAAAGGACTGGAAGACTCTAAGCGAAGCCGGAACCACCGCAGCTAAGAAAGAGTTGTATCGCTGGATTGAATATTGGAAATTGCGCTTTAAATCGCGCACCTACACTCCGCTATCGAATAGTCAGCAATGGACTCCGGTGCTCATGACACGTGCAGATATCGGATTGCTTGGTAGCTACAACAAATATCTAAAGACACCGTTTGAGACATTCTATGTAGGTGGTGACGGTATGTCAGGATCGTACACATACGCAACCGAAACAATTGCCTTGCGTGGTTATGACAACGGACAATTCACGCCCTACGGAAGCGAAGGTTACGCATATACACGTTACGGTGTGGAAGTACACTTCCCGTTAATGCTTCAAGCAACAACAACAATCTATGCACTAGCCTTTGCAGAAGCAGGTAATGCGTGGACCTCAGTAAAATACTTCAACCCCTTCTCAGTAAAACGTAGTGCCGGAGCCGGTGTACGTATATACTTGCCAATGGTAGGTATGATGGGTATTGACTGGGCATACGGTTTCGACAAAGTACTCGGAGAAAAAGGAGGTAGCCACTTCCACTTCATACTTGGTCAAGAATTCTAAACCTTTTAAACTTTTTCAAGTCTAAAGGAAATAAAGTTAAAAACGAATAATAAAAACAACTAAAGCATTTCGCTATGAAAAGAATTGTCTTGATTTTGACCCTCGGCTTAATGGCTTCCTTTTGTGCCTCAGCGCAGAAGTTTGCTTTAGTCGACATGGAGTATATACTCAAGAACATACCATCATATGAGATGGCAAATGAGCAACTCAATCAGCTATCACAACGGTGGCAAAAAGAGGTAGAAGCGAAAGGCAAAGAAGCCGAAAATCTCTACCAAACTTATTTAGCAGACAAAGTGTTTCTCACCGAAGAACAAGTGAAGAAACGCGAAGAAGAAATAGTGGCAAAAGAAAAAGAGACCACAGAACTTCGCTACAAATACTTTGGGCCGGAAGGTGAGCTATATCAAAAGCGCCAAACGTTGCTAAAACCGATACAAGATGATGTATATAATGCCGTTAAAAAGATTGCACAAGAACGCGGATTACAAGCGGTTTTTGACAGAGCATCGGCAAGCGATATCATCTTTGCATCACCGCAGATAGATGTATCGAACGAAGTACTAACACGTTTAGGCTACTCGAAATAAGAATTTTATTAATAACACCCTAATAACTCATTACTACAATGTTTAAAAAAGTTATCATTGCACTTGCAATCGCTGTTGCTCTTCCCGTAGTTGCTGCAGCACAAAAATTTGGCGTAGTTGATATCAGTTCAATCTTCAACGCAATGCCAGAGACCACTGCTGCACAAAATCAACTATCAGAAGCTTCAAAAAAATATGAAGAAGAATACTCTAAAATTGCAGCTGAAGTTGACAAAAAAGTTGAAGAATATCAAGCACTCGATGCAAGCACTCCCGAATCAATAAAAGAGCGTCGTTTGCAAGAAGTACAAGAGCTCCACGCTAAAGCAGAACAATTTAGCAAAACAGCATCAGAAGACCTTCAAAAGCAACAACAACAACTTATGGCACCTATCGAACAAAAGATTTTCGATGCAATCAAAGCCGTAGGTCAAGAAGGTAGCTACACATTCATCTTCCAAGATGGCTCAGCAGCATACCAAGGCTCAGATGTTGTAAACGTAACAGCAGCAGTAAAAGCAAAACTCGGCATCAAATAATAGAACGATAAAAGCATAATAATTAGCCCTGTCACGTTTCAAACTGATAGGGCTAATTTAATTTATTAAGTGTATGAAAGCATTACTCATAAACGGGAGCCCTAGACAAGACGGCAACACAAGCAGAGCGTTAACAGAAATTGCTAACGAGCTAAACTTGCAAGGTATTGAAACGACACAATTGTGGGTTGGAGTAAAACCAATGCAAGGATGCATAGCCTGCAACCACTGCGGAAAAACAAATGGTCCGTGCGCATTCGGCGACCCGGTGTACAACGAAGTGCGTATGGCACTCGAACAATCGGATGCTTTAATAGTAGGCTCACCGACATATTATGGAGGTCCAAGCGGCACACTTTGTGCCCTACTCGACAGAGTATTTTATTCGCTGCAAGACCATCTACAAAACAAAGTATGGGCAGCAGTGACAATATGCCGACGTGGAGGATCGACCGCAGCATTTCAGCGTCTAAACATGTACGCAGATATGAGCAATATGATACACGCGACATCACAATATTGGAACATAGCGTTTGGCGGACGCAAAGGCGAATGTGCGACAGACCCTGAAGGTATGCAAACAATGCGAACACTAGCCGACAATATCGCATGGTTAGTGAAAAATACGCACGACAAACGCGACCAAATATCATCTCGCAATCCAATAACATGGACCAATTTTATCAGATAGAGATAGCGGATATAATTGTTAAATAAATATAACATATTTTGTTGCTAAGTCTGAAAATTGTACTTTTGTGGGCTTTTAAGCACCACAGACATGGGGTTGACCGGTTTTGACAGCGTGTAGAGGTGGTGTGTAAGCGTGCAGA
>CAZJEA010000081.1:0-9483 GCA_964544895.1 uncultured Bacteroides sp. | reverse complement strand
TAGATTTTGATGCAAAGTTAATATGGGCGATGGCGAAAAAACACACTAATTTTGCGTGCGGTGCGAATTAACATAGGTTATTCCACGGAGACGCGTTCGTGGCTCTCGCTTTCTCCGCGTTACCTACAAAATCGAGCCTCCCGATACGAAGATAGCCTTTATACAGAGACTATTGATATTATCCGGCATTGTATATGTTAAACAATGTTAAAGTGGCATATATTTATTTATTATTCTTTCATATTATTGTGTAAGTTTAAGATAATTATAGTAAATTTGCGTTATTATTTACCCAAATTAATACCTAAATTATGAACCATTTTTTTAAAGTAATAGCTATTCCATTATTAATGATTAGCTGTACAGACGAATTTGAGCAACTCGATCAACCAGAATCATTATCGCAGGAAGATGAAACAAAAGGTAATACCCGAAGTGTTGACGAGGCCATTCAATTGGCAATAGAATCAAAAGTTAAATTTTATCCAACCGTATCTCGTAGCGACGTATCAGTAGATAAATCACAAGTCAAAGTAATCGCAAATCATTCATCATCACGTTCTGATGGTAAAGACACCTTTTTTTACGTTGTTAACTTTGAAGAAGGCGCTGGTTTTGCTTTAATAAATGCAAAAAAAAGCGGAGTTGACGTATACGCCATAACTGAATCAGGTGAATATAATCCCTCAAGCCTAGAAAATAATACTCCACCGGCTTTGAATGATTATATTAAATATGCTATTGCTGTCAACAACGAAGAATATGAACTAAATAAAGAGAAATCTAAAGCGGGTTTTACTACTGTGTCTTTTATGCAAACTAAAACAGTTATGGATACGACATACACGTGTGTGGTAAATCCCATCGTCAAAACTCGTTGGGGGCAAAACCAATTTTTTGGCCAATTATGTCCAAATAAAATAGCCGGATGTGGACCAGTAGCTATAGGTCAAGCATTAGCCGCTTTATCTATTCCGACAAGTATGACTTTCAACTTTAGCGATGCACCTTATGAGAGTGCAACATTTGATTGGGCTGAATTAACAAAGCACTATGTATATTCACGCACAAGCAACTTTTGTGCATACGAAGGAGATGCCAACGATAATACATCTCATATTAAGATCGCTGCTTTTCTTAGAGAATTAGGATATAGATCATATGCAAACTATAAAAGTTCTGGAACTTCGACAGTTTTAGAAAAACTTAGATATACAGTAAACAATATAGAAGGTGCTAAAACATTAAATGTTAGCAGTACGTCTTTTGGATGTCCAATAGACACTTATAAAACAACCATATTTATAGGAGCATCATGGAATGTGGATGATTCCGGGTCTTACAATTATGGTCACTGCTGGATATTAGATGGATGCAAATTCTTTAAATTAACAACAGCAACATATGAAAGGCCAGACAACTTATCACAATGGACTCTAACATCAACATCAACTTCAGATGTTAAATATTATCATGTTAATTGGGGCTGGTACGGAGAAGCTAATGGCTATTTTTATAGTTCTAGCTCGGTTAATCCAAAATATGGTAATAATTACGATTACCCATACATATCTATAGGCTATAACATAAACTACAATACTTTTCAATATTTTGGCATATATAAATGAAGGAAGTATTAATTATAACATAATAACACCAAACCATTAAATTATAACAACTATGAAACTGACGACGAAATGGATTGCATTGATAACAATTTTTACGCTATCAATGAGTGGGTGTCAGTCTGATAAGGAAGAAAGTGACACACCAGACAATAATGAAGAAGAAGTTGTATCGAAGGCGTTAGAGCTTAGTGCAGCTGAGCAGCAAGCCATAAATAAGCAACAAGAGATATCACTACAAATATTTAGCAACATTTGCGATGATGAAAAGAATGTTGTAATTTCACCTGTAAGCGCAACTATGGCTTTGAGCGTATATGCAAATGCGTTGGAGAGCAACGACGCTAACGCATTAGCGCAAAAATTAGGATTTGAAAGTTTAACATCTCTAAACGTATTTAATAAAGGACTCTTAGAGGACTTGCCGAAAGTAGATCCAAACGAGACTACGTTAACATTGGCAAATGCAATTTGGGCTAACAATAAGAAAATAAGCGCAATAGACAATATATTTTTGTCTTCATTAACCGATAATTATCTCGGAGAAGCAAGACTTAGAGATTTTACAGATAAAGACGTCTTGGCTGACGAAATTAATAGTTGGGCAGATAAAAATACAAACCATTTGATAAAAAATGTAGTAACAAATGACAACATCGATTCGTCTTACCCGCTTTACATTTTTAACGCCATATATTTTAAAGGCAATTGGACTTACAAATTTGATGCGAAAAATACGAAGTCTGCAGAATTTTATGATGCCACTGGAGCAGTGATTGGCAATGCATCAATGATGAGCTTGAAACTTGGTCTTGAATATGCGAGCAGTAGTGAGATGGAAGCTATAAAGTTGCCATACGGCAATAAAATGTACAATATGATTGTCATATTGCCAGCCAAAGACGTCAGCTACGCCGATGCACTAAAGAGCGCCATTTCTTCTCAATATACAAACATAAATGCTAACCTAAAATTGCCTAAATTTAAACTATATCAAGCGAATCAGTTGACAAAGTATCTACGTAATGCCGGCATAAATATGGCTGCATATTTACCTATGGCAAAAGAGATGGTTAATCCAGAGCTGTACCAAACATCAACTATCGTAGTTGACGAATCAGGAACAGAGGCAGCAGCAGTGTCATATTTGCTTGTATCAGGGTTTGAAAATAGCAGTAGCGATGATACAATAAACTTTAATGTTAATCGTCCGTTCTGCTTTATCATTGAGGAAGCAAATAGTCATGCTCTATTGTTTATTGGAAAGGTATCAGAACCTGAATAAAAAGTAAAAAAAATATTAGTGAAATGAGCCCGCACTGTGAGCAGCGTGGGCTCGCTTATACACAGCGCGGCGGTGCGCATGACGGGATGACGCGAGTTTTTATATGCACCGCTACGCGGAGCGCGGGTGTTGGGGGATGCGGGCACCTCGGGTTGCGGCGGTTCTGCCGGCCTTACCCGAGGCTACATTATTGACACCGCTCTGCGGTGCGTTAGCCGCCACGCGGCATTTCGAAGCTGGGGTGTGAGACGGTGCGCTAGCCGCTACACGGCAATTCGGACCAATGGTGTGAGGCTGTGCGTGAGTAGCGAAAATCTTAAATATTGTTTCAAAAAATTTACAAACAAGTTAAATTACAGTTACAATTGAAAGAAAACACCCTTTTCAATAAACACTTTTGTTTTAAGATGGTTTATAAAGGTATAAAGTCTAAATTTCCAAACGAGTCTGAGCGAAGACTCACACAAAAACTAAGAACCATAGCTCTAAACAAAATTATTAACTAACATGATTACAAGAGAAGTTATTGATACACTCTACAAAACGTATCATATAAGACCCAAACATGCCGAATCGCTTGATATGGCACTCCTCTTTGACAGCACCAATGATCACCACAACCTAGCTGTCGACTTAGAGTCGGAGAGACTCACGATAGGCTCCGTCTCAAACGACTCACCATTTAAACGCATAGCAATGCGCTGCATTCACGCTATCGTGCCATTCGAAGAATGGGTTGCAATTGTAATGCATTCGTCTATCATTTTCTTAAATAGGGAAAGCTCGCGAGTAGCAGTTCATTTGAAGCCATTTGAGCCATCAATCATAGAGAAAGTGCGCTATGCTTGTGTGATGTAGTAATTTAAAGATTAAAAAAACATAACGAGGCTTTAATGAACCAATAAAAAATGTTACCTTTGTAGCCTAATTTGGCGCGAAGCCAACTAGATAGTTTTACAAAACACAGATCTATTAGTAAACTATATGAAGCTACTCCAAGCAAAACTTGCAAAATATCAAGCTCCTCAAGAAGCAAAAGCAGCGGGTGTATATCCCTACTTCCGCGCAATTTCGTCAGAACAAGATACTGAAGTTCTTATCAATGGCCGTAAGGTCATGATGTTCGGTTCTAACTGTTACACAGGCCTAGTTAATGATCCACGTATTAAAGAAGCCGCTATAGAGGCAACTAAGAAGTTTGGCACCGGATGCGCCGGCTCGCCATTCTTAAATGGTACTTTAGATTTGCACAAGCAATTAGAAGCTCGCTTGGCTGAATATATCGGCAAAGAAGAAGTAATGATTTACTCAACCGGTTTTGGCGTTAACTTAGGCGTCGTATCATGTTTGACCGGTAGAGAAGATTATATTTTGTGGGACGAACAAGACCACGCTTCAATCATTGAAGGTCGTCGTTTGTCTTTCTCTCAACAATTGAAATATAAGCACAACGATATGGAGTCGTTAGAAAAGCAATTGCAACGCTGCGACCCCGATAAAGTTAAGCTTATTGTTACCGATGGCGTGTTCTCTATGGAAGGTGATGTTGCTAACATCCCTGAAATAGTTCGCCTCGCTAAGCAATACAACGCATCTGTTATGGTCGACGAAGCTCACGCTATTGGCGTGTTTGGCGAAGGTGGCCGCGGCAGTGTTAACCACTTCGGCTGCACTAAAGACGTTGACTTGATTATGGGTACATTCTCTAAATCTTTCGCTTCGCTAGGTGGTTTTATTGCAACAGACAAAGAAATAATAAACTATTTGCGTCACAACTCACGCTCTTACATTTTCACCGCATCTATCACTCCGGCTTCTACGGCTGCAGCTTTAAAAGCTATCGACATCATGATAGAAGAGCCCTGGCGTCAAGAACACCTTTGGGAAATCACAAACTATGCTCTTGATGGATTCAGAAATATGGGCTGTGAAATTGGTAAAACATCAACCCCGATTATCCCGCTGTTTATCCGCGACAACTTTAAAACATTCTCAATCACTCGCGACCTGTTCAACGAAGGCGTATTTGTAAACCCCGTTGTTTCTCCCGCGGTAGCACCTCAAGACACATTGATCCGTTTCAGCTTGATGGCTACACACACTAAAGAACAAGTGACAACAGCATTAGAAAAAATACAAAAAGTATTCAGGGCATATGACCTGATACCATAGTTGTTATTTAACGATTTAATTTTTGTAAGGAGTAAGAAGTGGGAAACTACTTTTTATTCCTTATTTTTTATTAGATAACCCACATAAATTTCACGTATGAACTATGAGGTAGAGGAAACCGCCGACGGAACCTCAACAATATACTTGCCAGACCTAGACGAACACTATCACTCGGTGAAAGGCGCTATGGCAGAAAGTTGCCACATATATCGCGATTGCGGCTTATTATATAGATTATCGCAACAACCACATCTTAGCCGGGTCAACGTGCTTGAGATTGGCTTTGGCACCGGACTAAATGCTGTTGTCACAGCCCTTGCCGACACGCACGGCACTGCTGTAAACTATGCCAGCGTTGAGCTACATCCGCTAAACTCCGAGCAAGTGTCGAAACTAAACTATGGTAAGTTCACCGACGAAGATTTGTATGAACGCCTCCACAAAGCAGAGTGGGGCATCACTACCGCCATCACAGAAACATTTTCCTTGCACAAAATCTGCGACAGTTTTTTGACTATGCAGCTTCCCACAGATATCGATGTTGTCTATTTCGACGCTTTTGCCCCAGAAAAACAACCCGAAATGTGGCAACCAAATCAATTGCGCAAGGTCTATGACGCGATGCGCAGTGAAGCCGTGCTGACCACCTACTGTGCAAAGGGCACCATACGACGCATGCTGCAAGACATTGGCTTTAAAGTGGAGCGTATCGCCGGTCCCGTTGGCGGCAAACGTGAAATTTTGCGCGCTACAAAATTGTAAAATAGATATTTAATGATTTTTTGTGCCCCGCAATAGACCATTAAAGAATTTGGAAAGTAAATATAAAGTTGTATCTTTGTTGGTTAAAACTTCACTATAAACATTAAATATTTAGTTACGATGAAAAAACTTTTTATTATTGCTGCATTAGTACTTGCAGTGCTCTGTGGCACCGCAATAGCCGAGGTGCCCATCACTACCGTCGACAAAGTAGAACCCACCGACGAAATGTTTATGGACATGGCTACTACGGCTGCTAAGAAATCTATTGCCGAAGAAGGCCTCCCCTGTGGCGCTGTTGTTATTTTGAATGGCGCTTGGCGTAGCACCGGCACAGCAGCTGAAGGCGGATCATCTGCCGAAGAAAACGCTATTGCCAAATCTCGCCGTCAAAGTTTGAAAAATGCGTCTATATATACAGTAAACGAGCCCACCACAGCCGCTTACAACACCATTTGCCGCTACGGTGTCGATGCCGTTTATTTTGTAAATTCTCGCGATAAAGTTGTGGCTAAAGGCATTTATCCCGCCTCTGCTTACGACGATAGTAAAATTGACACTACTCTAACCTTGGTGCCCTTGAAGCAAATCAAATATGCCGAGGCCGAGAGTCTAGTGAAATAACCTCTAGGTTTAAAATTAGTATATGAAGAAAATTTGCATGGTTACCAGCACGCGTGCCGATTGGGGATTATTGACCCCTCTGGCAGCTGCTCTTCGTGACCGTGACGACGTTGAGTTGCGCATTGTCGCAACTAATATGCATCTTATTGAGCGCTATGGCATGACAGTAAACGAGATTGTTTCTGCCGGATTCGATGTTGCAGCTCGTGTAGATATGCAAGTTGATGGCGATGACGAGGCTTCGCGCGCACACTCAATGGCTCGTTGCCTTGACGGCATGGCTGATGTCTTTAAAAGCTATGCCCCCGACTTGCTAATATTGCTAGGCGACCGATATGAAATGCTCGCCGTAGCCGGGGCTGCCCTAGTGATGCGCATACCAATTGTGCACATTGCCGGAGGAGCCATCAGCGAAGGTGCTGTCGACGATGCTGTGCGTCATGCTCTAACAAAAATGTCTTCGCTGCACCTCGTGGAGACCGAAGAAAATCGTCACCGCGTAATACAGATGGGCGAACAACCCGAGCGTGTCATTAACACCGGAGCCGTTGGCGTTTGGAATATTTTGCATCAGCCGCTACTCTCGCAAGAACAGTTAGAGCTGTCGCTAGACGGATTTCACCTCGATGCAAATTCTTCATTACTCGTCACATATCACCCTGCAACATTAGACAACGAAGACCCTGCAGTGCGCTTCGACCAACTGTTGCAAGCTCTTGACAAATTCCCACACTCGCAAGTCTTGATAACATTTCCAAACAACGATGCCGGCGGTGACAAAATTGTGGAGCGCATACTCGCTTACGCCTCAGCAAACCCTGAGCGTGTGAAAGCCGTGAAGTCGTTGGGCATGTTGCGCTATTTGTCTGCCTTGCGTTGTGTTGCCGCTGTTGTCGGCAATTCGTCGAGTGGCATCGTTGAAGTGCCTTCAATGCATATACCCACAGTTAATATCGGCATACGTCAAAACGGACGCCTTTGTAGCGACTCCGTGATACACTGTGGCGACAGCGCCGACGACATAGCACGAGCCATATCGTACGCCCTCAGCGACGAAGGAAAACAACGTGCACGTGCCGCCGAAAATCCATACTATCGTGACGACACTGTGCGCCTCATGGTAGATGCAATAATGAATTTTGACACCCACAACGGTGCGCAAAAGAAATTTTACGATATAAAATAATGACACCACTATACATTATACCCGCACGCGGCGGCAGCAAAGGCATTCCGCGCAAAAACATAAAACTGCTTTGCGGTAAGCCGCTTATTGGCTACAGCATAGACGTTGCTCTCGCACTCGCTAATGACAAGCAGCACATTATCGTGTCTACCGATGACGAAGAAATTGCTGCCGTGGCTGAAAAATGTGGCGTGCCGGTGCCCTATCGCCGTCCTGCAGCCTTCGCCACCGACAAATCAGGCAGCCGCGAGGTGATGCTTGATGCTATGCGTTGGGCTGACGAGCAACACATCAGCTACGACTGCATTGTGCTTTTGCAACCAACATCTCCGTTGCGCACCGTCGCTGACGTTGAGAATGCCCTGCAGCTCTACAACCCCGATGTCGACATGGTAGTTAGCGTGGCTGAGGCTCTCTCAAATCCCTATTACACTTGCTATGAAACTACCCCCGAAGGCTTTTTGCACATCTCCAAAGGCGACGGCCTTTACACACGCCGTCAAGATTGCCCGAAAGTTTGGGAGTATAATGGTGCCGTTTACGTTATAAATCCCGCGTCGTTGCGACGTATGGCGCTGGGCGAATTTAAGCGTCGCATTCCTTCGGTCATGGACCGAAGTCGATCACTAGACTTAGATACACTAACAGATTGGATGATTGCCGAAACAATTTTGGGGCAATCGTCGTTATAATATAAGGCAATTCGATGAACTTAGAGCGACATATAATTAGCGCTGACTCGACTATGCTGATGGCGTTGAGCCGTCTTAACGATTTGTCGGGCGGAGCAATGACATTGTTCGTTGTTGATGCTCAAGGCCGCATGTGTGGCGCACTTACCGATGGCGATGTGCGACGCTCTTTGTTGGCAGGACACACCACCGACGAGCCCGTGAGCGAGTTTATGCATCGCGATTTTAAGGCTATACGCGAAACCGCAGCAACCGACTCACTCGTCAACGACATACGCCTCATGCGCCGTAAAGGCATCATCTTGGTGCCGCGTCTTGATGCACAAAACCGTGTTATCGGCATAGTTGATCTGTCGAAAACACACACTATATTGCCAATGTCGGCAATACTCATGGCCGGCGGCAAAGGCGAGCGTCTGCGTCCTCTCACGCTCACTAAACCAAAACCCCTGCTCGAAATTGACGGCAAGGCGATTATTGATTATAACATCGAAGCTCTCTCGGCTTGCGGCATCACTGACATCACTGTCACTACACGCTATTTGGCTGAGCAGCTTTACGATCATTTTAGCGAGCCTGTCGCCGGAGTGCAAGTGAAATGCATCACCGAAAGCGACCCCTTGGGCACTATTGGCGCTGCCTCGCTCATTCAATTGTCTGAAAACGGCAATACGCTGGTTATGAACAGCGATTTGCTAACGACAATATCGTTTGAAGATATGTACACACGTCATATCTCCGAAGACGCCGATATCACGATCGCGGCGATACCTTATCAGGTTTCTGTTCCGTTCGCCATCTTGTCTACCGACGGGCACCGCGTGAACGGCATACAAGAAAAACCCGCCTATTCGTATTTTGCGAATGCCGGCATATATATATTTAAAAACAGTGTGTTGCGCAGCTTGCCTCACAATGTGCGCACCGATGCAACAGATCTCATTGAGCAGACTATAAACAACAATGGCAAAGTTGTTTACTATCCCATCAATGGCACATGGCTCGACGTTGGCTCTCATGCCGATTTCGCTCAAGCGCAAGAACTGATGCGTCACCACCGCAACTTGTCAACGCACTAAGAAACGAAATATAACAACAAAAACACTAAAATAATATGGCAGATTCAAATTTTATCGA
>CAZJEA010000080.1:0-9615 GCA_964544895.1 uncultured Bacteroides sp. | reverse complement strand
AGAAGATTTGAGCAACTATGAGACGCGCATGAAACTTTTGCGTTTTGCAGTGCAACGTGGCTACGAGCCATCGCTGGCGGCGAAAGCTATAAATGCGCTGCGATAGACATTATTCGTCGCAGTCGGTGCGCACGAAGTGATGATGTGCTGAACATTCGTGCAAGTTGCCGTCAACAATAAAGTGACGATTGGCCATGCCGGCTATGGTGCTCATTTCGTGTGAAACGAGTACTATTGTTGTGGTCTTGGCCAGTTGTTCAATGATTTTGTAAAGACGGCTTTCGAAACGTTTGTCGATGTAACTTAGGGGCTCGTCGAGCACGAGAAGCTGAGGCTTTGCTATTATAGCTCTGCCGAGAAGGGCGCGCTGCAGTTGACCGCCTGATAGCAGCCCGATGGGGCGGTCGGCGTGTTCGGCAAGGTCCATAGCGTCGATAGTCTCGTCAAATAGTTTGTTTTTCTCCTCAGTAGAAAGCCCTTTAATGCCGAGGAGCCCTGACATAATTACATCGCGCACAACAACGGGGAAGTGCGAGTCTATCATGTTTTTTTGAGGGAGATAACCAATGCGCAAGTCGGCGACATTGTGTTTTACATATCCGCGTACAGGCTTGAGCAACCCCAACATAATTCGCAAAAGCGTGGTTTTGCCGCCACCGTTAGGGCCGGTGATAGCAATGAAGTCGTGCTCGTGCACGACGAGGCTCACATCAGACAACACTTTGCGATGTTCCCAACCAATATAAATGTTGGTAAGAGTGATCAGCGGTTTGTTAATATGTAAGTTCATCAACAATTTCAGAGAGTTCGTTAATAAAATTGTAAGCTAGCGGATTGATAGTGATCATACGAGCTTTGAGCACCTCATTGAGGCTTTGTGCTTGTCGAGAGTCGAATTCGCGTTGGAAGAACAGCACTTTCACTCCGGCAGCTTGAGCTTGCTTAGTGACTTCAACCAAATGTTTAGGCGACATATCTTTATTTTCAAAGCCCACGGCAATTTGAGTTAAACCGTAGTCGCGGGCAAAGTAGCTTAGCGACGGATGCCACACAGCAAAAGCGCCTTTATGGTCAGCGAGTCTGGCTTCAAATTGTTTGTCGGTGGCTATGAGAGAGCTGTCGAGCTCAGCAAAGTTATGACGATAGAAGTCGGCATTAGCAGGGTCTATTTCAACAACGGCATTGAGCATAGTCGCTGCTATGGCGCGAGCATTTTTTATTGACGCCCAGATGTGAGGGTCGATATTGGCGTGATTGTGCTCTGATTCGTCGTGGCTGTGTGTGCCGTATATAGGTTGTATGCCTTGCGAACAGTCAACGACTTTAACTTTTTGAGAAAGCGAGCTTTTGATAGTGCTCTCAAAGGGCATATTTCCAATAACAAAGAATATGTCGGAGTTGTCAACAGCCATTCTGGCCTTGACAGTGGGCTCGAACGTTTCCGGGTTTGCGCCATTGCTGAGTATGGTGATAACGTCATATCTATTGCCCACGATTTTTTCTAGCAGGGCGCGTTGCGGCTCTATGCTGACAGTGAGCGATGGAGCCAGCGATTTGTTTGAGCATGATGACAACGCGATTGTCAAAAGCAGAAAAACCGGGAAAAATAGTATGCGATAGAGCTTTAAATGCATAAAAAATTCGTTAGATGTTTTCTAATGTTCAAAATTACAAAAAATCTTTTTAGTAAGCTCAACAAATATCGCGAATTTATATGTAAATTTGCAAAAGAAAAAATAACTAAACGGATACAGACATGAAATTATCGCGCGGTAATTTATGGCGTAGCGCTAAAGACTATCTTTTTATCTCTTTTGGCATGGCATGCTACGCTTTTGGATTTTCTGCTTTCATCTTACCACAAAAGGTTGTAATTGGAGGCCTCTCAGGTATTGGCTCTCTGATTTACTTCATTACCGGCATTCCGGTATTTGTTACACAGTTAGCATTAAACCTTGTATTGCTTTTATTGGCCTATAAGGTTGTTGGACGCAAATTTGTGCTTGGCACAATTTTTGGAGTAGCGATGATCTCGTTTTGGATTGGTCTATTCCAACCACTGTTTGCAGATGGCTTGATACATGGCGAGCCGTTTATGAATGTAGTCATAGGTGGAGTGCTCTGTGGTTTTGGCGTAGGGTTGTCGTTTGTGCACAACGGTTCGTCGGGCGGCACGGATATTGTAGCCGCTATGGTGTCGAAACATTCGAATGTGACCATAGGCCGTATGATGTTGTACACAGATGTATTTATTATTTCATCATCATATTTGCTTTTCCACGAAATAGACAAAATAGTTTATGGCTTTGTTGTACTCGTGCTCGTGTCGTACATAGCAGATATGGTTATAAACACCAACCGACAGGCGGTGCAATTTACCATATTTTCACGTCACTGGCAAGAGATAGCGACAGCTATTAATAATGATGCCAGCCGTGGATGTACAGTTATAGATGGCATGGGGTGGTACAGTAAACGCTCTGTGAAAATGCTTATTGTGATGTGCCGCAAAATAGAGTCGGTGACTATATTTCGCATTATCAAGACTATCGACCCCGATGCGCTGGTAACACAAGCAAATGTTAACGGTGTATATGGCCAGGGTTTTGACCAGTTGAAAGTGAAGATGAAAGAAGAGTATCGCCCGAATCTCGAGACTACAAGCTTGCACGAAAAGATTGAGGCTGATACAACCGTAGATATTGGCGGTGGACATGGTGCAAGAAATCAGCATAATGATATAGATGCCGATTTGAAAACGTTCACCGGACAACCATCATCGCGTATTTAAATCGTATGAACAGAATGAAAAAACTATTTACCGCTCTCCTTGTCTTGTGCGCAACTTTCGGCACAGCCACAGCACAAGAAACGCAATTTATAGACAAACGTACGCCTGACCACGTGATAGAGTTTGGCTTGCACGTTGGTGAAGGTGTGTCAACAATATTGCAAAATTATAGCGACAAGATGCCAAATATTGCCGATTTTCAGCTCACACCGGGCAATATGAATACCATCGGTGCATCAGTAGAATTGCCTTTTCGCAATTATCTGTCAATAGGCACGGGATTAGATTTCACCATCAGCAACTATCACATGTCGATGACGTTGCTCGATGCCGGAGGCGGCACACTTAACACTCTGTACACCCGAAATCATTTCTACGGCATAGATGTGCCCATTTATCTTGGCACTCGTTTCAATTTGGGCAGAAATGTGCAGTGGGCAAATGAACTTGGTGCGTATATGAATTTTGCTGTTGGGCATGGAAGCTCAAAAACTCATGCTTACGCTTCGTCGACCAACTCGTTGGGACAAAGCCAAGTTACTGAGATGAACTATCATAACAAATATTATAAAGGTGAAGAGCCGATAATTAACGGCGTAACAACAACCGACTACGGATTGCATGTGGCTACGGGAATGCGTTTTTATAAGCATTTCTCGCTGAAGGCAGTATTCCACTTAGGGCTTAGAAATTTAGCCATAAACTACGGAGTGCTCGACATTAGCAACCACACCATAAATCTCGCTTTCAAAGCCGGCTACATATTCTAATTATACCTTATCATTTTTTGCGATGGAACAAGAAAAATTAGCTGCGGCCGTTCACGACGAATGGGACCGTGAGCATTTGTGGCATCCATACACATCTACAATTAATCCTCTCCCCACTTATAAAGTTGACCATGCACAAGGTGCAGTTATAACCCTTGCCGATGGCACAGATCTCATTGATGGGATGTCGTCGTGGTGGTGTGTTATACATGGTTATAATAACGAAGAAATAAATAAAGCCGTAACAGAGCAGTTGGCAAAAATGAGCCACGTGATGTTTGGCGGTTTCACGCATCAGCCGGCTATAGATTTAGGCAAAGAATTATTGAAAATTGCGCCTAAAACTATGCACAACATTTTTTATGCCGACTCTGGTAGCGTTGCCGTAGAGGTGGCAATGAAAATGGCTGTTCAAGCTGCAATATCGAAGTCGGGTAGCCACGAAAAGACTAACTTTGTGACTATAAGACGCGGCTATCACGGCGATACGTGGAATGCTATGAGTGTCTGCGATCCCGTTACAGGTATGCACAGCGCTTTTGGCAGCGCGCTTCCCATCCGCTTTTTCGTGCCGTCTCCGCATAGCCGCTTCGATGGTGAGTGGGATCAAAAAGATATAGAGCCACTTGAAGAAACACTTAAAAATCACTCTCACGAAATTGCAGCGTTGATATTGGAGCCAATCGTGCAAGGCGCCGGTGGCATGTGGTTCTATCATCCCGAATATTTGCGACAAGCAAGACAGTTGTGTGACAAATATGGTGTGATTTTAATCTTCGATGAAATTGCTACCGGTTTCTGGCGCACGGGTAAAGCTTTTGCTTGCGAGCATGCCGGAGTTACTCCCGACATAATGTGCGTGGGTAAAGGTTTGACTGCCGGATATATGACTATGAGCGCTGTTATGACAACCAAAGAAATTGCCGATACCATTTCTAAAGGCGAAGCCGGAGTGCTCATGCACGGCCCGACATTTATGGGTAATCCTATGGCTTGTGCTGTGGCTTTGGCATCGATGAAACTCTTGGCAAAACAGGATATGAAAGCTCGCATAGCTCACATTGAAGGCAAATTAAAGCAATTGCTTTCGCCGGCAAAAACGTTGACAAATATAGCCGATGTTCGCGTTATTGGCACTATTGGCGTTATCGAAATGAAAAACGATGTGAACGTTGGCGACTTCCAAAAAGAGTGCGTTAAGCGTGGAGTTTGGATTCGTCCTTTCGGCAAAAATGTTTATGTTATGCCGCCATACGTTATCAGCGATGACCAGCTTACACATTTGGTAGGTGAAATGATAGAAATAGTAAAGACACTTCCGTGAATAAGATACAACAAACACTTGAAAATTTGACGGCGGCGGGCAACTTGCGCACAATTCCGGCGCAAAGCAATGAGTTAGCGTACGATTTCTCGTCAAACGATTATTTGGGATTATCGGAGGATGTTGACCTCCGTGCCGATTTCTTGCGCTCAATCACGGCAGAAACCTTTCTGCCATCGTCGTCAGCCTCGCGCTTATTGTCAGCGCGACAAAATGCATATTCCGACCTCGAAAAATTTATAAGTTCACTTTATGGTCGCTCGGCACTGTTGTTCAATAGCGGATACCACGCAAACACAGGCATGATTGGCGCTTTAGGTTCGCCCTCAACTTTGTTTGTTGCCGATAAGTTGGTGCACGCCTCGATTATTGACGGTTTGGTGCTTTCGAAATCGAAGTTCGAACGATTTAAACACAATGACTACGAGCACGCGTGTCGCATCATTGAGCGCTATGGCAAAGATTATGACCGCGTGGTGATAGTTGCCGAATCGGTTTACTCTATGGATGGCGATATGGCTGATATTGATAAGCTGGTCGCAGCTAAAAAGTTGCATAAAAATGCATTGCTATATGTCGACGAAGCTCATGCCGTGGGCGTGCTTGGCGAGAGTGGACTTGGTTTATGTCGTGGCAAAGATGTGGATATAATCGTTGGCACATTCGGAAAAGCGTTGGCGTCTGAAGGCGCATTTGCTGTGATGAGTGAGGTGATGCGCGAGTATATGGTAAATCGTTGTCGCAGTCTAATCTTCTCAACAGCATTATCACCATTTGCTGTGATGTGGTCAATGACAACTTTGCGTTGCTCTTTGCAGATGGACGAAGCACGTGCTCGTTTGCACAATTTAGCGGCCCAACTGCAGACGATAATAGGAAGTGAATTGCCCTCGCACATACAGCCGTATATTGTGGGCGATGCACAGCGCTGCGTTCAGCTCTCGAAACAATTGCTTGAGGGTGGGGCAAAGGTGCTGCCCATACGCACACCCACAGTGCCGCCGGGCACAGAGCGACTGCGCTTCTCGTTGTCGGCAGCGCTGCCAAATGCAGCTTTAGAAAAGTTGGCGGAGATTTTTAAGCTTGCTAGTTGTTAAGATAGCGAGCTATAAGTTGGCGATAGCGCGGTGTGGCACGATATTCGCGTAACCACGCATTAAGAGTGTCGCGGAGTTCGGTGTTGTCACCGCGTAGCGCCCAAACTTGAAATTGGGTGAAGCTCACAGGGGTAGAGATATCAATATTTTCATATTGTTTAGCCATTTGCTTGGCTATGCCTTCGTTTACAACGGCACGTTCAATTTGTCCGGTAGCGATAAGCATCACCAAGTGCTCGGCAGTGTATTGATAGTTTTGGCAGATGTAAATTGTGTCGCCAATCTCGGCAGAGAGGTTGCGCAAACGCTCTCTGAAGGGAGAGCCGGAAGCTATCCACACAGTGTCGGCAGCCAAATCTTCAGGGGTAGAAATAAATTTTTTGCTATTGCGACGTTGCACCAATACTTCGCGATCGAGATAAACGCGGTCAGTGAGCAGTAGCGATTGCTTTAATTGCGATGTCGATGGTAAAGACGAGACAACAACATCAAACGTGCCCTCATCCAAACCATTGAGCGCATAGCTCAGTGGGGCAAAAGGGTGAAATTTTACGCCGCGGTTGTGCTTTTTTGCGATGTCGTTTATTATGTCGTAATCAAGGCCGCTAATAGTATCATCAGCCATAGAGAAGGCAATAGGAGAAATTTCGATAGCAATATCAAGAGTGTCGCCGCCCGATTTTTGAGCGTCAGATGCAAATGGATTTTGCTGTTTATGCGAGCATTTTTGAGCTAAAAACATCACGGCAACGGCAGCAATAAGAGCGGCTATTAACGATGCAACGCGAGGTCGGCGCTGATTTATGTAGCGTCGCGAGCGATATGTTTTGTCGCTTTGCTTATCGTTTTCCATAGTTAGTGCTTTTAGTTTGCAAAGTCAATAGAAACGCCAATTTGGAAGCGGCGCGGGTTGAGCGGATAGTTTGGTAAAGAGAAATAGTTTTTACCGGTGAGACCTTGATTGACGTGCGAGAACATCACGTAAAAGCGAGCTTTGCTCAACTTCATATTAGCATAAACATTCATAAACGGATAGTTTCCGACTTGTGTTTCATGCTGATTTGCAAACGACATTGTTGCCGGCTGATAGTTGGGCGCGTAGTACTTTGTGTAGTAGTCGCAGTCTACACCAAATTGCATGTGCAAAGTTGCAATGCGGAAGAGTATGTATAGATTTGAATAAACTGCGAGTTTAGGCAAAGGTATAACAGTGTCATCGCCGCTGGTTTGATAGGTAATGCGGTTTTCCCAGTTAAGTATGCCCACACGCAATGCTTGTTCGAGCTGAGCTGAAAACACTTGCACGCTACCCGAGTGTTGTACCGGCAAAAAGTCCGGACCGAAATAGATGTGGTTTTGTATATTCTCAACGCCCACATTAACTTGAGTGCCGGTGTGAGGTATTTTCAGGCGTCCGCCGATTTTGAGCGTGCGCTCCTTGCCAAAGTCATTATGCCACACGAAGTGGTTAGAGCGATATTCATTCATCAAGAAAGGAGCGTGCTCGTTGTTGAAGTTCACATAAGCGTTTAAGCCCACAGTGTCGCCTAAAAATTTAAAACGCGACGAAACGGTGCCGTCAATGCGCACATCTCCGGCAGCAGGGCCTACAAGACCAAATTGCCCGGTCACTTCGTAAGTGAGTAGTGAGCCTCGTTGTTTGGTGAGCTGACCGCCAACCCACACTAAATTTTGTGTGGTTGTGTTAGCTACCGGAGTATATCCGTCAGGATATTGGCTCATTTCATATTCAGACAAATCAAGAGTGTCGGGAGTTTGCTTATATTTGCGCAATTCGTGTGTGATATAAGCAGCCAAGCCAAATTTTGCAAGCTTATGGAAGCCTTCAATCATTGAAATGCCTATCGTATTTGTTAACGACGAATAAGTAGTTTTGTCGTAAGTCTTAGACGGATCGAGATATGTGTTTTCAAAAAATTTGCTAGTCTCAGCTGCCGAGTTATCGGTGAAAACGTGGCGGCCATTGCGATAGCGTAAAGTCCAAATAAACGATGATACAGGCACGAAAGTGTGGCTTGTGGTAGAGTCATTTATCTGCTCATCGTGCCAATGACCGACTTTGTAGCGATGATTGAGATATAAGTCACCGCCAACTAAGCGAGAGTGCGCGTTAGAAAGATTTGTAGGAATAGATTTGGCGTTGATGCTACTAACACCACCTTGCAGCTTAGCCGGGTCTGTGATGTACAACTCGTCAGTGATGCCGCCATTCTCTTTGTTGAGCATATTGTAGTGGTTGTAGTAGCCTTGAAATTCGTATCGCTCGCCAATGTACGAGCCGTTAAAGCCCCAGGTCAAATCTTTGGTAGCTTGGTTTGCATACGAGCCTTTTGAATAAAGATAGTCAAGCAGAGCGCCAACTTGAGCGCGCTTGTTTATGTTGCCCGAAAATATGCCGTGAAGGCGATCTTGCGCATTCTCTTTGCCACCTGAAGCGTTGTATGACAATAAAGTCATAGGTATGCGAGTGTTATAAAACTTCATGTTTGAAAGAGACGGCAACCATGCCTCAAGCGCATCGCGAAAGAAGAAGTCGCTTTGCTGAGAGCGGTTGAGCCATATCATGTTTGTGCCTTCAGCGCCCAGGTTGCCGGTGCAAGCCCAAGCGTCTGACACTTCAGACGGCACTGATTGGCGTGAATAGTTACACATTAGTGTGTCGACTGTTGCCGGCTCGTGAAGCCCCAACGGCGGCAAAACTGACCACGCTGTTGCTGGCTCTATAACTTGCTCTTTCTTGCCCCATACGTTGATGGCAGCAATGGCAAAGACTGTAATGATTAAAAACTTTCGCATATCGCCAACAAAATTACAAAAAATATATTGTGTACACAAAATACACAAAAAAAAGCTCGCCGCAGCGAGCTTTTTATATAAGATTTTGTCTGATTGGACTAATTAGATGCCCAAGTCGTTTTTGATGAGCTGTACTTTTTGAGCTGCAGCAGCATTGCAAGCGTCATATTGATCAACACTTGTCATATTCTCTTTAACCTCAACGTAGAACTTGATTTTAGGTTCTGTGCCTGAAGGACGAACAGAAACTTTAGAGCCGTCGGCGGTGAAATATTGGAGAACATTTGATGTTGTCGGGAAGTCGAGTTTCGATTCTGTTCCGGCAACAAGATCTTTGCAAGTTAGGTTGTCGTAGTCTTTGATAGTAACAATATCGCTGCCACCGAGCGATTTGGGCGGGTTAGCGCGGAAGTTAACCATCATTTGCTTGATTTCGTCAGCACCGGTTTTGCCGGGACGAACAACAGAGATGCCTTCTTCGTGGCTGAAGCCGTTTTTGAGGTAAATCTCTTTGAGCATATCCATGTAAGTCATGCCGCGGTCGCGTGCCCATGCTGCAATTTCAGCCATAAGAGAGATTGCCGAAACAGAGTCTTTGTCGCGAGCGAAATCTTCAGCCAAGAAGCCATAGCTTTCTTCACCGCCGCCAACATAAGTAGCTTTACCTTCATTTTCGCGGATAACGTGAGCAATCCATTTAAATCCGGTGTAGCAATCGTACATCTTCATGCCTTGGTTGTCAGCGATAGCTTTAATAGCTTCGGTAGTAACGATAGTCTTAACAACATATTCGTTGCCGGTGAGTTTGCCCATTTC
>CAZJEA010000079.1:8444-10574 GCA_964544895.1 uncultured Bacteroides sp. | reverse complement strand
AGAAAGCGATTTTAACGATTTCGAATTTCATCAAGCCAGAAGGCACACGAATTTCAACGACGTCACCGAGTTTGTGTCCGAGCAAACCTTGTGCGATAGGAGTTGACGAAGCAATTTTTTTCTCTTTGAGGTTAGCTTCGCTATCAGCAACAATAGTGTACTCCATAGTCATTCCGTTAGCAACGTTTTTGATGGTAACACGGTTAAGGATTTGCACTTCCTCAGTGTTAAGTTTGCTATCATCGATGATGCGAGCATTAGCAACGAGGTCTTTAAGTTGTGAAATTTTCATTTCTAACATACCTTGAGCTTCTTTAGCAGCATCATATTCAGAGTTTTCAGAAAGGTCACCTTTGTCGCGAGCTTCGGCAATAGCGGCAGAGATCTCGGGACGTTTTACCGACTCGAGATAAGCAATTTCTTCCATTTTGCGCTTGTAACCTTCTTTTGTCATGTAAGTTATCGCCATGATATTTTTTGGGTTTTAGTGTTTGTTTATAATTCGGTTTAGTAATAAAAAAATAGAATCTCAGCCGAGGTGAAGGCGAGACCCTTAGATATTCAACAAAGTTGCAACACAAAGTTACATACTTTTGTTGAATAAGTGCATCGGTTAATGTTAAAGAATATTAAAGTTGCGGCAAAAAAAGTGCAACCCGCATCGCTGAAGGTTGCACCTCTAACTTGAAATCGATGAAAACATTACTTAATAAAGACCTTAGATGTTTTACTGCCTTTCACTTGAATATACAAATTGCCTTTAATTGGATTTAGAGTTTTGTAACCGTGCATATCATAATATACAGGTTGAGCGTTGTCGTCAGCATCAAAAAGAGTGTCTGTGGCATCAGTTGTAATGCCAACTTCGTCAATGTATATGTTTTTGTAAACATAGTGCACATCGTCGGCTGATTCGATGTCGGGCATCTGAAGCCAGAAGCCATTGTTCATTGTGAGCTTATCAGAAGCAGAGTGTGCGCGAAGGCGTCCCGAATCGTTGGAATTTTGCGAAGTCAAATAGCTAATCATTTGATCACGGAGTTGTTTGTTAGCAAAGAATGAGATGTAATAGTTTTCTTCGCCGGCAGCTACTGAATGTTGTTCGTAATGCGCATTGTCGAGGACTTCGTAGTCGGTATGGAAATCGGAGATAGCATTTGCGTAGTATCTTGCTACTGAATTATCATTAGGCACGCAGAGAGTTTCGCTGCGGCAGTCGCGATAAACGCCATTGCGCTGAATGTCGCTCCAATGCGATTTGTACATATCAGCAATATTAGAACCATACTCTTTGCGAATAAAATCATTTACGGCAGTGTACGTGTTGTAAAGGCCTTCTTTTGAGAGCGTGCATTTTTGGAATTTTATGTCACGGGCATAAACCATGTCATTTACTTGAATGCAAACAGACTCCTCTTCTTCACGAACATTCATAGTCTGTGAGGCCATTTGTTCGCGGTTTGTAGTAAAAATGCCACTAAAGTTGTCATCAGGGATGTCATTTTTCACTGCTTTGAAAAGAACAACAATGTGCATACCCAAATCTTCATCCATACCGGCATTGCATTTTGAAATGTATTTTTGCCAGTTCTGGTTAAAGATAAATTCCTCGATGGGGATATTGATCATAACCTGTTCGCCATAAGGTCCCATTTCTTCTTCGTTAATAACATCGTTCATAGACGAATTTGCAACTATATACCAGAAATTACCCACTTGATAGGGTGAATTGCTTTGCACATCACCGCAAGGTTTGTCGTAAATCTTCTTGTCTGCATCTGAAGACGTATGATCTCGGTAGCAATAAAATGCTTTATCCCAATCACGATCCCAGCCTTGATGAAGGAATCCTTTGCCATTTACTGATTTGTCGTAAGCATCGTCGGTGCTGCACTCAGTGTTGCGCATAACATCAATGACATATTGAGCCAACCTTTTGTCGTTTATGCTTTTGAATGAGCCGGAAATAGTACGAGTATAGGGAGCTACGTGAATTTTAACGAGGTCATATACAATATTGCCCCAGTCGCCATAACCTATATCAGTCCAAGCCTGATGTTTAGCATTGTTTTGCAACGGATCGGCAGTTTCAGGATCAACATCATAACCTACGCCATAAAAAGCGCCGGG
>CAZJEA010000079.1:0-8344 GCA_964544895.1 uncultured Bacteroides sp. | reverse complement strand
TTTATAAACCAGAGTAATAGGAGCCTCAGAGGCATCAACTACAACACGTTTAAATTTAATATTTTGGAATGCACCTGCACCAATAGTGCCACCTTTTATATTAAGGACTGCCTTATAAGACATGTAATTATTGTCAGAGACACCTTCTTCAGTAAAAGCACCGGCAAAAGCATTTGAGCCTACTTTTACAACTGTAGCAGGTATAGTTAATTCTGTGAATTTGTGTTGCCAGGCATAAGCAAAAGCGTTATCAGCAATTTGTGTGAGGACATAGGTATTATCGCCAACGTCGAAAGTGCCGTTTTCAAAGAAATCTGTGTTGAAAAGGGCAGATTCAGTTTGCTGATTAACTTGATAAGAAAATCCCAATAACGTAACACCGATGCCGTCGTTGACATCGTCAGCATTAGTTTCAAAACGATAAGCACCATATTCGAAAGAGTCGGCACTGATGTTGTGAGCTATTAAAGCAATAGCAGTTGCTGTGAAAAGATAAAATTTTTTCATGAGGCAATTTATTTAGTGAATGTTTCAGTTATAAATGCCTTTAATAGCTCCAAACTTGAATTTGGGGTTATGTTTTAATTAGGTTAATAAAAAAAGCATTTAGAGCAATTAAGTAGCATTTTAGAGCATAAGTTGTAACGATCGTAACACTCGTGTTTCATTTACGTTACAATATTGAAACAATGTGAAATCCTAAAAAGTTTTTGAAAATGCCTAATAATTGAAAAAATAACTCAATTAATGTAATAGATGTTAAAAAAGTGGACGTTTTGATAGAAAAATCGAAATATTTTATGCAATTTTGTAAATATGAAAAACGAAAGATCAACACTTTTATCAGTGGTTATACCCGTACACAATCGTCCATCTCTAATAAAAAGGACGGTTGAGAGTGTTGTTGACCAAACTTATCGACCATTTGAATTGATATTGGTTGATAACAACTCAGACGATGAGACACCGAAAGTATTAGAGGCACTGGCAAAAGTTTACAGCGATGAACGACTGAAGATAACTGTGTTGGAAGAAAAAAATGCCGGAGCTACTTTTGCACGCAATTGCGGATTGAACGCAGTGACGACACCGTGGACAATGTTTTTTGACTCTGACGACATCATGTTGCCTACGCACATAGAAAATGCGATGGCAGCTGCAGAAAACAATGGCGACGTCGACATTATAGGCTGGGATGTGGCAAACTTGGGGTTGGACAAAAAGCGTGCAATACTCCCTTTTGAGCCAAAAGATATAGCATACAACAATTTATTTCACGGTTCGCTATCAACTCAACGATATATGGCTCGCACAGAGTTGTTCAGAAAAGTTGGAGGTTGGAATACGAAAATGTCAATTTGGGATGACATCGAACTTGGAGCACGAATGTTGACATTAAAACCTCGAATACTTAAAATTAAAGAGCCGGTACCCAGTGTATTGGTTGAAGCACAAGAAAGGTCTATAACGGGGAAAAATTATGCTTCACGCATAGACAAATATCACGTTGCCCTTGACAGTATTCGCACTACGCTTGATGAGAGCCACAAAGATTGGGTGGAGCTAAAAAAGGTGATAATAGGAGCTACAATTGTACGCGAAGGCGTGCACGACGGGCATAGACTTTACACTGATGCGATGCAATGCACAACTAACAAATGGCATAGATTTTTGTGGCGCATAGCATATTTCTATACTCGTTTCGGCGGTCGTGGCATAGCAAGAATATTAAAGAAGCTAATCTACTAACTATTACGCGCTTACGAGTTGTATATAAGATTAATAGCAAAATCTATAATAGAGTCGCGACCTGCAGCTTCATCTTCAGCAGAAATGTCAACAGCACATCCTTGAGTAGGCTCGATACCAAACTCCGTGCTATTGCCATTAGCATCAAGTATTGGCGCAGCTGACATTCTGAGAGTCCAACCACATTTTAATTCAAGCGTTAATGGCATGCCACTGCCACCACCTGTTGTTGCTCCGACAATCTTAACATTAGGAAGTTGTTTCATTATTGAAACAAAATTGTTAGCAGCGCTGTAAGTAGACCGATTAGTTAACACAATGATAGGACGTACCAACCACATTTGTGAGCCTTCGGGTGCAGGGTCATAATAATAAGCATACGGCTCGGAGAAGTCAGAGTGTCCGGTTCCGGTTTTATGCAATATATATCCGGCAAGCGTGCGCTGCTTTAAGAAATGCGTGATGTAAGTTTCAACGTTGTCGAGATTGCCGCCTCCATTGTCGCGCACGTCGATAATTAAGCCACGACAAATGCGGAAATAATTTAATATCGAACTCATATTGCCATCGCCTATGCCTGAAGCGAAAGAAGATATATGCATATAACCTATATCATCCATTAGATATCCATAGTTGACATAGCCAAGAGTGCGATATGTAAAGTTCAAATAGTTTTGCAATACATTGCGTTCGTTATAATTTTGAGGATAAAGAGACCACCAATCGCGATAGTATGACGTATTGAACGACGCTGCCAGATTAACATGACCATCACGAAGCTCATCCAACATATCAGAGCAGAGATTAAAGAGTCCGGTTGTACTCTGTATTGACTCCAAACGCTTGGCATAAACCGTATGAATAGAATCCCAATTAATATTTTTTTCGTTGAAGAAACAATAGTGTTGATCTACAGCTGTCCAAAGCTGCTCAAAATTGCCTTCAACTGTATTATCGTAGTCTTCGATATCATGACAAGAAGTCAAAAATGCGCACAGCACAAAAAGAGCTATGTTGTATAAAATATTTTTCATCAGTATAGTGGAGAGATTACGTTATCAGAATTTTTACGTTTTGAAGATAATGAAAGCCACTCGGTAGTAATGCCTATGCACACTGCATGAGTGATACGCTCGGAAACTATGCCTGACACTTTCGTAGATAGTATTTCATTGCGATAGCCAAGGCGAAGCGTTGTGCCACCAAAACGGAAATCGGCAGAAACATAGTTATCAAGGGCAAAATAATTGCCCCACCACGCAACATGAGCCAAATTAGAATGATTACCGAGCCAAATCTCATAATAAAGCTCGCCATAATCAGGGGCAAAGAAAGCGCCTATAGACGGCAATGAAGCTTCGTAGCGTAGAGTGATCGGCAGATTGCGTATGCGGCAATTATATGAAGCAAATCCGCTAGCATTTAAAGTCCATGCAGCCTTAGCAGAAACAGGATTATTGCCGTTGCGCGAAAGATAGAGTGCTCCGAGACTTAGTTGTGTGCCGGGACCAATGCCAAGAGTAAGTTTAGGCACAGACTCAAATGGGCGCCAACGTCTCATCATAGCCCAACGAGCATCTATGTTCATATTCCACATTGTGGCGTTTTTAGCATAGTTTTGATCGCGGTCGCCATTTATATCGAAATCAAGTTGCATAACCCAATTTTTAGGCGAAAAGTTCATAGCCTGCATTCGCTCATAGTGCAAGCCAAAACGATACCCGGAATATTTAACCGGAGTAAGATATGTGTCGGCAATGTGAGAAGTGCCAAACTCGGCGGTAAATGCCGAAACGACGGGTCTAATAGGTTTCTCGTCGTTAATTTGTGCGTTTGCGCCGAAGAAGAAAGCGCAAACACACAGGAGAGAGAAAATTCGTTTAATCATCAGTAAACAGTCGCTCTTGACCGATTATTTCATCGCGAACTTCTTGGTCGCTACGGTCCGGTTCGAGTATTTCAGAAACGGTATTATCGTCGGCTTCAGTTTCCATATCAACTTGAGCCTGAGAGATTTCGGGGTTCGGTTCAATTTCAGTAACAGAGCCAAGAGCATAAGTAGTAAGACGTTTACCCTTAGCTTTAAGAGATTTTACAGAGATGAATGAGTCAGCATCAACGATAATGGGCTCGCGGAAATCGTCAGGGGCAGCGAAAGTCACCTCGAAACGAGCACCGGCTTCATCGCTGAGTGCAATTAGCGTTGACTTTTCATTTTCGCCAAGGAATCGCTGTTTTTTAGCGGAAGGCTCGAAAGCAAAACGTTTAATATAAGGATAGCCTTGGTCTGCATCATTAAGCACTGCCGTAAACACATGGTGAGGGCGGAACTTTTCGATGCGCAATATATTATCATCGTAGTGATTTGTAGCCTCGTATGTCGATGTATAATATTCACCGTTTTTAAGTATGACCAAAACGAGGTCATTGCCTACAAATTCGCCAAGAT
This sequence comes from uncultured Bacteroides sp., assembly GCA_964544895.1. Lineage (GTDB taxonomy): Bacteria > Bacteroidota > Bacteroidia > Bacteroidales > Muribaculaceae > CAG-873. The sequence continues at coordinate 4,146 of CAZJEA010000079.1, read as the reverse complement.
AATTGCCGCGTCCGTCGTAGTTAAGTCGAAGCACATCCGGGTCGAACCACACTTTCAAACCGCCCAAAGTAGATGTTCCCTTTTCTTTGAGAGAGAACCTATGCACTTCGTTTTTAGTGACAAGGTTTCCCATAGATTGACGGCCCTTAATTGCTAAAGCGCTGAAGTCAATATCAAATTGAAGAGTTTTGAGACGTGCTTTGGGTTTTAGTGTTACACGGACAACTTCAGCTTCACCGTTATTATTGACTGTAAACCAAACGACCTTACTGCCGGGTGTGCCTTGAGTGAGATTATACTCTTTGTCACGGGTAACGCCGGTAACAGCAAAACGTTTCATATAGTACACCCCACCCTTTCCGTTTTGATAAATAGCATTGTAAATGGTGCGAGTATCATTACGTTTGAAAACAGCTAAGTGCATTATATTTTTACCAACAAAAAGTTTTTCGCTTACTTTCACAACCTTATATCTACCATCGCGATAGAATATAATTATATCGTCAATAGATGAGCAGTTGCAAACAGGTTCATCCTTTTTGAGCCCGGTGCCAATGAATCCATCTTCACGATTGATGTAAAGTTTTTCGTTAGCCTCGGCAACTTGAGTAGCTTCGATAGAGTCAAAACCTCTAATGACAGTATGGCGTGGGAAGTTGTGCCCATATTTATCTTTAAGGCCTTGATACCATGAAATTGTATAGTCGACAAGATGCTCAAGTTTATCATTAATATCGGCAATACGCTTATTGTAATCATCAATAAGACGATCAGCTTCAAATGCATTAAACTTGAGTATGCGTTTCATCTTTATTTCAAGCAATTTCAGGATGTCATCGCGAGTGATTTCGCGCACAAGATTCTGCTTGATCGGATCGAGACGTTGATCAATGTGCTCAATAGCCGCATCAACGTTTGGAGCTTCTTCGTAAGCTTTATCCTTATATATACGTTTCTCAATGAAATATTTTTCGAGTGACGCAAAAAGCAATAGTTCATTCACCTCGGCGCGCTGTATTTCGAGCTCACGTCGTAATATATCTTTTGTCGTATCTACGTTATAGCGCAAAAGATCGCTCACCCCCATGAAATGAGGTTTTTTGTCTTTAATGACACAGCAGTTTGGTGAAATGCTAACCTCACAATCACTAAAAGCATACAATGCATCGATAGCTTTATCGCTGGATGTTCCCGGCAATAAATGCACAAGAATGCGCGGTTGCTCAGCCGTAAGATCTTCAACCTTACGAATTTTTATTTTGCCTTTTTCGAATGCCTTAAGTATTGAGTCGATTAGTGTGCCGGTTGTTTTGCCGAAAGGTATTTCTGTAACGGCAAGAGTGCGGTTATCTACTTTCTCAATTTTTGAGCGTATTTTTACTACACCGCCTCGTTCGCCATCGTTATATTTACTAACATCAATAAAACCGCCAGTAACGAAATCGGGATAAAGCACAAAATCTTCGCCACGCAAATAAGCGATAGCAGCATCGAGAATTTCGTTAAAGTTGTGAGGCAAAATTTTAGAAGCCAAGCCCACCGCAATACCTTCAGCACCTTGAGCTAGAAGCAGCGGAAATTTAGCCGGCAATGTTACAGGTTCTTTCTTACGACCATCGTAACTAAGAGTCCATTCTGTAACCTTTGGATTATATAAAACGTCAAGAGCAAAGAGCGACAAACGTGCTTCGATGTAACGACCTGCAGCCGCATCGGCACCGGTAAGTATATTACCCCAGTTACCTTGCGTCTCTACAAGTAAATCTTTTTGACCCAGTTGAACGAGAGCATCTTTAATAGAAGCATCGCCATGAGGGTGGTATTGCATAGTACTACCTACGATGTTAGCAACCTTATTAAATCGGCCGTCATCGAGAGTCTTCATAGCGTGGAGTATGCGGCGTTGCACCGGTTTTAGTCCGTCATCAATGTGCGGAACAGCTCGTTCGAGTATAACGTAAGAGGCATATTCCAAAAACCAATTTTGGTACATGCCTTGCAGACGGTGACGGGGCACATCACCACCCGATGTATATGGTTTTGATGGTAATTTATTTTCATCGTCACCGACAGGAATGTCGGTCAATTCGTCATTTATATTGTCGTCGTTGCTCATTGTTATTAGCAGAGAAATTTGGTATTGACTACAAATTTACAAAAAAAATGTCAAAAATACGTCGAAAAGAAAATTGTTAGTAGTTACAACTAAAAATTTTATTCAATAATAGTTCATTTAATGACAGAAAAAAACGAGCAACATCGGAAAAAGATGCTGCTCGAATGATGTGTGTAGCGAATTCGGGAATCGAACCCGAGTCTCCACCTTGAGAGGGTGGCGTGCTAGGCCACTACACTAAATCGCCTTGCGTTTATTTGCGCTGCAAAGTTCACTATATTTTTTGAACTATGCAAGAATTTCGGCATATTTTTTCACGAAAAAAAGCGAAACTATTCCAAGATAAGTCGGCCGAAGTCAACAGCACGGTGAAAATCAGGTTCTTCGCTATTAATCGGATTCCAGCTCAAATAGTGCGGTGCCGACGTTGCTATTGCTATTTTGTAGAAATTGGCACGCATTTCAATGGGCTTACCCTCATAGTGCACGTTCATCAAGTCGAGAGGGATTGCAACAATGATATTCCAAGCGAACATTCCTTCCATTTCGCGGAACGGACGAGTGCCACACGATGCATAGCGGCGTATGCGAGCAATCTCTTCATCAGTGAGCGGGGTTTTATCCTTGCGTATGCGACGATGGCTTGAGTTAACAGCACCAATGCAGTTAAACTCAAAGTTCCAATAAAGGCTGTCACATGTGGGCGATACAAAAAATTCCACACACGAGTCGTCACTCACCGGCGATTGGTTCGCCACATTTTCGGCGCGCAGATAGTTGCAACGCACAAAAAAGTCAATATAAATAGCAGTGTCAGAATGTGCGATGGTGAATGTTGCCAACGGTGCATACGGAAATTTATCCGGCCAGTTTATTTCGTTTATTTGGCTGCGTGTGCCATGATTTTCGAGCATTGTGCTGATGTCGTCAGCATTATCTAAAGTGTCGAGTTGAGGAACGTAAGGAGCAGATATTGTTTTCATAACCAATGAAATTTTTATTCTAATATTGCCATCAATACACCTGCCACAGCCATAATAATGAGCACGCTACCGATTATGCGATTTAGCACCCACAGTGAGCGCACATTGAAGCGGCTTCGCAGACGATTTACAAGAGTGGTAATTAGATACCACCACAATAAAGCGCCACAAAATATGAACAAATAGGCTATAACATAGTGATATAACGTAAAGTCGGGCAGTACAAAATTAAATCGAGCGAACAAACCGATAATAAAGAACAGTATTAGCGGATTAGAGAAAGTCAAGAAAAATCCGGTAACTACGTCACTCCAATAATTATTAGTGGGAACATCGCTTGTGTGCAATGAGCGTGTAGGGTTCTTGCGAAATAGATAAAATCCGAATGCAGCCAAAACTATGCTGCCTACTATTTGAAGAACGAATTGATTTTGCTCGATAAAATCTGTAATAAAACTAATGCCTAGTCCGGTGAGCAGGCAATAGAACAAATCGCTGAATGCAGCACCTATGCCGGTAAAAAAAGCGGGCCAACGTCCCTTGCTGAGGGTGCGTTGGATTACGAGCATACCAATCGGACCCATAGGAGCAGAGATCAGTATGCCAATAGCTATTGCACGTGGTAGTATGTATAAAACGTCGTTCATTGCGATTTGAAAGACAAAGATACATCAAAAAGCAGAAACGAGCAAATTTAAGGTCTATACGAAAGTTTATTTTTAGACAAAATGACAATTGTTAATATAAAAAGCATAAACTAAAATACAGACCTACCGACCAACAAACAAAAAAATACGCAAAAAACCAGAAGAAAATTTTGCTAATTAAAAGAGAATGAGTAACTTTGTGGGCAATTTTTCCGGACCGGGCTCAAGTATAAGAGCAAATGAATAACAAATCATTGGCCGCCCGACGGGTTAACTCTTTAGTTTTAAATACATTAAATGTACGCAATCGTAGAAATTCAAGGACAACAATTCAAGGCTGAAGCCGGTAAGTTCTTGTATGTTCACTATCTTGGCGAAGCTGTTAAAGAAGGCGACACTG
>CAZJEA010000078.1:0-10657 GCA_964544895.1 uncultured Bacteroides sp. | reverse complement strand
CCAGGACCCCAACATTAAAAGTGTTGTGCTCTACCAGCTGAGCTAGCGAATCTACGCTATCTTTTTGTGATCCGCCTGGGGCTCGAACCCAGGACCCCAACATTAAAAGTGTTGTGCTCTACCAGCTGAGCTAGCGAATCTCCTAGTTGTGCTTGCGAGTTGTTTTCTCGTTTGCGGTTGCAAAGGTAGGAAGAATTTTTTAAATACGAAAATGTTTTTGCTATTTTTTTGCTCTGAGAGTCCATTGGTAAATGCATTGGCACTGACTTTTAGCTAGATAACAAAAGGTTAAAAATTGTCATTGTAAGAAGAGACGGTAGCTATACTTGTTATTTTAATTGTAGTGTATAGTTAATTATACTAATAAGTTCATCTAGGTGAAATATTTTTTGTAATTTTGTCTCTGATTGAACAATTCTCTATATTATGACTTTTGAGCTTCAAGCTAATTCAACCGACTGCAACGCCCGTGCTGGTTTAATCACCACTGACCATGGGCAAATAATGACCCCGATATTTATGCCTGTAGGCACGCTTGGCACTGTCAAGGGTGTACATATGCATGAATTGCGTGATGATATTAAAGCACAAATTATTTTAGGTAACACATATCACTTATATCTTCGTCCCGGCATTGAAATAATAGAACAAGCCGGTGGCTTGCATAAATTCAATGGTTGGGAACGCCCGATATTAACTGATAGTGGCGGCTTTCAGGTTTTCTCTTTAAGTGAAAATAGAAAGCTAACTGAAGAAGGAGCTCATTTCCGTAGTCATATTGATGGCTCTAAGCATCTATTTACCCCTGAAAATGTTGTAGACATACAGCGTTCTATCGGTTCAGACATAATGATGGCGTTAGATGAATGTCCTCCCGGCACATCTGAGCGTTCGTATGCACGAAAGTCTCTCGACCTAACATTGCGTTGGATGGAACGAGGATGGAAACACTATAACGAGACCGAAGGCAAATATGGCTATCGTCAAGCTTGGTTCCCTATTGTGCAAGGTTGCACATATCCAGATTTGCGTAGAGAAAGCGCGCAACGTGTCGCTGAGCTTGGCGCTGATGGCAATGCTATTGGCGGTTTGGCTGTTGGTGAACCCGCAGAAGTTATGTACGAAATGATTGATGTGGTTAATGAAGTGCTCCCTACTGATCGTCCTCGTTATTTGATGGGTGTTGGAACACCAATAAACATACTTGAGGCTATTGACCGAGGTGTAGATATGATGGACTGCGTTATGCCAACACGTAACGGTCGCAATGGCATGCTCTTCACCCCGGAAGGAACTATGAATATGCGCAACAAAAAATGGGCTAATGATTTCAGGCCAATTTGGGAAGATGGCCCATCGTACGTAGATCGCGTTTATTCAAGAGCATATCTTAGACATTTGTTCATTAGCGATGAACTGTTAGCATTGCAGATAGCTTCAATTCATAATCTTGCATTTTACCTTTGGTTGGTAGGCGAAGCACGCAAGCATATATTTGCCGGCGATTTCCACGCTTGGAAAACGGATATGGTGCAGCGTCTAGCTCGACGATTATAATCCAATGAAACTAAAATTTAAAAAGAAAAAAGTGATTGAGGCAGAGGCTACGCAACCAGTAGCCCCTGTGAAACATAAAAAGAAATTTCGTTTGCCGAGATTTTTGAGCCTTACAATACTTGATAGGTATATATTGCGCAAATTTTTGGGCACGTATGTTTTTGCTATAATCTTGCTGCTGGCTATTATTGTAGTCTTCGACATTAATGAGAAGTTAGATGCTTTCTTGAAAGCTCCTTTCTCTGAGACGATGAAAGACTACTTCCTAAATTTCTTGCCTTATTTTGCAAACCAGTTCGCTCCGCTATTCACCTTTATTGCTGTCATATTTTTTACATCTAAGCTAGCAGGTAATAGTGAAATTATAGCTATGCTGTCAACCGGAATGAGTTTTCGCAGATTGCTCAGACCGTATATGATTGGTGCCGCGATCATTGCCGCGTCGACTTTCGTGCTTTCGGCATACATTATTCCTCCCGCTAACGTGAAGCGTATTGCTTATCAAGATAAATATGTTAAGAATAAGCGCGTGGATTATGGCGCAAACATTATGTTGATGGTCGCACCTAATGAGATAGCATATATGAGCCGCTACGATAATATTTCGAAGAGCGGAGCTAAATTTTCTCTAGAATCGTTTGACTCTCAAAAATGTTTGGTCTCTCGTCTTACCGCTCAGACTGTCTCTTGGGATACGCTCTATTCTTGGCGCGTTTACGACTATGTCATACGCGATTTTAAGAAAGGACGCGAGTTTATACGTAAAGGTAATCAACTTGATACGGTAATCCCTTTTGAGCCGCGCGACTTCCTAATCTCTGCAAACGACCATGAAAAGTTGACAACTCCGCAGTTGGTGAATTATATTAACCGACAGAAGCTGCGTGGCGTTGGTAATATTCAGTCGTTTGAAGTGGAGTATCATAGACGCTTTGCTATGACTGCTGCGGCATTCATCCTAACAATCATAGGTATGTCGCTGTCTTCGCGCAAAGTAAAAGGTGGCATGGGCTTGAATATTGGTATCGGATTGGTGCTGTCGTTTAGCTATATCCTTTTTATGACTGTGACGCAGACGTTCGCTCTATCGGGCTTGACTTCTCCGTTGATAGCTATGTGGATACCAAACTTTGTCTACTCAATAATCGCAGTCGCTCTTTATTTTAGAGCGTCAAAGTAAACAATAATAAACCAATAATGGCTGATAACATAAAACCGGTGCAGTCGGCACCACGTATTAACTATATTGACGCGCTCAGAGGGTTGTCAATGATTCTTGTCGTACTCTCTCACGTATTTTTGTCGATGAGTCCCAATTATTGGGATGGTAATCCGTTGGCATCTGTTTTGATGTCATTCCGTATGCCATTATTCTTTTTTGTTAGCGGTTTTTTTGCTTATAAATCGTTCGATCGTTGGACCGCAAATGTCGTCGCTGATATTGTCGTTCGCAAAACACGTGCTCAAGTGTTGTGCACAACAATTTTCTTTATGCTTTACCAAATGGTGAAGCATCTGCCGATATTTGATATGGTTAATGGTTATGGCTATTTTTGGTTTACGATAGCGCTCTTCCAAATGTTTTTGCTCTATATTGCATTAAATTTGCTATCGCGTCTGATAAACCGCAATATCGTCGATGTTTGCCTTATTGCCTTAAGTGTTATATCGCTATTCTTCGGACTTTATATATTTAAAGATGGCTTAGGCGTTATGCTTTCGTGGCATCAGATAATTATTTATTTCCAATTTTTCGCTACTGGCATATTGGTTCGTCGCCATTGGTTGAAATTTGAGAAAGTCTTCGATAACGATGCATTTCGCACTATTGTGATTTTGCTGTTCGTTGGCGGCTGTTTCTATTTCTATAGTGGAAATTATCACACTCCGGCTACTCTCTCAGAATATCTAACACAAGGGGTTTTACACCGCTATGCCGGTTTATTTATGGTGCTGACATTCTTTCATTCACGTCGTGAATATTTTAGCACTGATGCAAGTGTGGCACGTTTCCTTCGCTTCACCGGAAAGCGTACGCTTGACATTTATATGATGCATATGTTCTTTATGCCACAGCTTTGGCAAACCGGTTGGTTCGTGCAGCTTTGGCCTGCGCATATGGTCATACTTAAACTAGCTGTTTCCTTGGCAATAGCATTGGGCATAGTTTCGTTATGCCTCCTGTGCAGCAACATTCTGCGCACGTCGCACTTCCTTGAAGTGTGGCTCTTTGGCCTCAGAAAGTAAGCTGTTAAGTTTGTGCTTATGAGTAAAGAAATCGCTTGATGGAGCGTTTGGGTGTTTTCTCAAATTCGCCTGGCATTAATTGGATTTTAGTGATCTGTTCGTAGGGAGCAAGAAGCTTATTCACCTCTTTGCGAGTTGCCTCCATAATTTCAGGCATTTCTTCGTCAGAGATACCGTTGTTGTCAGCCTGTTCGCTATCAGGAAATATGAGCGCTACAAGCTTGCCGTCGCGTTCTATAACCAAACTCTCAGCAACGTAAGTCATATTGTTGAGTTTCCCTTCTATCTCTTCCGGATAAATGTTCTGACCGTTAGCGGTAAGAATCATTGTTTTATATCGCCCGCGAATAAATATAGTTTTGTTGTCATCACCGCCGAGTGTACCCATGTCGCCGGTATGAAGCCAACCGTCTAAATCTATAGTTTGGTCAGTGATATTTTGTTTTTTGTAGTATCCGCACATTATGTTTGTGCCGCGTACACAAATTTCACCCGGCTCACCCGGATTCCCTTCAATTTTTGCTTCCATAAATCCGTCAAGAGTGTGACCTGACGAACTAACAATGAATTGGCGCCATGGCGTGTAGCTTATGAGTGGCCCACATTCGGTCATGCCGTAGCCAACAGTGAAAGGAAATTTTATACGCTTCAAAAACTCTTCAACTTCGTTGTTAAGAGGTGCTCCGCCAACTATTACTTCTTCAAATTCCCCACCAAACGCATTTATAAGTTTTTCGCGAATGAGCGGGTAAATGGCACGATCTGCAAATGGTATAGCCAAAGCCATGCGCATAGCCGGCTTTTTTAGCATTGGCAGTATCATCTTTTTGTATATTTTTTCAAGTATAAGTGGCACGCAAATAATCAGCGACGGCTTTACTTGAGCAAAAGCTTTCATTAATACGGCTGGAGTTGGCGTACGCCCGAGTATTGTGACGTGTGTGCCTACTGCTAAAGGCGTGAGTAGGTCAAATGCGCAGCCATAGGCGTGAGCAAGCGGTAAAAACGATAATGCTCTCGACCCTTTGAAATGTAGCTTAGATTGTGCACCAAAAACCACATTGCCCCAAAGAGAGCGATGTGACAGCATAACGCCTTTAGAAAACCCGGTTGTGCCTGATGTGTAATTGATGAGCGCAAGCGCATCGTCAGCAACATCCGGATAGCTTATATCGTCTTTATTGAAAGTGTGTTGGAGCTTTTCATCAAAAGATTGTGTTAGATTTTGAAGAGCTAATGAATAGTCACACTCGTCTTTGCGCTGGTCTATGCATATATATTTGTCTAGCGAGTAGACGGCGCGTATGTTGGGCATTTCGTCAAAACTTAACGATTCATATATGTTTTGGTTGACGAAAAGTAAAATCGAATCGGAGTGGTTAACTATGTGTTGTGCGTCGTTATGGTTGAAGTCGCTAAGTATCGGAACGATTACGGCACCGTAAGTAATGGTGGCCATAAAAACGCAAACCCAATTTAAATTGTTCTTCCCTAAAAGAGCGATGTGATCACCCGGTTTAACACCTGCTTTACTGAAAAGCAGGTGTAGTCGAGCGATGCGTCGGGCAAAGTCACCATAGGTTAATGTTTCGCCTGTTCCATAGTCTGTGAGACATGGTAGGTCAAAATTTTCACGAAACGACTGTTCGTAAATCTTTGTTAAGTGCAACTGTTGCATATTAGCGTATTTTTTATTTAAGTCGAAACGCTAAACCGACGCGTTAAGTTTTGCTTAAGCTAACTTGTCGAGTATTTCGGCTATTGAAGCGAAAATAGAATCTACAGCGCCAACGCCTTCAATTGCATAGTAGTTGCCTTCTTCGGTGTAGTGCTGTTTTAGAGGTGATGTTTGGCTGTGGTAAACTTCGAGACGCTTTTTGATGGTTTCAAGATTGTCATCTGCACGACCACTTTCTTTACCACGTTTGATTAGACGATCTACGAGTTCGTCGTCGGCTACTTCAAGTCCAACTACGGCGTGTACTTCGGTGCCGCGTTCTGCCAACATCTTTTTGAGAGCGATGGCTTGAGGAATGGTGCGGGGGAAGCCGTCGAAAATAACACCTTTGCTCGTAAGCTCTTTATTGTTGTCGAGTACGCTTGCCAAAACGTCAATCATAAGTTCATCGGGGATGAGGCTACCTTTTGAAATGTAGTCGTTTGCTGTTTTGCCGAGTTGCGAACCTTTAGCGATTTCGCTACGCAAAACTTCGCCGGTAGAGATATGATACAATCCGTAACGTTTGATTAATAGTTCACTTTGTGTGCCTTTACCGCTACCGGGGGCACCGAAAATAACGAGATTCAACATGTGGTGAATAGGTTGTAGTATTAATAGTTATGTGTTTTATTTATTCTCATCTTTGAGAGAGTAGATGTCGTTGAGGTTGCGTGCTAAACCATCTAGGTCTAATCCAAATCCGATGATAAACTTTTGCGGAATTTCAAAACCAACGTAGTCCGGGTTGACAGGAACTTGAAGAGCCTCCGGCTTAAACAACAAGGTGGCTACTTTTATTTCTGCTGGCTCTTTGGCTTTCAAGTCTGTTAGAAGTTTTGCTATCGTGTTACCTGTATCAACTATGTCTTCGACTACGATAACTGTTCTACCTTTAATGTCTTCTTTAAGTCCGAGAACTTCTTTAACGACACCGGTAGAGCCGGTCCCTTCATAGCTTTTTAAGCGGATAAAAGTTATTTCACCATCGCCGTCGAATGCTCTGAAAAGGTCGCTGGCAAAAGGAAATGCCCCGTTCAGAACACAGATGAACAGAGGCATTTTATCAGCGCAGTCGCGAGTGATTTCGCGACCCAATTCAGAGATGCGAGCATCTATTTGTTCACGTGAGATATAGGGCTCAAATGTTAGCCCATTGTAAGTCACTTCTTTTTTCATTGCTTTGCCTAAAATTTGGGGCAAAGTTACGAAAAAATCCGTAAATAAGTATTATTTTATGTGCAAAACTTATTATTTTATTTTGTAAGTGCTTGTAGCGCTTCAGCGTAGTCCGGCTCGTCTGTGAGTTCGTGTACGAGTTGTGTGTACAGCACTTGTCTGTGCTCATCCAAGATAATTATTGCGCGTGCTAAAAGACCTGCTAGTGTGCCATCAACAAGCTGTAGCCCATATTTTTGAGCGAACGTTAGTGACCTAAACGCAGATGCTACTATAACGTTGTTGATATTGTTGGCAGCACAAAATCGTTGCCCGGCAAAAGGAAGATCCATAGATACGCAGATTACTACTGTGTTATCAAGATTTGCTGCCTCAAGATTAAATCTGCGCACTGACGCGGCACAAACCGGTGTGTCTATGCTCGGGAAAATGTTAAGTACAACACGTTTGTCTTGAAAATCGTAGCATTGTATTTCTTTCATCTCCGTGTTAACGAAGTTATAGCATGGCGCTTTTTCGCCTACAGCCGGTATTTTACCGTAGGTGTGGCAAGGAGTCCCTTTAAAGTAAACAGTTTCCATTTTTGTGGTATGGTTTTCTCGTTTTATATAATCTATCTTCTCTGATTTGGCTTCATTGTCGCAAAGAGCCATTTCTTGTATAACAATTGAGGATATGTTTTTGTTGACACCGACAATAACATCGTGTATGATATTATTTCGAGTACAAAAAATGAGGGTGGGAGTAGCGGTGACTCCAAAATCTCTAGCCATAGCTTTTGTAGAAACAAGAATGGTTTCGTTTGTGAGTACTTGATTGAAGTTTGTGACAAAATACTCAGCATCAGCGTCTTTAAAAGCGTAGATCACATTGAAGTCTTGAGGCGACAATGTCATTGCCTTTCGTATTTCTTTTATCACATCTCTAGTCGCCCCAATTTCGGAATCAACAAATACCATTAGGGTGGGGACGCCTCGTAGAGTATCGCCATCAAAGTTGTATCGTTTATGATCTTTAGTCATGGCTGAAAATGCCGGCGTGCGTTTGCCTACAAGGTTTTCAACCCTGAAGTTTGATGTTCTGAATTTATCAAAGACGTCCGGATATTTTGAAATGAGCATATCTTCATCAAGTAAAATTGATTGTGGCGTTTGGACGTTTTGAAAATATGCTGTTACTGTTTGTTCGCTAATGCTCGCTGGGTTGTATGTAATGTTTGCCGTTAGTGGCATTAGAGTTTTACTATCAAAGGCGTATTCAAATAATGCTGCAGCGTGGCCTCGCACATTTTCAACTCCTGAAACTGTGATTATATCATTCGCTGTATTGACGTCGTATGTGTAAGAACTATCGGCTTGCATATCACTCAAGTATTTGCCGATGGCTGGAGGTAAGATGTTCGCAAATTGGGCTTGATTTTGCACTGCGTATTTACCTATAAATAGCTCCGGCTGGTTTTGAAAGTGATATTCTTGCAATTTAATGTCTCGAAAGCGGTAGTGGTGCCCGTTGAAATATGCGCTAAACCCGTTGTTGCCGGAGTTTTGCCACTCTATTAAGTAGCTGTAACTAAGTAGCGTATCTGATGGGTTGTTATAAGTCTCATATTCAATCTTGTACTTGACGGGCTCTATAGAAGAAGGCAAAGAAACAATATAGTCAATGCTTCCGACTGTATTTCTTGCCTCGGACAAAGCATTGACTATGTTAGTTATTGTGTTGTTAAATTTGGCATAAGCAGTGTAATTGCATAGCATTAACACTGCGTAAATCATAGATTTGTGCAGCATAAATAAGATAAAGGGTAAAAAGGTTAGTGTGTATCGAATTTAATTTATCGTGTCGAGCTTGACAATTGCTCCGGTAACAGGCGAAAATTCTACGTATGAAGGTGCTTTTTTGTCGGTAAACAACGATGGATCGATGCCAAATGTGCAGCCTAATTGTGCTAACTCGACTGTCGCTTTTTTGAGTGTTTTGCCATCATACGAAATTGTTATGTCAGCAGTACCAGGGATCGTGTATGCAATTCCTCCTTTCGGAAATTTCTTTTCTTCGCCTTTTTCATTTAGCGGAAGTTTTCCTTCGCTTACAACGTCTATTGAAAGTAAAACCGGAATGCCTGACATATCGTTAACTCCGACAACTCCATCTACCGGTGATACGCGAGCTATTACAACATTTTGTCGGCTCTCGTTTTGGGGCTGATAGCTAACTGTCGAAACTTCTGTGTATTTTTGTGTCGTTCCGGCAAACATTGCAGTTAGTGCAGCTTCTTGCTCGGCAAGAGCTTTGAGCGCTACTTGTAAAGCTGCTCCGTCTGGCGGCATATTATCTGCATTTCCGCTAATTAGTTCGTTGCGTTGCTCTCTAAGTTCAAATATGCGTTGTGCTGCCAATTCAGCTTTTTTCGATAGTGATGTGCTTCGCGTCATCTCAAGCGTTATGGCATGTTGAGCTGCTTCGGTTTCAAGCGCTGTTGGTTGCGCTTCTACGGGGGTTGGCAATGATGGCTGAGACGGTAGCTTTACATCATCATTGTTGATGGCCAATGGTAGTCCGGCTGAGGTGAGAACCATTGAGGTCTGCGCTCCGCTTTTAAATTGTGCAAGCCATCTGTTGTCGGCATTGGGAACACCGTGTTCGGTGATAGTGACACTTTTTATGCTAACTTGTTCATCTTCGGTGCGTATAACATCAGTTAAACCCAAATAGCGGTTGGCATAGTTTGAAAACTCACCTGGCTTGGTGACAATATGCTCCACTTCGAGAGTAATGTCAACAACTGTATTTGGCAGTGTGTATGTCAATCCATATTCAGTTGCTTTGCTCGCTGTGAGTTTTTGGGTTGTTTGCGCAGCGACAGGTAGCACGCTTGTCGTTGCGATAATGAGAGGTATTATTAATTTACGCATAATCGTGTATTTACTCTGTTATCTTTACAATTGCGCGTCCAATGTTATTTGCTATATCTGTAGCGGTCACACCGTAATCTCCGTGTTCTATTGCTGCCAATTCGCCGGCTACGCCATGCACATAGCATGCTATAAATGTCGCTTTCTCCGGTTTGATGCCTTGTGCCATTAGTCCGGCTATCATGCCGGTGAGAACGTCTCCGCTGCCCGGAGTTGCCATGGCGGGGCAGCCTGAAGAGTTGAAGAACACTTTTCCATCCGGGCGCACAATGGCGGTGAATCTACCTTTGAGCACGATTATTATCTCGTGATATTTAGCTACTTCTATCGCCTTGCGTAAGCGCGCTTCATGTGATGGCTGTTCGCCAAATATTCTGTCAAATTCGCCTGCATGTGGGGTGATAACAGACAAAACCGGCACGTAGTTTAATAATAACGGTTTTTTCGCTATACAGTTAAGTGCATCTGCATCGAGTATTACCGGTTCACCTTTTGAGTTTCTTATCTTAAGGAATGTCTCAAGTGCGGCAATTGTCTTGTCTGAAGTGCCAATGCCGGGCCCTATTGCCACTGATGTATAGCTCTCTACATTCTCTATTTGTGTGATGTATTGGCCGTTAACATCGCTTCTGAACATTGCACAGGGCTCTGCTATCTGCACAATTGGCATTCCGCAGCCGGCAGAGTGAATTGTTACTTTCCCTGCTCCTGAACGTAATGCTCCGCGTGCTGCTAAAATTGCTGCTCCCATCATGCCTTGTGAGCCGGCAAAGATTAGTGCACTGCCAAAGTCTGCTTTAGATGCAAAGAGATCGCGTGCTGGCAGAAATTGACGCAAGGTGTTGCGCTCCATTATGTAGAATGTGTATGGCGACTCGCGTATGGCTTTACGGCTTAATCCTACGTCGAGAACCTTCCATTCGCCAACAACTTTCGCGTTGTCTTCAATCATAAACGATAAACGTGGAGCACCCAGAGCCAATGTAAGGTCGGCGTGCACCATGTTTTCTCTTGAAACGTGAGAATTCCAGTCGCAGAAAAG